>NZ_JAVYJH010000041.1:0-27514 GCF_032621685.1 Pseudomonas sp. zfem002 | reverse complement strand
CGGGCGTTGCCCGCGATGGCGTAGTCCCGGGCGCCACCTTTGTCAGTGCCGGCCTCATCGCGGGCAACGCCCGCTCCCACAGGGATTCCTGCCAGACACACAGCCCTCGCCCAGTGACCACTCATGAGGATGTCGATTGACATCCATTTAGGATGATGAATAACATCCACACCACCAGCCACCCGACACAGGAACGAGATCCATGCATCTCCAATCCGTCTTCGACTACCTCAGCCCCTACGCCTACCTCGCCAACACCCGCCTGCCCGGCCTGGACCACCCGGTCGAGTACCTGCCCATCGACATCCTCGCGGTGATGAAGCAGGTCGGGAACCAGCCCTCGCCCGCCTGCCCGCCCAAGCTGCGCTACTCCGGCATCGATGCCGCGCGCTGGGCGGCGCTGTACCAGGTGCCGTTCGCACCCAATGGCGCGTTGCTCCAGGCCATTCGCGCGGGGCGGCTCGAGGGCGCCCTGCTGGTCCGCGCCGCCGTCGCCGCGCAGCAGGCCGGGGTCTTCGAAACCTTCCACCCGGCGCTGTTCGCCGCGGTCTGGGCCGGCAACGACGACCTCGCCAGCAGCGACACCCGCAGCGCCTTCCTGCGCACCCTGAACATCGACAGCGATATCTGGCACCTCGCCGACACCCCGGCAATCCACGAACAACTGGCCGCCAACAACGCCGTCGCCGTGCAGCGCGGGGTGTTCGGCGTGCCGACCTTCTTCTGCAACGACGAGATGTTCTTCGGCAACGACCGGCTCGACTTCGTTCGCGCCGCCCTTCAGCAAGCAAAAGGAGTTCACGCATGACCCCGAAAAAACTCGCCATCGTCACCGGTGTCGGCCCCGGCACCGGCGCCTCCATCGTCCGCCGCCTGGTCGCCGACGGCTACCGGGTGGCGATGCTCGCCCGCAACGCCGAGCGCCTGGCGCAACTGGCCAGCGAACTGCCGGACACCCATGCCTTCCCCGTCGATGTCACCGACAGCCAAGGCCTGCAACAGACCCTGGAGCAGATCCACAGCCGCCTCGGCCACGCCGACGTGCTGGTGCACAACGCGGTCGGCGCCACCTTCGGCAACTTCATGGAGATCGACCCGCAGGCCCTGGACACCAATTTCCAGACCAACGTCATGGCCCTGCTGCATCTGGCCCGCGCCCTGTCGCCCGCCATGGTCGACAAGGGCCAGGGAGCGATCATCGTCACCGGCAATACCTCCGCCCTGCGCGGCAGGACGCATTTCGCCGGGTTCGCCCCGAGCAAGGCGGCGCAGCGCATCCTCAGCGAATCCATCGCCCGCGAGCTGGGGCCCAAGGGCGTGCATGTCGCCTACCTGGTGATCGACGCGGTGATCGACATGGAATGGACGCGCAAGCTGCACCCGACCAAGCCGGACGAGTTCTTCATCCAGCCGGCGGATATCGCCGCCGAGGTCGGCCATTTGATCCAGCAGCCGCGCAGCGCCTGGACCTTCCTCACGGAAGTGCGCCCGTACGGCGAGACCTGGTGAGGTGAACCGCGTCCGGGGGCCGGGTGCTATGATCCGCCCCCGGATCACGCCACGAGGACAACCAGCATGGGCCATTCCCAAGCCAGCAAGCAGAACACCCACGAGCGCATCGTCAACCTCGCGGCGCAACGCTTCTGCGAACTGGGCCTCGACGGCCTGAGCATTGCCAACCTGATGAAGGAAGCCGGCCTGACCCATGGCGGCTTCTACAAGCATTTCGAATCCCGCGACCAGTTGGTGGCCGAGGCGCTGGACGTTGCCCTCAAGCGCTCCGAAGACCCGCAGAAACTGGCGCGGCACAACTTCCAGGCGATGGTCGGCGACTACCTCAGCGTCGAACACCGCGACGGCGTCGGCAGCGGCTGCGCGGTCGGCGCCCTGGTCAGCGATATCGGCCGGGTCGAGGGCGAGGCCCGCGAGCTGTACACGCGCAAGCTGCGCGGCAACTTCAAGGGCATCGCCGCCCTGCTCGGCGGCGTCGACGGGGAAAAACGCCAGGAGGCCATCGTCGCCTTCAGCGCCATGGTCGGCGCCCTGGGCCTGGCGCGGGCCTGCGCGGATGACGAGCTGTCGCGGGAAATCCTCGCCAGCGTGCAGCACTTCCTGCTGGACCGTTTCGGCGAAGACTGATACCCGCCTCTACACTCTCCTGACCATCACCAGGAGAGCGTGGCATGAATGGCACAGAAGTCCTGATCATCGGCGCCGGCCCCACGGGCCTGGTCCTCGCACTGTGGTTGAGCAAGCTCGGCGTGGCGGTGCGGATCGTCGACAAGGCCGCCGGCCCCGGCACCACCTCGCGGGCCCTGGCGGTCCAGGCACGGACCCTGGAGCTGTATCGCCAGCTGGACCTGGCCGATGCCGTGGTCGAGCGCGGTCACCAGGTGCCGGCGGCCAATCTCTGGGTCAGGGGCCAGCCGGCGGCGAAGCTGTCCCTGGGCACGATCGGCGCCAGCCTGACGCCCTACCCCTTCCTGCACATCTTTCCCCAGGACGAACACGAGAAGCTGCTGATCGAGCGCCTGCAGGGCTTCGGGGTGAGCGTCGAGTGGAACACCGAACTGCTCGAACTGCACCAGGACGAACAGCAGGCCCATGCCCGCCTGCGCCACGCCGATGGCCGCGAAGAGGACTGCGCCGCGACCTTCCTCGCCGGCTGCGACGGCGCCCGTTCGACGGTGCGCAAGGCCCTGGACATCGGCTTTCCCGGGGGCACCTACCAGCAGGTGTTCTATGTCGCCGATGTGCAGGCCTCGGGCCCGGCGCTGAACGGCGAACTGCACGTGGACCTCGACGATGCGGATTTCCTCGCGGTCTTCCCGCTGGCCGGCAGCGGCCGCGCGCGGCTGATCGGCACGGTCCGCGACGAACGCGCGGAGCACCCGGAAAACCTGCGTTTCGAGGACGTCAGCAGCCGTGCCATGGAGCACATGAAAGTGCAGGTGGAGCAGGTCAACTGGTTCTCCACCTACCGCGTGCATCACCGCGTCGCCGCGCACTTTCGCCGCCAGCGCGCGTTTCTCCTCGGCGACGCCGCCCATGTGCACAGCCCGGCCGGCGGCCAGGGCATGAACACCGGGATCGGCGATGCCATCAACCTGGCCTGGAAACTCGCCAGCGTCCTTCACGGCAAGGCCAGCGATGAACTGCTGGCCAGCTACGAGATCGAGCGCAAGGCCTTCGCCGAGCGCCTGGTGGCGACCACCGACCAGGTGTTCAACTTCGTCAGCGCCAACGGGCGCATCGCCAACCTGTTGCGCACCCGCCTGGCACCGGTGCTGCTGTCGCGCCTGGTGGCGATGGCCAAGGTGCGTGCGTTCATGTTCCGCACGGTGTCGCAGACCGCCCTCAACTATCGGTTGATGCCCTTGAGTTTCGGCAGCGCCGGACATGTGCATGGCGGCGATCGCCTGCCCTGGGCCCACGATGACGCCAGCGACAATTTCACCGACCTGGCGCGCCTCTGCTGGCAGGTGCATGTCTATGGCCTGGCCAGCAAGGACCTGACGGGCTGGTGCGCGGCGCGGCAGATTCCCCTGCACGTGTTCCCCTGGAGCCCGGCCCACGAGGCCGCCGGGCTGGCGCGCAACGCCTTGTACCTGCTGCGCCCGGACAGCTACGTGGCGCTGGCCGAAGCGTCGTCCTCCACCGCGGCGCTGGAGCGCTACTTCAGCGAGCGCTCGCTGCGGCCCTGCTGAACCGCGAAGAAACGCCAGGTGGCGTACAGGCACAGGAGCAGGCCACTGACCGCCAGCACGCCGCCGACAGCACCGATCGAGGACAGGCCGACCTGGCTGACGACGATGCTGCCCAGCAGCGCCCCGCCGCCGATACCGACGTTGTACAGCCCGGAGAACATGGCCATGGCCACGTCGGTGGCATCGGAGGCCAGTTGCAGCACCTTCGACTGCAGGGCCAGGCTGAAGCACATGATCGCCATGCCCCACAGCGCGCACAGGGCGCACAGCAGCCACGGCATCCCGGCCAGTGGCAGGAGCAGCAGCAGGCACACGCCCAGCGCGGCGATCGAAGCGATCAGGAAGCCCCGCGGGAAACGCTCGCTGAAGTGGCTGAACAGCAGCGATCCGAAAACCCCCGCACCGCCATACACCAGCAACAGGATGGTGGTCATTTCGCTGCTCATGGCCGCGATTTCCCGGGTGAACGGCTCGATATAGCTGTAGCCGGTAAACTGCGCGGTGATCACCAGCACCACCAGGGCATACACCGACATCAGCGCCGGGCGCTTGAGCAGCAGCGGCAGGCTGCGCAGCGAGCCGGAGTTCTGGCTCGGCAGCAGCGGCAGCGAGCGCAGCAGCCAGAGCAGGGTCGCCACCGAGACCACGGCGATGCCGAAGAAGGTGGTGCGCCAGCCCAGCGCCTCCCCCACCACCCGCCCCAGCGGAATGCCCAGCACCATGGCCAGGGTGGTGCCGGTCGCCAGCAGGCCGAGGGCCTTGGCCTGCTGGCCCGGTGGCGCCACGCGCACGGCCAGCGAAGCGGTGATCGACCAGAACACCGCGTGGGACAGGGCAATGCCGACCCGACTGACCAGCAGCATGCCGAAGCTGGTGGCCAACCCGGACAGCACATGGCTGAGGATGAACAGGACGAACAGGAAACCGAGCAGCCGGCGGCGTTCGATATTGCGGGTCAGCAGCATCATCGGCAGCGAGGTCAGCGACACCACCCAGGCGTACACCGTGAGCATCAGGCCGACCTGGGCGCTGGGCATACCGAAGCTGCGCCCGATATCGCTGAGCAGCGCCACCGGGACGAACTCGGTGGTGTTGACGATGAAGGCGCCCAGGGCCAGGGCGAAAACGCTGAGCCAGCTGCCGTTGCGGGGTTCGGGGCTATTCATGCGGTGGACAGGACTCCTGGAAACGGACGAATCGCGGACGTGACAAAGGCATCCATGAACGCGGGGTTCGGATGTGCCATGCGGTCGTTGTAGAAAAGGGTGCGGCCGAGTCTACGTGAGCCTATCCCGCGTCGCAAACGCTCTGCACGGGCTTTGGCGGGCCCCTGGGAATTCAGGCGCCAGAATATCGTCAAAATCCCGGCTTTATTTTCCGATCACCTGCAATCTGGCTGATAAGCCCGTGATAGAGCGACATTTTGCAAGTTAACACATCTTGAAACAACTAATGCGGTGGCATTTTGACGGGATGGCAAATTGCTGCGCTATACATGAAAAAAAGTTCATTTTCTTGACACAACCCCCGCCGGAGGCTTTATGCGTGCACTGCCAACCATCCTCGCCCGAATCCGCCGCAAAGGCCTGCGCCGTACGCTGGTCACCCTGTGGCAGCGCCATGTGTTCTTCCATTGGGAGTTGCTGTGGATGGAGCGCGACCTGGTCACTCCGGTGGCTGCGCACAACCTCAAGGAACACCCGCCGGTGCGCCTGGTGACCATCACCGAAGGCAACGCCGGGGCCTTCGCCCGGCACTTCGGCGACCGCGTGCAGACCATGCGCGAACTGGCCCGCGCGGGGCATGTCGGGCACATGTACCTGGACGCCGACGGCGACGCGGTGGCGTTCATCTGGGCCAGCACCCGCGACTATGACGACCGCCACTACTACGGCTGCACCTTCCCGGTGGCGCCCGGCGACTTCTTCGAGTTCGGTGGCGAAATGATCCCGGCCTACTTCGGCAGCAGCCTGTCGGTGGATGCCCAGGTCAACCTGTGGAATGCCATGCACGCGCTCGGCTGCAGCCGGGTGGTGGACGTGGTGGAGACGCACAACGTGCCGGCGCTCAAGCTGCACCTGCGCATGGGTTATCACGAGCAGGGCCGGGTGATGCATGTCTATGGGCTGTTCGGGCGCTGGAAGCTGTTTCGCGAGAGCCGCTACGAGGGCTCGCGGTTGCTGCCGCTGTGCAAGCCACGGGTGGCGCCGGTGGCGAAGGTGGAGATGGCTTGAGGGGTGAATTGGGGTCATCCGTGACAGGCAGATGATCGCTTGTTCTGCGGCGTGCCGTCGCGCTAAATGGTGGTCTGGATTGCGGCCGCTGCGCGCCCGTTCGCAGGCAAGCCAGCTCCTACAGTGGCTTGTCGGCGAAGGACCGCAACGCTGTCCCCGAAAACATCGCGGAGCCACCCAATGCCTCTCATCAAGACTGTCCAGGACTGGTGCAGCGAACACCCGGTCATCGCCGAACTGGTCGCCCTCAACGAAACCACCTGGTTCAACCCCAACACCGCCGCGGTCGCCGAAGCCCTGGCGGACGTGCCCCTGACCCGCGCCGACATGGATGACGCCAGCGCACGCCTGCAACGCTTCGCCGCCTTCATCCAGTCCGCCTTCCCACAGACCCGCGAGGCGGGCGGCATCATCGAATCGCCGCTGTATCCCCTGCCCGCCCTGCAGCGCGCACTGGGCACCAGCCCCGGCCAGCTGTGGCTGAAGGCCGACAACGAACTGCCGATCTCCGGTTCGATCAAGGCCCGCGGCGGCATCTACGAGGTCCTCGTCCATGCCGAGCGCCTGGCCCTCGACGCCGGCCTGCTGCAACCCGGCGACGACTACGCGCAACTCGACAGCGACACCGCCCGCGCCTTCTTCGCCCGGTACCGCATCGCCGTCGGCTCCACCGGCAACCTCGGCCTGTCGATCGGCATCATCAGCGCGCGCCTGGGCTTCCAGGCCACGGTGCACATGTCCGCCGACGCCCGCCAATGGAAGAAGGACAAACTGCGCGCCCACGGCGTACAGGTGATCGAGTATCCCACCGACTACAGCGTCGCCGTGGCCGAAGGCCGGCGTCAGGCCGAGGGCGATCCGTTCTGCCATTTCGTCGACGACGAGAATTCCCGCCAGCTGTTTCTCGGCTACGCCGTCGCCGCCCTGCGTCTGCAGGGTCAGCTGCGCCAGGCCGGAATCGTCGTGGACGCCGAACACCCGCTGTTCGTCTACCTGCCCTGCGGCGTCGGTGGCGGTCCCGGCGGCGTGGCCTTCGGCCTCAAGCAGGTGTTCGGCGACGCGGTGCATTGCCTGTTCGCCGAACCGACCCATTCGCCGTGCATGCTGCTCGGCGTCTGCACCGGCCTGCATGACCAGGTCTCGGTCTACGACTTCGGCATCGACAACGCCACCGCCGCCGACGGCCTGGCCGTGGGCCGGCCGTCGGGCTTCGTCGGGCGGACCATGCAGCGCCTGATCGATGGCCACTACACGGTCAGCGACGACAACCTCCATCGGCTGCTGGCCCTGATGGAAGCCAGCGAAGGTCTGCGCCTGGAGCCCTCGGCCCTGGCCGGGGTGCCGGGGATGCAGCGGGTGCTGGAGGAAACCCAGGGTTATCGCCAGCGCCTCGGCCTGAGCGAACGGCACATGGCCAACGCCACTCACCTGATCTGGGCCACCGGCGGCAGCATGGTGCCCGAGGCGGAGATGGAGGCCTATCTGGCTACTGGCCGCGCCCTGCTGAACGCGCGCTGATGCTCATCGCCAATCCGGAGCTATCGAAACCTTTTGTCATAAGTGATAATGATTCAACTTATCACTTGCGAAAGGAGGCGCTCGCATGTCCGGCGAGTCCAGCCCTCACGATATCGAACGTCTCTACCTCGACCACCACGGCTGGTTGCAAGGCTGGTTGCGCAACCGCCTGAACGACAGCGCCGATGCCGCCGACCTGGCCCAGGACACCTTCGTGCGTCTCCTGCGCCGTCGCCAGTGCACCCTGATGCACGAACCACGCGCCTATCTGCGCACGGTGGCTCGTGGCCTGGTGATCGACCTCTGGCGACGCCGCGATATAGAGCAGGCCTGGCTGGAAACCCTGGCGCAACAGCCCGCGGGCGAAGCCCCCTCACCCGAGACCAGCCTGCTGGTGATCGAGTCGCTGATCGCCATCGATCGCCTGCTCGACCAACTCAAGCCGCAAACCCGTGAAGCCTTCCTCCTGGCCCAGCTGGAGGGCATGAGTTGCCCGCGCATCGCCGCGCAGCTGGGGGTCTCGCTGTCCACCGTCGAACGCCATATCGCCAAGGCCCTGCGCCATTGCTATGCGCTGGTCTTCGAGCAGCCGTCATGAGCCGGGACACGGCACCGGCGCTGCCGGAACGGGTCATCGAGCAGGCCATCGACTGGCAGGTGAAACTGGCCTACAACACGGTCGACGCGGCCAGCCACGCAGCCTTCGAACGCTGGCTCGGCGAACATGACGACCACGCCCGCGCCTGGCAGCGCATCCAGAGCCTGACCGCGCGTTTCACCGGCATGCCGCCGCAACTGGCCCTGCAAACCTTGCAGAAACTGCCGGAAGCACGCCTGCAGCGGCGCACGATGCTCAAGCTGCTGGGCCTGTTCGCGATCGTCGGGGCCGGCAGCTGGAGCGCCGCCGACATCGCCCCGTGGCAGCGCCTGAACGCCGACTACAGCACCCGGGTGGGCGAACGCCGGCAATGGCGCCTGAGCGACGACAGCCTGATCGACCTCAACACCGACAGCGCCGTTGCCCTTCACTACGATGCCAGCCAGCGCCTGATCGAACTGCTGCGCGGGGAAATCCACCTGCTCAGCGGCAGCGATTCCGCGTCCGCCAGCAAACGACCGCTACGGGTCGCCACCCCCTTCGGTCTGTTCGAGGCACTGGGTACGCGCTTCAGCGTGCGCCTGGAAGAGCATGGCGCGCGCCTGGCCTTGCTGGAGGGCAGCGTGCGCCTGCATCCCGCCCAGGGCGGCGAGGATGCCATCGCCCGTGCCGGAGAAAGCTGGCGGCTCGACGCCCGACAAGCGCGCCGCCTGAACACGCCGCCGGGCGAAACCGCAGCCTGGCGCGATGGACTGCTGATGGCGCGCAACCAACCGCTGCACGAGGTGCTCGCGGAACTGGCGCGCTATCGCCATGGCTACCTGGGTTGCGATCCGCAGATCGCCAACCTGCCGGTCAGCGGGAATTTCCAGCTGGACGACCCGGACGCCACGCTCGCCTTCATCGCCCAGGCCCACCGCCTGCAGCTGCAACGCCTGACCCGCTACTGGGTACGCCTGCTGCCCGGGTAACCACAACGAAAAAATCCTCCGCGGCGTGAAGGGGTTTTCGATCTGGCCCGGCATACAGATCAGAACCCCTCCAACACTGCACACGAGAACCACCCTTGAACAGCCGTATTCCCTCGACGCCCACCCCGATGCGCGCCCTGTTGCGCAGCGCCTTCCTGTCCCTTGGCCTGGCCGCCACGCTGCCCGCCGCGGCCTACGCGCAGGCAGCCGAGCAACTCTTCAGCATTCCCGTCGCGACCCTCGACCAGGCCCTGACCCAACTGAGCCGCGAGACCGGCCTGAACATCGCCTTCGACCCCGCCGACCTCGCCGGCAAGCACAGTCACGCCGTGCAGGGTCGCTTCAGCGCCGAACAGGCACTGGCACAACTGCTCGCCGGCAGCGGTCTGCAGGCCGTGGCCCTGGCGAGCGGCGGTTATCGCCTGGTCCCGCAGGCAGGCGCTTCGACCGTGCTGGAGCTGGACGCCACCAGCGTCATGGCGCGGGACACCCAGGACCATCCGCTGGGACCGGTCGCGGGCTACGTCGCCCGGCGCACCACCACCGCGACCAAGACCGACACGCCGATGCTGGAGAACCCGCAGGCGATCTCCGTGGTCACCCGCGAGCGCATGGACGACATCGGCGCGCAGCGCATCGACGAAGCCCTGCGCTACACCTCCGGGGTGCGCACCGACGGCGGCGGCGCGAACAATGCAGCGGACAATATCTTCCTGCGCGGCTACGCGATTTCCTTCACCTACCGCGACGGCCTGCGCCTGCGGCCGCTGGGCTTCTTCGGCATGTTCGGCGAGGAGCCCTACGGCCTGGAGCGGGTCGAGGTGCTCAAGGGCCCGACCTCGATCCTCTACGGCCAGAACGATCCAGGCGGCATGGTCAACACGATCTCCAAGCGCCCGACCGACTACGAACGCGGCGAGGTCGGCCTGTCCTTCGGCAACAACCACCGCCGGCAACTGACCCTGGACACCAGCGGCCCGCTCAGCGACACCCTGAGCTACCGTTTCGTCGCCCTGGGCCGCGAGGCGGACGGCGCCTACGACCACACCGCCGACGATCGCGCCTATGTCGCGCCGAGCCTGACCTGGCGCCCCGACGAGTACACCAGCCTGACGCTGCTGGCCTCCTACCAGAAGAACAAGGCCCTGGCCCCGAGCAACATCCCCTGGGCCGCGGTGAACGGCAGCAGCCCCTATGGCAAGGTGCCGATGGAGCGCTTCATCGGCGAGCCGGACTTCGATTTCGAGGAAGTGGAAAGCACCTCGGCGGGCTATGAATTCAGCCATGCCTTCGACGACACCTGGACCTTCCGGCAGAACCTGCGCTTCAGCGACTACGACAACCAGGAAAACTACCTGGCCCGGGTCAGCGGCCTGGTGACCGGCAGCGACGGTGTGCCCAACGCCTCGATCAGGCGCAACTACCAGCTCCGCCATGCCTATGGCGAACACCTGGCGCTGGACAACCAGTTGCAGGCGCGCTTCGCCACCGGCCCCGTGCACCACACCACGCTGCTGGGCGTCGACTACAGCTGGAGCCGCTCGGTGCGCAACGAGAAATGGGGCAGCGCCACGCCGATCAACGTGTTCGACCCGGTGTACGGCGCAGCGGTGGATACCTCGGCGTACAGCGCCTGGGTCAACAACCGCCAGCGCACCAGCCAGTTGGGCTACTACTTCCAGGACCAGCTCAAATACGAGCGCTGGGTCATGACCCTCGGCGGACGCCAGGACTACGCCCGCAGCCGCACGACCGACCGCTGGAGCGGCACGGAAACCGCCGATCAGGACTGGGACGACTTCACTGGCCGCGCCGGCCTGGTGTACCTGTTCGACAACGGTTTCGCGCCCTATGTCAGCTATGCCGAGTCGTTCAACCCGGTGACCGGCAGCAGTGCGCCGGAGCGAGGCGGCAAGGACTTCGAACCGGAACGTGGCAAGCAGTACGAGGTGGGCCTGCGTTACCAGCCGCCAGGCAGCGAAACGCAGATAACCCTGTCGCTGTACGACCTGCGCAAGGAAAACGCGATCACCAACGATCCGCTGAACGAGCGCTACAGCATCCAGACCGGCGAGATCCGCTCCAAAGGCGTGGAACTGGAAGCGATCACCACCGTGGCCGAGGACCTGAAGCTCACCGGCTCGCTCTCCTACAGCGATGTCGAAGTGACCCGGAGCAACGACGGCAACCAGGGCAAACAGCCGTTCAAGGTGCCGGCGAAACTGGCCTCGGTCTGGGCCGACTACAGCGTTCCGTTCGATCCGCTGCAGGGCCTGAGCATCGGCATCGGTGCGCGCTACACCGGTTATACCTACGGTGACGCGCTGAACACCTTCAAGGTGCCGTCCTACACCCTGTACGACGCAGCGGTGCGCTACGACCTGGGCAAGCTCGACCCGACGCTGCAGGGGGTCAAGGCCAGCGTCAATGTGCACAACCTGACGGACAAGTACTACGTCGCATCATGCTTCTTCGCCCTGGCCTGCAACCTGGGTGAAGGGCGCAGTGTGGTGGCCGAGGTGAGTTACCAGTGGTGAGCTTCGCGGGCAAGCCGCGCTCCTACGGTGGTACGCGCTTCTTGTAGGAGCGCGGCTTGCCCGCGAAAGGGCCGCAACGCGGCCCCGGGTTTTGGATCAAGGCGCAGGATTCGGCTGCTGCACATGGATCGCCTCGATCCCCTGCAGCAATTCCTCGGTCAATTGCACCTCGACACTGGCCAGGTTGCTCTGCAGCTGTTCCAGCGTCGTCGCGCCGATGATGTTGCTGGTCAGGAACGGCCGGCTGGTGACATAGGCCAGCGCCAGCTGTGCCGGATCCACCCCGTGCTCGCGGGCGAGCGCGACGTAGGCCGCGGTGGCGCGTTCCACCTGCGGGTTGTTGTAGCGCTGGAAGCGGTCGAACAGGGTCAGGCGCCCTTTCGGCGGCTGCGCGCCATTGAGGTACTTGCCCGACAGCACGCCGAACGCCAGCGGCGAATAGGCCAGCAGCCCGACGTTCTCGCGAATGGAGATCTCCGCCAGGCCCACCTCATAGCTGCGGTTCAACAGGCTGTAGGGGTTCTGGATCGACACCGCCCGCGGCCAGCCACGGGTCTCGGCCAGGTGCAGGAAGCGCGCCACGCCCCACGGGGTCTCGTTGGACAGGCCGATATGACGGATCTTGCCGGCCTTGACCAGATCGTCCAGCACCTCGAGGGTCTCCTCGATGGCGATCGCTTCTTCATTGGCGTCGTGCACGTAGCCCAGCTGGCCGAAGAAGTTGGTCTGGCGGTCCGGCCAGTGCAGTTGGTAGAGGTCCAGATAGTCGGTCTGCAGGCGCTTGAGGCTGTCTTCCAGGGCCGCGGTGATATTGGCCCGGTCCAGCCGCGCGGTGCCGCCGCGGATATGCTCGATACGCTGCGGGCCGGCGACCTTGCTCGCCAGCACCCACTGCTCGCGACCGCCGAAGCGGGCGAAGTAGTTGCCGATGATGCGCTCGGTTTCGCCATAGGTTCTCGCGATCGGCGGCACCGGGTACATCTCCGCGGTGTCGATGAAATTGACCCCGGCCTCGCGCGCCACCTGAATCTGCTCGAAGGCCTCGGACTCGCTGTTCTGCTCACCCCAGGTCATGGTGCCGAGGGCGATGGCGCTGACGGCGATGCCGCTGTTGCCCAGTTGACGCTTTTCCATGAATCACTCCTTTGTCGAAACGGCGAAGGCCGCCGACACCGCGAACGGCGCCGGCAGCCTGTATTCGGTGACGGCCTCAGCGCACACGGGGCTGGAACAACTCCACGGCACTGGCGTCGATCTTGCGCGGCAGCAGGCCCTGGGCGAAGAACACATCGGCGATCTGCTGCTGTTCGGCGAGGTTGTCGTGTCCCACCGGCTGCACATCATAACTGCGTCGGCCGTTGGCCTGCTCGACCGTCGCCACATCGAGGTTGCCCCACAGCGGGCCGAGGACCCTGGCAGCCTCGTTGGGGTTGGCCTTGAGCCACTTGCCCGCCCCGCTCAGCGCGCCGAACAGGGTGTCGAGCACCTCGGGATGGGCCTTGGCGTAATCGCTGGAGGCCAGGTAGTAACGCTGGTAGCTGGCGAGGCCCTGGCCATCGCTGAGAACCTTGGCATGCTGCTGGCGCTGGGCGCTGGCGACATAGGGATCCCAGGTTACCCAGGCATCCACCTTGCGGTTCTCGAATGCGGCGCGGCCATCGGCCGGAATCAGGTAGGCCGGCTGGATGTCACTGAAGTTCAAGCCGGCCTTGGCCAGCGCCTGGATCAGCAGGTAATGGCTGCCGGCGGCCTTGGTCACGGCGATCTTCTTGCCCTTGAGGTCGGCGAGGCTCTTCAGTGCCGAATCCGCCGGTACGAGAATGGCCTGGGCCAGCGGCGACGGCGTCTCCCGAGCGAAATAGGTCAGCTTCGCCCCGGCCGCCTGGGCGAACACCGGCACGGTATCGGCGACATCGGCGGACACATCGACATTGCCCAGGTTGAGGGCTTCGAGCAGCGGCAGGCCACTGGCGAACTCATGCCAGGTGACATCGATGCCTTGGGCCTTCAACTGTTGTTCGAGGTTGCCCTGGGCCTTGAGCAGGGTCAGCAGGGTCGAGGATTTCTGGTAGCCGATGCGCAGGGTTTCGCCACTGGCGGTGCCGGCGAGACTGGCGCCCAGCACCACGGCGGCGGCAAGCCGGTACAGACGCTTGAAAGGAATCATGGGAAAGGCTCCGGATCAGGGGGTCTTGGTGAGTTGTGCGGTGCCAGGCAGCACGAAGCCGCTGGCGAAGGTCGGCGCCACGTCGAGGCGCTCGGCGATCAGGCCGTGGGCCTGGTAGAAGTCGGCGGTGGCCTGCTGCTCGCCGATGGTCTGGCTGTCCACCGCCTGCCAGCGCGCCTGGCGCCGCTCGTACTGCAGGCGCGCGGCCTCCACCGGGAAGCCGATGATCTGCGCGAGGTTCTTCGAATAGCTGTCGATATTGCGCTTGGCCCAGTCCTCGGCCCGGGCCAGGCGGCTCAGGTAATCCTGCAGGGCGGCACGCCGTGCCGGGTCGGCCAGGGCCTTGTCGGTGGCGGCGAGAAAGCTGTTGCCGCTGGACAGGCCGCGGCCGTTGACCAGCACCCGCCCCTGCCCGCTCAGCTCGGCCAGCGCGGTGTAGGGTTCCCAGGTCGACCAGGCGTCCACCGAGCCATTGGCCAGGGCGACCTTGGCGTCCACCGGGCCGAGAAAGCGAAACTCCACGTCCTTCTCGCTGAGCCCGGCGCTGGCCAGGGCCTTGAGCGCGACGAAATGACCGATGGAGCCGCGCCCGGTGGCGATGCGCTTGCCCTTCAGGTCGGCCGCGCTGCGCAGTGGCGAAGCCGGCTGCACCAGCACGGCGATGCCGTAGGGGTCGGACTTGTCGACGGCGATGGCCTTGACCTGCGCGCCCGAGGCCAGGGCGAACAGCAGCGGTGCGTCACCGATGATCCCGGCATCGATGGCCCCGGCGTTCAAGGCTTCAGCCAGCGGCGCGGCGGCGGGAAACTCGGCCCAGCGGATGTCGTAGGGCAGGTCGCGCAGCTCGTCGGCGGCCTCCAGCTGGGCGCGCATGTTGCCTTTCTGGTCGCCGACGCGCAGTTCGAGGCGCTCGGCGGCGAAAGCCGGGCTCGCCAGCAGCAAGGCGGCACCGAAGGCCAGGATTCGGGTGAAGGGGATCATCGCGACGCTCCTCAAGGCTGGACAGCAGCCTGTTGTCAGGTTCTGGGTTCCATCCGCGGCGTGGCGAATGTGAGGTGACTGTAACGAGTCGCTGATAATCAGTGAAATGCATTTTGGTCATAACCTAATATGCGAACATTTTTTCATTATCGCCATTAGCTTAGAACCATAAAGAATTTTACATCGCCTTATATCGCGCATACGGTCATAAGCCCCGCCGGCATGGATCCGCTGTCCAGGGCGGGCCAACGGCGCTCCGAGGCGGGCGCCCCCAGCGTCTTATGCGATGAGTGCCCGATGAGCCAGTCTTCCGCTGCTGTCCCGCTGCACCGGCCGTCCGTACCGGACAGCCCTCCCTCCGGCCTGGACCCGGTCCTTGCGAACATCACCCGCGAACTGGCGGCCAGCGCCGCCGGTTTCGACCGCAGCGGCGCCTTTCCCACGGCCAATTTCGAGCTGCTGCAACGCCATGGCCTGCTTGCCCTGACGGTACCCACGGCGCTCGGTGGCGGCGGTGCCGATCTGCCCACCGCGCGCAAGGTGATCAGCGCGGTGGCCAAGGGCGAACCCTCCACCGCGCTGATCCTGGTGATGCAGTACCTGCAGCATTTCCGCCTGCAGGACGACCTGCGCTGGCCCGTCGCGCTGCGTGAGCGACTGGCTCGCGAGGCGGTGGAGCACGGCGCGCTGATCAACGCCTTCCGGGTCGAACCGGAGCTCGGCACCCCGGCCCGCGGCGGCCTGCCGGCGACCGTGGCGCGGCGTACCGCCGAGGGCTGGCGGCTGTCCGGGACCAAGCTGTACTCCACCGGCAGCCATGGCCTGACCTGGTACCTGGTGTGGGCGCGCAGCGACGATGCCGATCCGCTGGTGGGTGGCTTCCTGGTGCACAAGGACACCCCCGGCGTCCGCATCGTCGATGAATGGGACCACCTCGGCATGCGTGCCACCTGCAGCCACCGGGTCGAATTCGACGATGTCCTGCTGCCGCTGGAGCACGCCGTGGCGGTCAGCCCGGCCAGCGCGCCGCGCGCGGAGCTGGACGGCGAAAGCCTGGTGTGGATGGCGGTGCTGCTGTCGAGCATCTACGACGCCGTGGCCCAGGCCGCCCGCGACTGGCTGGTGACCTTCCTGCGCGAGCGGGTGCCGTCCAACCTCGGCCAGCCGCTGGCCAGCCTGCCGCGCTTCCAGGAGCGGGTCGGGCGCATCGACACCCTGCTGTTCGCCAACCGCAACCTGCTCGACTCCGCCGCCGCCGGCCTGGTCGACGCGGGCAATGCCGGGCAGCTCAAGCAACTGGTCACGCAGAACGCCATCCAGGCGGTGGAGCTGGCCATCGAGGCCACCGGCAATCCCGGTCTGTCGCGGCACAACCCGCTGGAGCGGCATTACCGCGACGTGCTCTGCGGACGTATCCATACCCCCCAGGACGACGTGGTCTTCCACGGCAGCGGTCGCGCTGCCCTCGATGCAGGAATCGCCTCATGAGCGCCATCAGCGTGATCGCCAGCCAGCTCGACGCCCAGGCCAACGAGCTGCTGCGCCAGCGTCTGCCCGGACACCGGGTGATCGACCTGGCCCCCGAACAATTCAATGCCGAGCGCGCCGACGTGCTGATCGTGCGCCCGGTCAACGTGCGCGGGCGCCGTGTCGACGACGCGCCGCGCGGCTGGCCCTGGTCGCTGCGCTGGGTGCAGCTGGTGTCGTCGGGCATCGACTTCTACCCGGACTGGCTGTTCCAGGGGCCGCCGGTCACCAGTGGCAAGGGCAGCAATGCCGAGCAGGTCGCCGAGTTCGCCCTGGCGGCGATCTTCTCCGCGGCCAAGCAGTTGCCGAACATCTGGGTCAAGGACGACGACTGGACCTTCAGCCCGCTGCAGCCGGTACGCGGCAAGACCCTCGGCATCCTCGGCCTGGGCAGCATCGGCCGGGCCCTGGCGGCCAAGGCCACGGCGCTGGACCTGCGGGTGATCGCCCTCGGCCGCCCCGGGCAACCACTGGAGGCCGGGGTGCCGGTGCAAGCCGTGGCGGATATCCATCAGCTGTTCGCCGAGTCCGACCATCTGGTCCTGGCCGCGCCACTCACCGCGCAGACCCGTGGCGTGATCGATCGCCAGGTACTGGCCAGCGCCAAGCCCGGCCTGCACCTGGTGAACATCGCCCGCGGCGGCCTGCTCGACCAGCAGGCGCTGCTCGAAGCGCTGGAAGCCGGGCGCATCGGCCGCGCCACCCTGGATGTCACCGAACCCGAACCGCTGCCGGCCGGCCACCCGCTGTACAGCGATCCGCGGGTGTTCATCTCGCCGCATACCTGCGCGATTTCCACCGAGGGCATCCGTGGCTTCGCCGAGGACTTCGCCGACAACTTCCAGCGCTATCACCTGGGTCAGCCATTGCGCAACCTGGTCGACCACCAGCGCGGCTACTGACCTTTCACCGAACTTGAACGCGCCCCTGGCGCGTGGGGAGCACTGCAATGACAGCCGTATCCGTTCTGCCCGTTTCCTCCGACCTCGCCAGCGTGCGCCAGCGGGTCAGCGCCGAAGAGTGGGAGGTGCGGGTCAAGCTCGCCGCCGCCTACCGCCTGGCCGCGCTGTTTCGCTGGACCGACCATATCTACACGCACTTCTCGGCGCGGGTACCGGGACCGGACGAGCATTTCCTGATCAATGCCTACGGCCTGCTGTTCGATGAAATCAGCGCCTCCAACCTGGTCAAGGTGGATGTCGACGGGACCCTCATCGACGACCCGCTGGGGCTCGGCATCAACCAGGCCGGCTACGTCATCCACAGCGCCATCCACCGCGCCCGCCCGGACCTCAAGGCGGTGCTGCACACCCACACCCGCGACGGCGCGGCGGTGTCGGCGCAGCGCGATGGCCTGCTGCCGCTATCGCAGCATGCCCTGGCCTACTACAGCCGGGTTGTCTATCACACCTACGAGGGGGTGGCGCTGGACCTGGATGAACAGCAGCGCCTGGTCGCCCACCTGGGCGACAGCAATATCCTGATCCTGCGCAATCACGGGCTGCTCACCGGCGGCAGCAGTGTCGAACATGCCTTCCGCGAGCTGCATGGACTGGAGCGGGCCTGCAATATCCAGATCGCCGCGCAGGCCGGGGGCAATGCCGACCTGCTGTTCGCGCCGGAGGCGGCGATCGAGAAAGTGAAGCAGCAGAGCGCGGCGTTCCTCGATGGCAACAATCCGGGGATCCAGCGGCACTGGGATGCGCTGATCCGCCAGCTGGACCGGGAGGGGGATGATTACAAGCAGTGATGTACAGGGGGACCGCTTTGCGGTCCTTCGCGGGCAAGCCACGCTCCTACGAGGAGAGCGCGTATCCCGTAGGAGCGTGGCTTGCCCGCGAAGGCCTGCAAAGCAGGCCCAAATAACCACCGACCCCACCCAGGGAGGCCCCAAAGAAACCAGCCGGAAACCAATCATGCCCAAACCCGCCTTGCGCCACGCCCTCCCGCCGTTGTTGCTGTCCTTGCCCCTGACCACCCTCGCCGCTCCCGAACAGGCCAGGGAAGAACGCCTGCCCAGCGTCACCGTCACCGCCGAACACCGTCAGGAAGACCTGCAGAAAGCCCCGCTGGCGATCAGCGCCTTCGACGAGAACACCCTGCGCGACCAGCAGATCAACAATATCCGCGACCTCTCCGGGCGCGTGCCCAACCTGACCCTCTCCCGCCAGTCGATCTCCTACAGCGCGCAGACCTACGGCATCCGTGGCATCGGCGAGACCGACCCGATCCAGGAAGCGGCGGTGGCGGTATACGCCGACGACCTGTACATCCCGCGGGCGATTTCCTCGATGCTCGACTTCAACGATGTCGAGCGCGTCGAGGTCCTGCGTGGCCCGCAAGGCACCCTGTACGGGCGCAACAGCGCCGCCGGGGCGATCCGCGTGATCACCCGCGACCCGGACCAGAAGACCCGGGCCTTCGTCGAACTCGGCGCCGGCAACTACGATGCGCGCAACGGTCGCCTGCTGGTCAGCGGACCGCTGGTGGACGACACCCTGTTCGCCAGCTTCTCGGCCCTGCGCCTGAGCCGCGACGGCACGGTGTACAACCGCACCCGCCACAAGGACGTCAACAGCGTCGATATCCAGTCCTATCGCGGCAAGCTGCGCCTGGCTCCGGTGGATTCGGCGTGGGACACCCAGTTGACCCTGGCCGGCACCTTCGACCGCGGCGACACCACCAGCTACACCCCGTTCGACCCGGCCAACGGCCACTTCGACAAGTTCAAGACCTACAGCAGCCTCAACCCGAAGAACCGCCTCGACCAGGGCAGCGCAGTGCTGCGCTCGATCTACCACTTCGACGACCAGCTGAGCTTCAAGTCGGTCACCGCCTGGTCGGCCTTCGACCAGCCGGTGAACTACGACAACTCCGGCGAAGCCAACGTCGGCAACGCGGCGCCCACGCAGAACAACCTGATCCGCTACAAGCAGCGCTACGCCACCCAGGAATTCCAGCTCAACGGCGACTACGAGCGCCTCAACTTCACCCTCGGCGCCTACCTGTACAAGGAACGTTTCCGCGCCGAGCGCGACAGCCTCACCTACTCGGTGGCGGCCGATCGGGTCAACGCCAGCGGCCAGTACAGCACCACCGATACCGAGAGCTACGCGCTGTATGGCCAGGGCAGCTACAAGCTGACCTCGCGCCTGTCGCTGACCGCCGGCCTGCGCTACACCGCCGAGCACAAGAACTTCGACTACAACAACTACCGGATCACCACCGCGCGGCAGATCACCGGCCTCAACTTCAACGCCGAGACCAGCGAAAGCTGGGCCTCGTTCAGCCCCAAGCTGGGCCTGGAATATGCCTGGAGCGACGCCCTGACCCAGTACGGCTACGTGGCCAAGGGCTTCAAGGCCGGCGGCTTCGACAACCGCGCGCCGACCCGCCTGGCTGCCCTGCAGGGCTTCGACCCGGAGAACGTCATCACCTACGAGACCGGGCTCAAGGGCGACTACCTCGGCGGGCGCCTGCGCAGCAACGTGGCGGTGTTCTACAACGACTACAAGGACCTGCAGACCAACGCCTGGGACCCGGCGATCAGTGCCAACCTGCGCACCAACGTCGGCAGCGCGCACAGCTATGGGGTGGAACTGGAGAACACCGCCCTGCTCAGCCGCGACCTGACCCTGAGTGCCAACCTCGGCTACCTCGAGGCGCAGTACGACGACTTCAAGAACGCCGCGGGACCGGGGGTGGACGCCGATGGCAACCGCATGGTCTTCGCCCCGCGCTGGAACCTGGCGCTGGGCCTGAACTGGACGGTCCCGGTGGACCTGCCGGGCGCGCTGGTGGCGGGCACCGACTGGCAGTTCCAGACCCGCTCCTATGCCAACGCGGTGAACGGGGACATCTACGAAGTGCCGCAACAGAGCTTCTGGAACGCCAACACCAGCTACAGCAGCGGCGATGGTCACTGGACCACTACCCTGGCGGTGAAGAACCTGCTCAACCGCGCCTATCCGCAGAACATCGCCTACTCGGCGGCGAGCAGCACGGCGTATTACTCGGTGAACGATCCGCGGACCATCACCTTGAGCGTGCGGTATGACCTGTGAATGAAAAAGGGCCTGCGGATGCAGGCCCTTTGCGGATCAGGAGTCGCGCTTGTTCGACTCGGCTTTCTTGTCGGCTACCGCCTGCTGCGGTGCCTCTTTTTGTGCCTGCTGGAATTGCGCGTGCCATTCGTTGACCCGGTCGCTGCCGCCTTCGGCATGGGCCAGGACCGGCAGGGCGAAGAGGATGGACAGGGTTGCAGCTTTGAGAACGGACATGTGGGAAAACCTTTGCGTGGATAACGATAATCAGTTGCCCGCGCATTGTCCGAAGCGGTGATTAACCGGGAATTAACTGCCTGGCTCCGGGATTGCACGATTCCCTCGTAGGAGCGAGGCTTGCCCGCGAAGGACCGCAACGCGGTCCCAAATTGGGCCTGCTTCGCAGGCCTTCGCGGGCAAGCCTCGCTCCTACAGGCACACCTGCTCCTAGACCCACGGCAACTGATGCGTCACACAGTGAATCCCCCCGCCTCCCGCCGCGATCGCATCGATATCCAGCGCCACCACCTCCCGCTCCGGATACAGCGCCTCAAGCAACGCCCGCGCCTTGCCATCCGCCGCCGCATCGCCGAACTGCGGCATGAGCACCGCGCCATTGATCACGAAGTAGTTGATATACCCCGCGGCAAAATCCGGGTTGTCACGGTTGAACCGGCTGCGCCGCGGCTTCAACGGCGGCGACAGCACATGCACCTGCAACCTGCGCCCATCGGCGTCGGTGGCGTTCTGCAGGATATCCAGATGCCGGCGCGTCACCGCGTAGTCATAGGACTGCGGATCGCTATCCAGGTTGGCCACCACCACCCCGGGACTGACGAAGCGCGCATAGAAATCGACATGGGCATCGGTGATGTCCTTGCCGCGAATCCCCGGCAGCCAGATGATCTTGCGCAGCCCCAGGCAGGCCTTCAGTTCCTCCTCCACCTCGGCCCGGGTCCAGTCGGGATTGCGGTTGCCATTGACCCAGCAGCTCTCGGTCATGATCCCGGTCCCATGCCCGTCCACCTCGATGCCACCGCCCTCGCCCACCAGCTCGCTGCGCAGGTACCGCGCGCCGACGTCGCGGGCCATGAGCGCCGCGACCCGGGCATCCTGGCCATGCCGCTGCTTGCCACCCCAGCCGTTGAAGTTGAAATCCAGCGCGGTCAGGCCGCCGTCCTCGGTGGTGAGGAAGTTGGCACCGATATCGCGCATCCAGATATCGTCCAGCCCGGTTTCGAGAAAACGCACATTGGCGCCGCCGCACAGCTCCTCGGCCAGCTCGCGCTCGTCGCTGCGGCACAGCACGGTCAGCGGCTGGAACCGGGCGATCGCGCGAGCGATACGCCCCAGCGCTTCCTGCACATCACCGGTGAAGTCCTCCCAGATCGCCTCCTGGGCACCGAAGGCGATCCAGGCATGGCGCTGGCGTTCGCCCTCGTCGGGCATGAACCAGGCGTCTTCGTCGGCGGCGAAGACGCGCAAGGGGTTCAGCCCGGCACTGGCGATCAGGCCCAGGCTGCTGGCGATGGAAAGCTGCCGGATGAAGTGGCGGCGGGTCGGCATGGTCATTTCACTCTTTCTGGGTCAACTGGCGGTCTTGAACTTGGTCCAGGCACGCATTCGCGCGCGCATGGCCGCTTGCGGGATGTCCTTGCCCGGAATCAGGCGCTGGAAGGCGCTTTCGTCAGGGTAGATATCCGGGTTGTCACGCATCGACGGATCGACCTGCGGTCGCGCCCTGGCGCTGGAGGTCGGGTAGCCGGTGAAGTTGCTGATGGCCGCCATGTTCTCCGGGCGCATGACGAAATTGATGAAGGCATAGGCGTATTCCGGATGTTTGGCATCCACCGGGATCGCCATGCTGTCCATCCACACCGTGGTGCCCTCGCGGGGGATGCGGTACTGGAAACGCACCGGCTTGCCGGCGGCATCGGCGGTGCGCTGGGCCTGGGTCATGTCGCCGCTGTAGCCGAGGGACAGGCACAGGTTGCCGTTGACCAGGTCGGTGACCGGCTGCGACTGGAACTTGCGGATATACGGCCGCACCTTCATCAGCAGCTCGCTGGCCGCGGCCAGGTCTTCCGGCCTGGCGCTGCGCGGCTCGCGGCCAAGGTAGTTGAGAGCCACCGCCAGGACCTCGTCCGGCGAGTCGATCAGCGAGATCCCGCAGTCGGCGAACTTCGCCGCCAGCTCCGGCTTGAACAGCAGGTCGAGGCTGTTCACCGGGGCATCCGGCAGGCGCTTGCGGATCTGCTCTTCGTTGTAGGTCAGGCCGATGCTGCCCCAGGTGTAGGGCACGGTGGCCGCCGCCGAATGCGGATAGTGCTGGCGCAGCCGCTGCAGGCCCGGCTCGATATCGGCCAGGGCGGTGAGCCTGGCCGGGTCGAGCGGCTGCAGGCTGCCGGCGCGCATCAGGCGCTCGGCCACGGTGTCGCCGGGAAAGATCAGGTCGTAGCCGCTGCCGGAGGTCATCAGCTTGGCCTCCAGCACCTCGCTGCTGTCCATCACGTCATAGATCACCTTGATCCCGGTTTCGGCGGTGAAGCGCGCCAGGGTGTCCTCGGCGAAATAGTCGGACCAGTTGTACAGGCGCAGGGTGCGCTCCTGGTCGTCGCCATGGGCCAGGCCCTGGCTCAGGCACAGCGCCAGGCCCAGCAGCGTCAGCATGCGTGGTTTCATTTCACACCTCCCGGCCCGTGCGCCAGATGCTGGTGGACCCGCCGTCCAGGCTGAGCAGGGTGCGGTACATTTCCGGCCGGCGGTCGCGGAAGATGCCCCAGGTCAGGCGCTCTTCGCGCATCGCCGCGAGGTCGAGGGTGCGCATCAGCACGCCGGGAGTCTCGCGGTCGGCTTCGGCAAGCAGCTTGCCCTTGTGGTCGCAGATGAACGACGAGCCGTAGAAATCCATGTGCAATTCAGCATCGCCCGTGGCCACCTCGCGGCCGATGCGGTTGGCCGCCACCACCGGCAGCAGGTTGGCCGCGGCGTGACCGCGCATGGTCATCTGCCAGTGGTCGCGGGAGTCGAACGCCGCCGCGCCGGGCTCGGAGCCGATCGCGGTGGGGAACAGCAGCACCTCGGCGCCCATCAGCGCCAGGCAGCGCGCGGTCTCCGGGAACCACTGGTCCCAGCAGATACCGATGCCGAGGCGACCGAACGCGGTGTCCCAGACCCGGAAACCGGTATCGCCGGGACTGAAGTACTCCTTCTCCTGATAACCGACGGCGTTGGGGATATGGGTCTTGCGGTAGACCCCGAGCAGACGGCCATCGGCATCGGCGACGCTGAGGGAGTTGAAGTAGGCGTTGCCGGCCTTCTCGTACCAGCTCAGCGGCAACACCACGCCCAGCTCCCGGGCCAGCGCGGCGAAGCGCTGGAGCACGCGGCTGCGCGGGTATTCCTCGGCCAGGGCGAGGTGCTTGTGGTCCTGCTCGATGCAGAAATACGGCGTGGCGAACAGCTCCTGCAGGAGCACCACCTGGGCGCCCTGCGCGGCGGCATCGCGGACCAGTTGCTCGGCACGGTCGAGGTTGTCATCGAGGTTCCAGCTGCACGGCATCTGGGTGGTGGCGACGGTGAGGAAAGTCATGGCACGCGCTCCTTATTCCGATACAGGCCAGGCCGGCTGCTGCTGGGTGATGCAATGCACCCCGCCGCCGCCATGGGCCAGATGATTGATCCGCACCGGTACCACTTCGCGCCCGGGGAACGCGGCGGCCAGGACCCGGGCCGCTTCGGCGTCGGCCTCGATGCCGTAGGCCGGCATGATGATCGCGCCGTTGGCGATGTAGAAATTGGTGTACGAGGCGCAGAACACCTCGGCCGCGGGATCCACCGCGGCGCTGGCTTCGTACAGGTCGATCAGTTCGAAGGCGCGACCCTGGGCATCGCGTGCCAGCTCCAGGGCGCGGCGGTTCTCGCGCACCACTTCGGCGTAGACCGAGGTCTGCTCGTGGGTCGCGTCCACCAGCAGCACGCCGGGACGGGCGAAGGCGCAGACGCCATCGACATGGCCGTCGGTCATGTCGCCGGTGACGTACTGCGGATCGCCGGGCAGCCAGATGGTCTTGGTCACGCCGAGCAGGCGCGCGAAGATCTCCTCCGCCTCGGCCTTGTCCAGGCCCGGGTTGCGGTTGGGGTTGAGCAGCACCGACTCGGTGGTGATCAGGGTGCCTTCGCCGTCGACGTGAATCGCCCCGCCTTCGTTGGCCAGCCAGGTGCCGAAGCAGTCCGTGCCGAGCCGGTTGAGCACGCGCCGGGCCAGGCTTTCGTCCAGGCCATGGGCCGACTTGCCGCCCCAGGCATTGAAGCGCCAGCTGACCCCGGCCAGACCGTGCTGCGGATGGCAGACGAAGCTCGGGCCGGAATCGCGACACCAGCTGTCGTCCACCGCCAGCTCGATCAGTTCGACATTGGCCCCGCACAGATCGGCGGCGCTGGTCCGGGCACCGGGATGAACCACCAGTTTCACCGGCTCGAAGCGGGCGATGGCGTTGACCACCCGGGCGAAGTCGGCCTGCACCTCTTCCAGGCGCACGGTCCAGGTGCTCTCCCAGAGCGCCCGGTTGTGCGGCCAGACCATCCAGGTCGCCGCATGGGGCGCCCACTCCGCGGGCATCCTCCAGCCGTTACTGCGTTCGCCGTTGCACTGCATGTTTGCACCCACCTTCAGTTAAGTATTTTTTATTACTGAAATCCGCGATCGCGGAATGGATGTCATGCTATGGCCCAGCCTCATGCACGACAAACGATGGATTTAGCCGACAACTGATTAGCGAGCCTTATCGATCATGTTAAAACACTGGCCACCTCTCAACGCCCTGCGCGGCTTCGAAGCCGCCGCCCGCCTGGGCAGCTTCCACAAGGCCGCCGAGGAACTGCATCTGACCCAGTCGGCGATCAGCCAGCAGATCCGCAGCCTGGAAACCTTTCTCGAACAGCCGCTGTTCCATCGTAGCGGACGCAGCGTCAGCCTCACCGATGCCGGGCACGACCTGCATGCCACCACCCAGGCCATGCTGCAGCAGTTGTCGGTGGGTATCCGGCGCCTGGACCAGTACCGCAAGCCCAACCAACTGGTGGTCAACACCACCCCGGCGTTCGCCCGGCACTGGCTGCTGCCGCGCCTGGGCGACTTCCACCGCCGGCACCCGGAGGTGGACCTGTGGCTGTTCACCACCTTCGAGGTGCCGGACATGACCACCCAGACCGTCGATCTGAGCCTGCGCGACGACCTCGAGCCGCAGGCCGAATGCAGCCACCAGGTGCTGTTCGAGGATCGCCTCTACCCCGCCTGCCACCCCGACCTGCTGGCACAGCCGGCCGCGCAGCGCACCACCCTGCACGGCGAGCGGGAGATGGACTGGAGTCGCTGGTCGGTGCTGGGCGGCGAGGATGTCGGGCAGCGTACCCACGGGCTGAATTTCTCCGACCCGGGCTTGCTCCTGGATGCGGCGTGCGAAGGCCACGGGGTGGCCCTGGTCAGCCAGTTGCTGGCCGCACGGGCCGAGGAAAAAGGCCTGCTGCACCCGCTGAGCGAACGCCGGGTGGCGGGCCCGGAATGGGCGTGCCTGGTGCATCAGGACAGCGAGAAGAGTCCCTTGACCCGCTCATTCATGGGCTGGGTGCGCGAGGCGCTGACGGCTCAGGGCTGCGCATAGGGCACGGCGATCAGCAGGATGGCCGTGCCGTGGGCGGCAATGGCCGCGATCACACCGTAGCGCAGGCGGAGCAAGGCACAGGCCAGCCCTTCGACCAGGGTGAACGCCAGCACCGGCCAGCCGGCCTGGGTGACAGTGGCGGCGAGGAACACATGGCAGGCGGCGAAGGCCACGGCGCTGTTCAGCGCGGCGCGCAGCGGGGTCGTGTGGCGCTCCAGCCAGCCCTGCAGCAATCCGCGGAACAGCACCTCCTCCAGGGCGTTGCCACCGTAGGCAAGGAGGACCATGCCCGCCAGCCAGCCGTCGAAGCCGGTGAATGCACTGTCCTGATACAGACGCAGGGGCAGGCCGATGGCGCAGCCGGCGAGCAGGCCGAGGGTCAGCCCGCCGGGCAGCTGGCCCTTGCGCCAGACGATCAGCGCCCAGAGCTCGGGCGCCAGGCGTGCCAGCACGGCGATCAGCCCCAGGGACATCACCCCCAGCGCGGCGAGTACCAGCGGGTTGGCAATGAAACCGATGCGCACCTGGCCATCCAGCGACCACAGCCCGGTGGGGGTCATGGCATCGCGGACCAGGACGAAGGCCAGCAGCAGGATCAGGATGCGCAGGCCGCTGCGGCTCTGCGGGGTCAGCCAGAACCACAGGGCGCAGAGGCTCAGGCCGGGAGTGATGTGGAGCAGGTAGGTGGCGAGGTGGGCGAGTCCGTCCTGGAGCATTGCGCGGAGTCCTTGGGCGACAGGTTCGCCAGTATACGTTTGCGTTGACCTGGCGGCCTCATCGCGGGCAACGCCCGCTCCCACAATCCATGGCGGGCCTGAAACCCTGATTGGGTCGAGGTAACGGGACTAGTGCCCGTTACCCCTCCCACACCACCGGACGTGCGGTTTTCCGCATCCGGCGGTTGGATCGCTCAGCGTTGCACTGAGGGCGAGATCTTGCGCGGTGATCAGTCCAAACCGCCGCAGGCATTGATTGCTTAGGGCCTGTTGCAGAATCGGGTGCTTTGCCGCCTTCCAGGCTCCGTCGTAGAAGCTGATTCGCTTGATGCCCCGGCTGGGGATATTCAGTCTCAGTAGCGACAGAAACTCAGGCCTCGGCGCTCAAGCTCCTTGTCCAGCGGATCAAGATAGAGATTGGCCAGCAGCGGGCTTAGCGGGCCACCTTGCGGGACCCCTGCCGTGCGCTTGACTCGCTGGCCGTTCAGTATCAGATCCGCTCGCAAGTTCGCTCCAAGGTACTGACTCAGTCGCTTGTCCCGGATGTCGCGGGTAATGCGAGACATGAGTCGGTCGTGATTGACCTCGTCGAAGAACGCCTCGATATCCACGTCGACCACCCAGGTCTTGCCACTCACCACGAAAGCCTTGGCTGCCCTGATTGCATCGAGATTGCTGCGTTCGGGTCGAAACCCGTAGCTGTGTTCGCTGAAGCCGCTATCCCACAGTTTCGTCAGTTGCTGGCTTACCGCCTGCTGGATCACTCGATCCTGCGTGTTGGGAATGCCCAGCAGCCTTTCTCCACCGTCAGGTTTGCCGATCGTCTTGCCTTTGATCGGCCCGGGTTTGTAG
>NZ_JAVYJH010000040.1:0-20259 GCF_032621685.1 Pseudomonas sp. zfem002 | reverse complement strand
TAAGCACCTTCGCAAGGTCTACGGCTGCCGAGACTGCGAGTCAGCGCCAGTGACGGCAGACAAGCCTGCCCAAGTGATCGAGAAAAGCATGGCCAGCCCCAGTGTGCTGGCCATGCTGCTGACGACCAAGTACGTAGACGGTTTGCCGCTTCCGTTTCGAAAAAGTGCTGGGCCGCCACGGCATCGACATCCCACGCCAAACCTTGGCGCGCTGGGTGATTCAGTGCAGTGAACACTTGCAGCCGCTACTGAATTTGATGCGCGAGAACCTGTTGAACAGCCGGATCATCCACTGCGATGAAACCCGCGTACAGGTGTTGAAAGAGCCTGGGCGCGAGCCCAGTAGCCAGTCCTGGATGTGGGTACAAACCGGCGGCCCACCTGATCGGCCGGTGATCCTTTTCGACTACGCCACCAGCCGAGCGCAAGAAGTGCCAACGCGCCTGCTGGATGGCTATCGCGGCTACGTCATGACCGACGACTACGCCGGGTACAACGCGCTGGCCGCGCAGGACGGCGTCGAGCGATTGGGCTGCTGGGCACATGCTCGACGCAAGTTCGTTGAAGCGCAGAAAGTGCAGCCGAAGGGCAAGACTGGGCGCGCTGACCTTGCGCTGAACTTGATCAACAAACTCTATGGCATTGAACGCGATTTGAAAGACGGCAGCGATGAGGCACGCAAGATTGGCCGTGAAGAGCGCAGCTTGCCGGTGTTGGCTCAGTTGAAGAGCTGGGTAGAGAAAACCCAGCCCCAGGTCACGACGCAGAACGCCTTGGGCAAGGCCATCAGCTATCTGGCCAGCAACTGGAGCAAGTTGGAACGTTACGTCGAGCACGGTTACTTGCCGATCGACAATAACGCCGCTGAGCGTGCCATCCGCCCGTTTGTCATCGGCCGAAAGAACTGGCTGTTTAGCGACACGCCCAAGGGCGCGACGGCCAGTGCGCAACTCTACAGCCTGGTTGAAACAGCCAAAGCCAACGGCAAGGAGCCTTATGCGTGGCTGCGCCACGCACTGGAACGCCTGCCGCAGGCGTCCTCAGTGGAAGATTACGAAGCCTTGCTGCCGTGGAATTGCACGCCTCATCTGCATAGCTAAGCGCTCGCCCATCTTTGGATAGGTGGGGTTTATGGAGCGCTTACGAAGTAACGCTCGTCGTCGCGCGCAACGGCGCGGTAGACGTAGTTGCCGCCGGTGGCCAGGAGGGGCGAGTAGGATTTGTCCGCAAGGTTTTTCGCCAGCAGCGCCACGCGCCAGCCTTCGTTGTAGTCCGCCAGGGCGACGCTGGCATTCCACAGGCCGTAGGCGCCCTGGATCGTGTTGATGTTCTGGGAAATGTCGTACTGCACTTTGCTCTGCCAGCTGAAGTCTGTGCCCAGCTCGATGTCCAGACCGTTGTCCAGCGGGATGCTGTAGTCGGCGCGCACGTAGCTCTTCCAGTCCGGGCTGTACGGCAGCGGCTTGCCGTTGACGTTGCACGACGCCGCGGCGCCCGCCGGGCAGGCGAACTCGTCGATCCGCGCCTTGGTGTAGGCCAGGGCGCCGGAGAGTTTCAGTTGCGACGTGGCCTGCAGGGCGAAGTCCAGTTCGACGCCTTCGCTTTTCACCGAGCCGGCGTTGATCAGGCGGGTCACCACCTGGCCGGCGACGCTGTCGAAGAAGTTGGCCTGGTAGTTCTCGTACTCGGTGTGGAACACCGCGAGGTTCGTGGTCAGGCGGTTGTGCCACAGGCTGGCCTTGAGCCCGGCCTCCCAGCTGTTGGAGGTTTCCGGCTTGAGCGCGTCGGTGTCGCGCGGCTGCATGTTGAAGAACACGTTGTAGGCCGGGCCCTTGTAGCCGCGGGAATAGGTCAGGTAGCTGGTGATGTCGTCGCTGAGGTCGTACTGCACCCCTAAACGCCCGGACCAGCCATCCTCGTCCACCGAGCCGGAACTGCGGGTGCCCGGCTGGATGCCGTTGACCGCCACCGCCGAGGTGGAGACGCGGCGGTGGTCGTATTCGAGGTCGTCGTGGGTCCAGCGCAGGCCGGCGATACCGCGGAAACGCTCGGTGAAGTTGAGGGTGCTTTCGCCGAACACGGCGTAGCTGTCGTTGGTGGTGCTGTAGTCGGCGATGCCCTGCTGGGTGACAGTGGTGGTCTTGAGGGTGCGCCGGTAGGTTTCCTCGTCCTTGCCGTGCATATAGAACAGGCCGCCGACGTACTCGACGAACTGGCCCTTCGGCGAGGCCAGGCGCAGTTCCTGGGAATACTGGTTGTACTCCAGCTCGCCCTTGTCCTCGATGCCGGGGAAGGCGGCGCTGATGGTCGCCAGGCGATCACCGTCCTGCCACTGGGTGTTGTCCCAGCCGCGCCAGGCGGTGATCGAGGTCAGGGTGTGATCGCCCAGGGTCCAGTCGAGGGTGGCCGAGAGGCCCTTGTTGCTGTCGTCGACATGGCTGCGGTAGTCGCTGACGATATCGCGGTTGTCGCTGTCGGCGCGCACCGGCGCCAGGGCGCTGGAGAACGCCGGCAGCAGCGACTTGGCGACCACGCCGTTGGGCGCGTCGTCGCGGGACTTCAGGTAGTCGGCAGCGAGGGTCAGGCTGAGATCATCGCTGGGGGTGAACACCAGCTTGCCGCGCACCCCCTTGCGGTTGTAGCCGTTGACCTCCTGGCCGTTGGCCTTGTTGTCGACGTTGCCGTCGTAACTGCCGAACAGCGTGCTGATGGAGCCCTTCAGGGTGTTCGGAACCAGGCTGCCGCCGATGCCGAAGCGGGTGCGGCTTTCGTTGCCGCTGTAGTAGGACTGCTCGACGAAGCCGTGGGTTTCTTCTGTCGGATTGCGCGTGGTGATGTTCAGCACCCCGGCCGAGGCGTTCTTGCCGAACAGCGTGCCCTGGGGACCACGCAACACTTCCAGGCGCTCGATATCCAGCAGGTCGAGGGTCGACTGCCCCGGGCGGCCGAAGACCACGCCATCGATCACCGTCGCCACGGTGGGCTCGACGCCCGGCGACGTGGAGATGGTGCCGACGCCGCGGATGAACAGCGAGGTGTCCTTATTCGACGCACCGGTGCGGAAGTTCAGGCTCGGCACCTGCTGAACGATGCTCGCCACGCTGTTGCGGTTTTCCCGCTCCAGTTGCTCGCCATCCACCACCGACACCGCGACCGGTACCTGCTGCAGCGAGGCTTCGCGGCGGGTGGCGGTGACCGTGACGGCCTTGAGGGTCGGGCCGTCGGCCTGCACGGCGGGCGCCGTATCGGCAGCCATGGCCGGCGCCAGCGGCAAGGCGCCGAGGGCGACCAGGCCGAGGCTCAGGCGTTGACGACGGATGGCCTGGGCCAGGGGTGACGTTGCGGTACGGAATGCGGCACGGCTGTACATGGTTGTGCTACTCGATGAATGCCCTGTCCACCGCGACCGGCGATCGCGGCACCTGAAGAAACGTCAGCGCGGGGTCCTTGGGCATTCGCTCGTGCGAGTAGCAGACAAACCATTTTGTTAGCGCTAACATCGCCAGTATCGGCGGCGCTCGAATAGATCGTCAAATAATGAAAAATTACTTTTATATGCCTTTCAGTTTGTAAGGATGTGCACCGTGAGCGATGAGAAAGTCCCGACCCGCAAACGCCGCGGCGCCGGCCGCGTCACCCTCCAGGCGGTGGCGCGGGCCGCCGGGGTTTCGGCGATCACCGTGTCGCGCTATTTCAACCAGCCGGAGCAGGTATCGCCGGAACGTCGCGAGCGCATCGCCGCCGTGGTGGCGGAGCTGGGCTATGTGCCCAACCTGGTGGCGGGAGGACTGGCCTCGGCGCGGGGGCGCATCGTCGGCATGGTCATCCCCAACATTTCCGGGCCGATCTTCGCCGACACCATCCAGGGCTTCAGCGACACCCTCACGCGCCACGGCTACCAGCTGTTGCTGGCGTCCAGCTACTTCTCCAGCGATCAGGAAGAAAGCGCCGTGCGCGCGTTTCTCGGCTGGTCGCCGGCGGCGCTGGTGCTGACCAGTCACTTTCACAGCCCGGCCACGGAAAAGATGCTGGCCGAAGCCGATATCCCGCTGGTGGAGACCTGGGATTACCGGCCCGAGCGGGGGCCCATCCAGATCGGCTTTTCCCACCATGAGGTGGGCGTCGCCGCCACCCGCTATCTGCACGGCAAGGGCTACCGGCGCATCGCCTTCGTGCAGAACAGCGCAGCCGGCGACTTCAGCGCCCTGGAGCGCCGCGATGGTTATGTCGAGACCCTGACCGCGCTGGGCGGTGAACCGCAGGTATTCGCGCCCGAAGCGGATCTGGCGCCCTTCGAGGCGGGCAAGCAGGCGATGCTGGCGTTGATGGCCGCGCAGCCACGGCCCGAGGCGATCATCTTCGCCAACGACAACCTCGCCGCGGGCGCCCTGCTCGCCGGGCAGCGGGCGGGCTGGAAGATTCCCGAGGACTGCGCGGTGATGGGCTTCGGCGATTACCCATTCGCCGGGATGCTGATGCCCGGGTTGACCACGGTGAAGCCGCCGGCGTTGCAGATGGGCGTGCTGGCGGCGACGCGGGTGCTACAGCGGCTGGGGGTGCTGGAGGGGGACGCCGAGCACCTGAATCTGCTGGAGTGTCAGGTGATCGGTCGGGAAAGTGCCTGAGACATAACGCGGCCCCGTGCAGGAGCCGCGTCGCTCTTGCGAGATCACCGCACCAGATGCAGATACTGCAGATGCCGCTCGTACTGGTCGAGGATGTCGTTGATGATCTGCTCCTTGCTGTAGCCCATCAGGTCGTAATCCTGACTGCCCTCGGCCAGGTGCACTTCGGCGCGGTAGTAGCGGCGGTTCTTCGGCTCCTGCGTACCCAGGCCGGCCAGCGCGAACGACGGCGTGAAGTAACCGCGCATCTGCACCTGGTAGAGGAACGGCTGCTCCTCGCCATGGCCGATCTTCAGGCTGACGTTGTCGTGGCTCGGGTCTTCCTGGGTGATGACGCTCAGGCCCTTCTCCGCGTAGACCTCGGTCACCTCGGCGATCGCCGGGCGCACCACGGCGTCCATGAAGCGGTACACCTCGTCCCGCGACGGGAAATGCACCGCCTGGCTCAGGCGCTGGCGCCAGCCGCTCTTGCCACGCCGCGAACTGGTGAGCGGCGCCAGCGAGTGCATCTGCGCGATCCGTCGCTGCGACTCCAGGTAGAACGCCTTGTGCAAACCCCACATCATCGCCAGCAGGATCACCGAGAACGGCAGCGAGGTCAGCACCACCGCCGACTTCAGCGAGTCGATGCTGCCGGCGAACAACAGGCCGCTGGTGACCAGCGCGGTCATCACGCCCCAGAACACCCGCAGCCAGTTCGGCCCGTCCTCGTCGGTGCCGCCGCCCTTGGCCGAAAGGGTCGAGAGGACCACGGTGCCGGAGTCGGCCGAGGTGACGAAGAACACGAAGCTGATGAACACCGTGATGGCGATCACCGTCTTGCTCCATGGATAGGTTTCCAGCAGCAGGTACAGGGTCATCGACGGGTTCTGCACGGCCGCGTCGGCCAGCGCGCTCATGCCGTGTTCGAGCACCTGGGTCAGGGCGCTGTTGCCGAAGATCGACATCCACGCCAGGGTGAAGCCCAGCGGGATCAGCAGCACGCCGAAGACGAATTCGCGAATGGTCCGGCCACGGGAAATCCGCGCGATGAACAAGCCCACGAACGGCGCCCAGGCAATCCACCAGGCCCAGTAGAACACCGTCCAGTTGCCCAGCCAGTCGTTGGCGCCGTCGTAGGCGTAGACGTCGAAGCTCTTGCGCGGCAGCACCGCGAGGTAGTCGCCGAGGTTCTGGATCAGGGTGTTGAACAGGTGCTGGGTGGGACCGGCGAACAGCACGAACAACAGCAGTGCGCAGGCCAGGAACAGGTTGATATCGGACATCACCCGCACGCCCTTCTCCACCCCGGCCACCGCCACCATGACCGCCGCGCCCATCATCAGGGCGATCAGCAGCACCTGGACCCACTGGGTGTGAGCGACACCGAACAGGTAGTCGAGCCCGGAGTTGAGGTGCAGGACGCCGAAGCCCATGTCGGCGCCGAGGCCGAACACCGTGGCGATGATGCCGAACCCGTCGACCGCGTAGCCGATCGGCCCGTTGATGCGCTTGCCGATCAACGGATACAGCGCCGAGCGCAGGGCCAGCGGCAGGTTGTGGCGGTAGGCGAAATAGGCCAGGGCCATGCCGACGAAGGCGAACACGCCCCAGCCGTGCAGGCCCCAGTGCAGGAACAGCACCTGCATCGCCTGGCGACCGGCCTCCACCGTACCGGCTTCGCCCTGGGGCGGCTGCATCAGGTGGGTCAGCGGTTCGGAGACGCAGAAGAAGAACAGGGTGATGCTGATCCCGGCGGCGAACAGCATGCCGGCCCAGGACAGGTAGCTGAACTCGGGCTGGTCATGGTCGGCGCCGAGCTTGATCTTGCCGTAGCCGGAGAGCGCCGTGACCACCACGAACACCAGGTACAGGGTCATGGCCAGCATGTAGTACCAGCCAACGGTATGCGCCGCCCAGTTCTGCGCGGCCAGCAGCCATTCGCCAGCAGCCTGCGGATTGAAGATGACCACCAGGGCGAACAGCAGGATGAAGCTGGCGGCGAAGTAGAAGACCGGGGGGTTCATGCGCATCCGGGACGGGCCATTCATCGCGAAGGCCCCCCGCAGGACAGGGGAATGGTGGGGTTGAACGGGTTCAGCAAAGGCAGATCCTCCTGTTGAACACCGGCAGCGGACCAGCGTTTTAATTTGAACAAGCGTTCAAGTTAAACATGGAACGGGGGTGGGAGGCGACCTATGGCTGACCATTGGCGTGGGAATTGGGGACTGCTCCGCAGTCCTTTCGCGGGCAAGCCACGCTCCTACGAGCGAGCACCGACCAACCCGCGTAGGAGCGCGGCTTGCCCGCGAAAGGACCGCAAAGCGGTCCCAAAACCAGCCAACACTTACTTCTGCGCCCCCTCATCCGACTGCAGGTTGGCCTGGGTGATATTGCTCTCGGCCGGCACGCTGCGGGTCAGCCACACGTTGCCGCCGATGGTCGAACCCTTGCCGATGGTGATGCGCCCGAGAATGGTCGCGCCGGCATAGATCACCACATCGTCCTCGACGATCGGGTGCCGCGGATGGCCCTTCTGCAGCTTGCCGCACTCGTCCTCGGGGAAGCGCTTGGCGCCCAGGGTCACATGCTGGTAGATGCGCACCCGCTCGCCGATGATCGCGGTCTCGCCGATCACCACGCCGGTGCCGTGGTCGATGAAGAAGCTCGGGCCGATCTGCGCGCCGGGGTGGATGTCGATCCCGGTGATCGAATGCGCCAGCTCGGAGCTGATCCGCGCCAGCAACGGCAAGCCGGCGCGATACAGGTGGTGGGCCAGGCGATGGTGGATGATCGCCAGTACCCCCGGATAGCACAGCAGTACTTCATCGACGCTGCGCGCCGCCGGGTCGCCGTGGAAGGCGGCGAGGACGTCGGTATCGAGCAGCACGCGCATGGCCGGCAGCGCTGCGGCGAAGTCCTGGATCAGGCGCAGCGCGACGGCGTCGACATCGGCGGCGTCCTGGTTGTCATGCCGCGCGGCATAGCGCAGCTCCAGGCGCGCCTGGGCCAGCAGCGCGGTCAACGCCGAATCGAGGGTATGCCCGACATAGAAATCCTCGCTTTCCTCGCGCAGGTCCACCGGCCCCAGGCGCATCGGAAACAGCGCCCCGCAGAGTTGTTCGAGAATCTGCTTCACCGCCTCGCGCGACGGCAGCTCGCGTCCGCCCTGTTCGCCGCTGCTGCGGCCATTGCGGGTGCGCCACTGGTCGCGGGCCGAGCGCAGCTGGCCGACGATGGACTGAAGTTGCCAATACCCGGATTGCGCGTTGTCGCTCACGGTTGTTTCTCCTGCTCGGCGGCATGGGACTGGAAGGGGAAATGCCGCTCTCTTGATCGAGCACTCTACGACATTGGCCGGGGGTGGAAAAAATAACGGTTTATGCCGGTTGGCTATATGTAGGGCATAAGCCACATATGGGCCGCAAGGCGGCCCCGGAACGGGTTGCCCGAAACCCACTGCCTGCCTATGCTCGAATTTTCCTACAGCGACTTCCCCAATGATCGAACGACAGCTCACCCGCTTCAATCGACTGGAACTGCTCGGCCCCCCGACGCCGCTGGAAAAGGCCGAGCGCCTCTCGGCGTGGGCTGGTCGCGAGATCCATCTCAAGCGCGACGACCTCACCCCCCTCGCCCTCGGCGGCAACAAGCTGCGCAAACTCGAATACCTCGCCGCCGATGCCCTGGCCAAGGGCGCCGATACCCTGGTCACCGCCGGCGCGATCCAGTCCAACCATGTGCGCCAGACCGCCGCCCTCGCCGCCCGCCTCGGCCTCGGCTGCGTCGCGCTGCTGGAGAACCCCATCGGCACCGACTCGGCCAGCTACCTGGAAAACGGCAACCGCCTGCTCCTGGACCTGTTCGATGCCAGGGTCGAATTGGTCGACAACCTCGACAACGCCGACGAACAACTGCAAGCCCTTGGCGTGCGCCTGCACGCCAGCGGGCGCAAGCCGTACCTGGTGCCTATCGGCGGCTCCAACGCCCTCGGCGCCCTGGGCTATGTGCGCGCCGGCCTGGAGCTGGCCGAGCAGATCGAGCGCAGCGGCCAGCGCTTCGCTGGCGTCGTGCTCGCCTCCGGCAGTGCCGGCACCCATGCCGGCCTGGCCCTGGCGCTGGCCGAGCGCCTGCCGGAACTGCCGGTGATCGGCATCACCGTCTCGCGCAGCGAAGACGCCCAGAAGCCCAAGGTCCAGGCCCTGGCCGAGCGCACCGCCGAGCTGCTGCAGGTCCGTGTACCGGACGCATTCAACGTGCATTTGTGGGACGAGTACTACGCACCGCGCTATGGCGAAGCCAACGCCGGCGGCCTGGCGGCGATCCGCCTGCTGGCCAGCCAGGAAGGCGTCCTGCTCGACCCGGTGTACACCGGCAAGGCCATGGCCGGACTGCTCGATGGCATCGCCCGGCAGCGCTTCGACGACGGCCCGCTGATTTTTCTGCACACGGGCGGAGCGCCGGCATTATTCGCCTACCCTGATGTCTGTAAACGTTGAATCAGGTGCGGTTAATAGGTCAAAAAATGATAATAAAATTCTCTTTTATTATTTTTGAATCTATTGATTGCGCCCTATAGTCACCACCACTTTCACAACAAGACTGGGGACAGGGCATGACGATTTCCGTTTTCACCAAACGCATTCTCGGTGTCGGCGCGGGCCTGCTTCTCGGCGCCAGCCTGCTCGGCCAGGCGGTCGCCGGCGAGCAGTTGCAGAGCATCAAGGACAAGGGTGTGATCAACATCGGCCTGGAAGGCACCTACCCGCCGTTCAGCTTCGTCGACGAGAACGGCAAGCTCACCGGGTTCGAGGTCGAGCTTTCCGAAGCCCTGGGCAAAGAGCTGGGCGTCAAGGCCAAGGTCCAGCCGACGAAATGGGACGGCATCCTCGCCGCCCTGGAATCCAGGCGCCTGGACGCGGTGGTCAACCAGGTGACCATCTCCGATGAACGCAAGAAAAAATACGACTTCTCCCAGCCCTACACCGTTTCCGGCATCCAGGCGCTGATCCTGAAGAAGAACGCCGCTGACCTGAAGATCAACGCCGCCGCCGACCTGGCCGGCAAGAAGGTCGGGGTCGGCCTGGGCACCAACTACGAACAGTGGGTGAAAAAGCAGGTCCCGCAGGCCGATGTACGGACCTACGAGGATGACCCGAGCAAGTTCGCCGATCTGCGCAACGGCCGCATCGACGCGATCCTGGTCGACCGCCTGGCGGCCCTGGAGTACGCGCAGAAAGCCAAGGACACCGAACTCGCCGGCGCCGCCTTCTCCCGCCTGGAGTCCGGCGTGGCCCTGCGCAAGGGCGAGCCGGAACTGCTCGAGGCGATCAACAAGGCGCTGGACAAGCTGCGGGCTGACGGCACCCTGGCCAAACTCTCGGATAAATACTTCGGTGCCGATGTCACCCAATGATCGCTGAAAGCCTGCAACTCGTTGCCGACTCCACGCCCTTCCTGCTGAAGGGCGCTGGCTACACGGTGCTGCTCAGTGTCGGCGGCATGTTCTTCGGCCTGCTGCTGGGCTTCGCCCTGGCGCTGATGCGTCTGTCGAAGATCCTCCCGCTGGACTGGCTGGCCCGTATCTACGTTTCGTTCTTCCGCGGCACGCCGCTGCTGGTGCAGTTGTTCGTGATCTATTTCGGCCTGCCGCAGATCGGCATCGAACTCGATCCAATCCCGGCCGCGCTGATCGGCCTGTCGCTGAACATGGCCGCGTACCTCTGCGAAATCTTCCGGGCGGCGATTTCCTCCATCGACCGCGGCCAGTGGGAAGCCGCCGCCAGCATCGGCATGACCCGCACCCAGGCGATGCGCCGGGCGATCCTGCCGCAGGCGCTGCGCACCGCCCTGCCACCGCTGGGCAACAGCTTCATCCTGCTGGTCAAGGACACGGCCCTGGCGGCGACCATCCAGGTGCCCGAGCTGTTCCGCCAGGCCCAGCTGATTACCGCGCGGACCTTCGAAGTGTTCACCATGTACCTCGCCGTGGCGCTCATCTACTGGATCCTCTGCAGCGTCCTCGCGCACTTCCAGCACCGCATGGAAGCGCGGGTCAACCGTCATGACCAGGAGCCGCAGCGATGATCCGCGTGCAACGCCTGAACAAGCAGTTCAACGGCCAGACCGTCCTCAAGGACATCGACCTGGCCGTCGAGCCCGGCGAGGTGATCGCCATCATCGGCCCCAGCGGCTCCGGCAAGACCACCTTCCTGCGCTGCCTGAACCTGCTGGAAACCCCGGACAGCGGCCTGATCCAAGTCGGTGACGTGGAAATCGACGCCAGCCGCCCGCTCAAGCAGCAGAGCGGACTGATACGCCGCCTGCGCCAGCAGGTCGGTTTCGTCTTCCAGAACTTCAATCTGTTCCCCCATCGCACCGCGCTGGAGAACGTGATCGAAGGCCCGCTGATCGTGAAGAAGACACCCCTCGAACAGGCTGCCACCCTGGGTCGCGCGCTGCTGGCCAAGGTCGGCCTGGCAGGCAAGGAGGACGCCTACCCCCGGCGCCTGTCCGGCGGCCAGCAGCAACGGGTCGCCATCGCCCGGGCCCTGGCGATGGAACCGGAAGTGATCCTGTTCGACGAACCCACCTCGGCGCTCGACCCGGAACTGGTCGGCGAAGTGTTGGCGACCATCCGCGGCCTGGCCGAGGAAAAGCGCACCATGATCATCGTCACCCACGAAATGAACTTCGCCCGCGATGTCGCCAACCGGGTGATCTTCTTCGACAAGGGTGTGATCGTCGAACAGGGCGAGGCCAAGGCCTTGTTCGCCAATCCGCAGCATGAACGCACCCGCCAGTTCCTCGGCAAGATCCTCGGCGGCTGAGGCTCTGCAACGGCAGGGCACTTCAGGCACAATGCCAGGACTGATTCGCATTCCCGTGTAGTCAGCCCTGGAATCGCCTGCAAGAAGGATCTCTATGAAGTGGCTCGTTTCACGCCCGGCCGGCTGGCTGGGCCTGCTGGTCTGCCTGCTCACCCTGAACCTGGCGCATGCCGCCGAAGATGGCCGCGACCGGTCCGTCACGGTGGAGAAGGACGCCCGCCAATACCGTGTCGAAGCCGACGGCAGCTTCGCCCTGCGCCATGAGCTGGTCTTCCATATCGAGGAAGAGCGCGCGATCAAGGACACCGCGCAGCAGTCCCTGCCGTACAACCGCACGGTGGAAACCCTCGAGGTGCTCGAGGCCTATACCGAGAAGCCGGATGGCCGCAAAGTCGCGGTCAGTGCCGAGCAGATCAAGGAACAGCAGCAACAGGCCTCGGCCGACGCGCCGATGTTCCTCGACAGCCTGGTCAAGGTGGTGATCTTCCCCGAGGTCGCGGTGGGCGATCGGCTGGTGCTGACCTACAAGCGCCAGCGCGCCACCGCGCTGTTCCCCGGCCAGTTCGAGGACACCGTGTTCCCGTACATCTACCCGGTCCGGCAGATGAGCGTGGTCTACGACCTGCCCGCCGACCTGGCCCTGCAGGCCGATGCCCGCGACTTCAAGCCCTCCACCCCGCCAGCCGCGGGCGGCCGCAAGGTCTGGCGCTGGGACTACCAGCACGACGCCCAGCCACGCATGGAAATTGGCGCGGTGTCCTACGCCGATTACGGCCAGTACCTGGCGGTCTCGACCTTCGCCGACTACGCCGCGTTCGCCAGGGCATACGCGGCGCGCGCGCAGTTCGACGTCACCCCGGCCATTGCCGAACTGGCGAAATCCCTGACCGCCACGATTGCCGACCCACGCGCCAAAGCCCTGGTGCTCAGCGACTGGGTGCGCAAGAACGTGCGCTTCGTCGCCGTCTACATCGGCGCGGGCGGCGTGGTGCCGCATGCCGCCGAAACCGTGCTGAACAACCGTTACGGCGACTGCAAGGACCATGTCGCGCTGCTCGGCGCGTTGCTGGCCGCGGTGGAGATCCACAGCACGCCGGCGCTGCTCAACCTGGGCAATGCCTACCAGTTGCCGAGGGTCGCGACCCTCGGCGTGATCAACCATGCGATCACCTACATCCCGAGCCTGGACCTGTACCTCGACCCGACCATGAAAGGCATCGCCGCGGGCTTCCTGCCACTGGCGGACATGGACAAGCCGACCCTGCTGGTCGCCTCCGCGACGCTCGCGCGCACCCCGAAGACCCAGGCCAACACCGTCAAGAGCCGCACCACGTTCAGCATCAACGAGCAGGGCGAGGCCGACTTCAGCAATGACTCGACCATCGAGGGCTGGGGCGCCGAGCTCAACCGCTACGGCCTGCGCAACATGGCCCCGGGCGAACGCGACATGCTGGTGCAGCGCATCCTCAGTTCGTACAACCAGTCCGGCAACGGTCGCGTCGAAGGGAAGAAGCTGGACAAGCAGGGCCACGGCTTCCAGCTCAGGATCGACGGGCACTCGCGCAACCTGGTCAACCTGCCCGGGCCGATCGGCGTGCCGACCCTGAGCAGCTTCGCCGGCGGCATCGCGCAGAATGTCCTGGGTTTCGTCAGCGAAAAAGAGCGCAAGCAGGCATTTCTCTGCGTATCCAGCCTGACCGAGGAAGAGGCGCGCTTCGACTTCCCGGCGCAGGTGCAGATCCTCGCCACGCCCAAGCCGGTCGCGCTGAAGGTCGCCAACCTCGAATACCGCGCCGACTACCGCCGCGAAGGCAACAGTGTGGTGGTGACCCGCCGCATGGACTTCCGCAATGCCGGCTCGACCTGCACGCCGGAACAGTTGCGCACCCTGCTGCCGACCGTCGAAGCGCTGATCCGCGACCTGAACAGCCAGGTGATCGTGCAGCAGAGCTGAAGCCGGGACGGGGCAAAGCGGAAAAAAACGCCGCCATGACGTTTTTCAATGGCTTTCATGCCGCAATCCGCCTTGCCCCTTCGCCCGCGGTGCACGATTCTTGAGGGTATCTGCCATTACCCAAACCACCCCATGCAGAGGGCCCGCAATGAAAACCGTGGCACAGCTACTGAAGTTGAAGTCGCAGCATGCGCAACAGGTCTACACCATCGCACCGCACCAGACGGTGCTCGAAGCGTTGATGGTGATGGCCGAGAAGAACGTCGGCGCACTGCCGGTGGTCGAGGGCGGTCGGGTGGTGGGGATCGTCAGTGAGCGCGACTACGCGCGCAAGATGGTGCTCAAGGGGCGCTCGTCGGTGGGCACCGAGGTCCGCGAGATCATGAGTTCGCCGGTGATCACCGTGGACTCGCACCAGAACGTCGAGACCTGCATGAGCATGATGACCGACAGCCATCTGCGTCACTTGCCGGTGGTGGAGGATGGCCAGTTGCTCGGCCTGCTGTCGATCGGCGACCTGGTCAAGGAATCCATCGCCGCACAGGCCGAGCTGATTCGCCAACTGGAAGGCTATATCCGCGGCGATTGATCGCTCAGCGGTACTCGCCCTCCAGCTCATCGAGCTGATGATCGAAACTGCGCAGCCGCGCCGACCAGGTGTACACCAGCACCTCCAGGTCGCGGTTGAGCACCGCGCCGCCGCGCCGCGAGCCCTGTTGCGAATCGCACAGGTCGAGCTGGTAGCGCTCGCGGGCCATGGCCGTCGCCACGCTGGACAGCTCGCGGGCATTGTTCAGCCAGTGGCGGTGACGGTCGTGGATTTCATGATCGAGCTCCTGGCATTGCGCCTTCAGGGCTTCGAGACTGCGTTCCAGCGGCGTGCCCTCGAGCTCGCCCATGACTTCCTGGAAGGTGCGTCCCGGCTGCCAGTAGCTGCCCCAGAAGTACCGGTCGAAAACCGTTTCCACACGACGCAGGGCGACCTTGGTGTTCCAGATCGCCACCAGCGTGCGCCCCTGCTCCAGCTGGCGGCGCCGCACCTTGAGCAGTTGCCAGCGAATCCACGCCAGCGCGCTCAGGGCCAGGGCCGCGATCAGACCGGCGGCGCCATAGAGGAACTGGCGGGCCTGATCGAGCTGGTGAACTTCCCTGACCCCGTAGAAATAACCGGCGGTCAGCAGGCCCAGGGCGGTCACGGCAGCCCAGAAGCCAACGGCGTAGGGGTCTTTCATTGGCGCTTTCCCCTTGTTGTTTTTTCCTGAGCATAGCAACGCCAATGGGGGGCATGAGGTGCCGCTCAGCGTTTATTTCTGAGCGCCTCGTTGAGCTGGTCGACCATCACCACCCAGTCCGAATCCTCGATGAACTGGTCCTTGAGAAAGTCTCGCTGCGCCGCCGTCCAGAACGGCGCGTCGACCAGCTTCACCTCGTTTTTCAGCGGCGAATGGCTGGTGATGAACTGGTCGATGCCTTGCGGATCGTCGGGTAGACCGAGCTGTTTGAACAGTTCGTGGAACTTGTGGTTGGTCAATTCCATGATTCACTCCTTGGGCTGGGCTACTGAGGGATGGATTGCCTTGGGGAGTGAAAGTTTAGGTGGAGATACGCGGTCCGGGCCGCCTTGCGGTCGCAAAAAACTACCAACCGCCCCCAAGCGCCAGGAACAACCCGATCTGCCCCATCGCCACCTGGGTATTCGCGCTCGACAGCTGCGCGCGCATGTCGGTGTAGGTCCGGGTCGCCTCCAGATCGGCGAGGAACGATGCCCGTCCCGCCTGATAGAAGCGATGGGTCTGATCCGCCGCCAGCTTCGCCGAACGCTCCGCATCCTGCAGCGCATCGCGCCGGTCCAGCAGCGCGCTGTACTGCGCCAGGCTGGTCTGGGTCTCGCGGATGGCGTTGAGCACCACCCCGTCGAAGTTCGCCAGCGCCGCCTGGGTGCTCGCCTCGGCCTCGCGGATCCGTGCCCGCGAACCGTTGGTCGGCACGCTCCAGGTCAGCAGCGGGCCGAAGCCCCAGCGGTTGGTCGCCGGCTTGCCGAGGTTTTCCAGGATACCGATGGTGCCCACCTGCGCGCCGATGCTGATGTCCGGGTACAACTGGCCGGTGGCCACGCCGATGGTCGCGGTGGAGGCCGCCAGCAAGCGCTCGGCGCGGCGCACGTCGGGCCGGCGCTTGAGCAGCGCGGCACCATCGCCCACCGGCAGCAGTTGGGCGATATGCGGCAGCTCGGCGCACTCGGCGGTGCCGGCCGGCAACTGGTCGACCGGCTTGGCCAGCAGCATCGACAAGGTGTACAGCCCCGCCTCCCGCGCCGCCTGATAACGCGGCAGCTCCGCGCGCAGCGACTTGAAGCGGGTCTCGGAACGGGTCACCTGGGTTTCATCGCCACGCCCGGCATCGCGCAGGCGCTGGGTCAGGCCGACACTCTGCTCCTGCAGGTCCAGCGACTCGCGGGCAATGTGGTACTCCTCGTTGGCCGCGCACACCTGGGTGTAGGCCCGCACCACATCGGCGACCACGGTGATCCGCGCGGTATCCGCCGCGGCCTGGACCGCGTCGGCATTGGCCTGGGCGGCCTCGACGCCGCGCTTGAGGGTGCCCCACAGGTCGAACTGGTACGAAGCACTGAGAATCGCTTCGCCGATATTCGCCACCGGCACTTTCTCCGGCAGCAGGAAGGCCTCGCCGGACTCCTGCAGGCGCTGCGCGCCGAGCTTCACGCCGCCATTGAAACCGCCCTGGGCCTCGGCTTCCTCGACCTGGGCGCGAGCCCGGGCGATGTTGGCCGCGGCCACGCGCAGTTCGCTGTTGGCCGCCAGCGCCTGGTTGACCAGGCGGTCGAGGCGGTCGTCGCGGTACAGCCGCCACCAGTCCTTGGGCACCGGCGCCGACACCACACTGTCGGCATCCGCGCGCAGCGAGCCCTGCAGATCGCCGCGGTTGAAGGCGGCCTGTTCCGGCAGGTGGTAATCCGGCCCGACCATCTGGCAGGCCGAGAGCATCAGGCTGAGACCCAGCAGCGACAGCCTTTTCATTGCCGCGCGTCCTCGATGATCGACACCGTGGCGGTGCGTCCGGCGATCAGGCGGAAGTCCGCGGGCACCTCGTCGAAGGCGATGCGCACCGGAATCCGCTGGGCCAGGCGTACCCAGCTGAACGCCGGGTTGACGTTGGGCAGCAGGTTGGCGCCGCTGCTGCGGTCGCGATCCTCGATACCGGCGGCGATGCTCTGCACATGGCCGCGCAGGCGGGTGTTGTCGCCCATCACGCGGATGTCCACGGTCTGGCCGATGTGGATGCCGGACAGCTTGGTTTCCTCGAAGTAACCATCGACGTGGTACGACTCGCTGTCCACCACCGCCAGCACCGGCCGCCCGGCGCTGACGAACTCGTGGGCACGCGGGGCACGGTCGTTGAGGTAGCCGTTGACCGGGCTGCGCACCACCGAGCGATCGAGGTTCAACTGCGCGGCGTCCACCGCCACCTGGGCCTCGTCCAGCGCCGACTGGGCGCGGGCCTGGCGCGACTGGCTCTCTTCCAGTTGCTCGGCGGCGACCAGGTTGCCCAGGCCCTTGTTGCGCTTGGTCTCGCGCTGCGCCTGGGCCAGGGTTTCCTTGCGTTCGGCCAGGGTCGCCTGGGCCTGGCGCAGGGCCAGGCGGAAGCGGTCCTGGTCGACGGTGAACAGCACGTCGCCGCGCTTGATCGGCTGGTTGTCGCGCACCGCGACCTCCTGGATCAGCCCGGAAACGTCCGGTGCCACCTGGATCACGTCGGCACGGATGTGCCCGTCGCGGGTCCAGGGAGCGAACATGTAGTACAGGACCATCTGCCAGACCAGCACGGTCGCCAGGGTCACTACCAGCAGCGTCAGGACCACGCGGCCCAGGGTCAACAAAGGTTTTTTCATGGCAGCATCAGGTTTCGGCAAAAGTGGTCGACCGCGCCGAGCAGCACGGCATAGAGGGCAACGTTGAACAGCGCCCGGTGCCAGACCAGGCGGTAGAAATGCAGGCGGTTGAGCACCGCGTGGATGCCGAGAAACAGCACGTAGCTGGCCAGCATCATCACCAGCAGCGTGGGCAGGAATACCCCGCTGATATCCAGTTCACCGATCACACGGGTGCTCCATCGAGGCCAAAGGGCAGTTGCGGTGGGTCAGTCGGCTCCAGCACCACCTCGACACCGGGCAGCAGCGCCAGGCGCAGGCCGCTCAGGGCGTGCAGCAGGTGCGGACGGGCATCGCCGTGGCCCTCCATGGCCTGCAGGTTCAGGGCACGCCGGGCCAGCTCCATGTTGCCGAGCAGCGCGGGCGAGGCGTGCAGGCGTTCACCGGCGTCGAGACAGGCCTGGAAGTGTCCGCCGACGTCCTCGATCACCCGCTCCAGCGCCGCCCGCGGTTGCGCCGCGGCGCGCGGCAGGTAGGCCAGCAGGTCGAGCAGGTTGAGGCCGACGCGCAGGTCGCGCAGGGCGCTGCCGCTGTCCTGGCCGGTCTGGCTCAGGCGCGGCAGGTGCTGCATGAGGCGGTCGAGCATCTGCACGCCGAGCTGGCGGTGCTCGGCCAGGGTCGCTGGCCGGGTCATGCCGACGATGTCGCGCCAGCTGAAGCGGGTCAGGCGCCGCGCCGCCAGCTCGACGCCGAACGGGCGCATCACCAGGGTCCAGATGAAGGCGAACAGCAGGCCCACGGGCCCGGCGATATTGGCATTGGTGAAGGCCAGGAAATCCGCGTCGTAGGCGCCCTGGATGCTGATGAACGACGCCGTGTTGACGATGGTCAGCAGCGTGCCCAGGTAGAAGCGCGGCTGCACGGTCAGGGTCCCGACGCAGATGAACGGCACGGCGAAGGCCAGCACCAGCATGGGGAAGTCGTGCAGGTTCGGCAGCACCAGGAACAGGTACAGGCTGGCGAACACCACCGACAGCGTGGTCCAGAAGAAGAACCGGTAGATCTGCGGCGCCGGGTCATCCATCGCGGCGAAGAAGCTGCAGGCCACCGCCGCGAGGATCACCGCGCTGGCGCCGTCGGCCCAGCCGGTGAGGATCCACAGGGCGATCGCGGCGATGATCGCGGTGAAGGTGGAGAACACCGAATAGAGCATCAGGCCACGGTCGAAGAACGGCGTCAGCCGACCCAGCCGCCAGTGCCGGTACACCGCGCGCCAGGGCGACAGGTCCTCGCGGGCGATGGCGTGCTTGAGGCTGCAGCAGTCCTGCCACAGGTCGATCCACTCACCGAGGCGGTACAGGGCGTTGGACAGCAGCAGGCCGGGGCGCTCGTCGAGTTCGGCAACGCTGGGCTGCAGGCGTTCGAGCTGCTCGCGCAAGGCCGACCAGCGCGCCACCGAGGCATCCTCGGCGCTGGCCTGCAGCCATTGCCGGCTCTGCTCCAGCAGGCCCTTGAGCGCTTCGGCCTGCTGCGGCGCGCGGCCTTCGAGGGCGAGCAGGGCATCGTCGAGGGCATCGATCACCGGCAGCAGGTGGATCATGCGCCCGCGCAGTTCGCTGGCGTTCTTCACCGTCTGCGGCCGCGCGCCTTCGTGGGACAGCTGGCCGATCATCATTTCCAGCGAGTTGAAGGTGGTCACCATCGAGGCGCGCAAGCCGCCGATGTTGTCGACGTTGACGTTGCGGGCGAGGAAGGTGTCGCTGTAGCGGATCGCCTCGGTGAACCAGCTGCCGGTGGCGCCGACGAACACCGGGGTCAGCCGCCGCGGCCAGAAGATCGCGCCGACCACTGCCGCGCAGACGATGCCCAGGCAGATTTCCTGGGCCCGCGACGAGGCGATATCGAACACCGCCAGCGGGTTGTCCACCACCGGCAGGGCGATCATCGGCAGGGTGTAGCCGGCCAGCATCAAGGTGTAGCTGTTGGCCGTGCGCAGATGCAGGGAGAGAAACAGCAGGGTCGCGGTCCACAACGCCACGGCGATGGTCAGCAGCACCGGCGCCTGCACCAGCAGGGGCACGAGGAACACCGCGCCGGCCGCGCCGAGCAGCGTCCCCACGGCGCGGTACAGCGCCTTGGAACTGGTGGGGCCGACGAACGGACTGGAGACGATGTAGACCGTCGCCATTGCCCAGTAGGGCCGCGGCAGCTGCAGGAGCAAGGCGATGTACAGGGCGATCATCGACGCGGCGAAGGTGCGCACCCCGTAGAACCAGTCACGCGCCGGCGGCATCGAGCTGAAGAAGCCGTTCACAGCGGCAGCCCCGGCGAACGCTGGGCCGCCTCTTCGAAGGCTTTCACCACACGCAGGGCGGCCTCCAGGTCAGCGGCGGGGATCGTCTTGAGCACGTCGCGGCGCAGGCGCACCAGTTCGCCCTCGATGGCTTCGGCCAGCTCGCGGCCCTTGTCGGTCAGGCACAGCGCCTTGGCGCGGCGGTCACCCGGGTCTTCGCTGCGGCAGACGTAGCCGGCGTTGCACAACTGGTCGAGCAGGCGCACCAGCGATGGGCTCTCCACCCCCACCGCCTGGGCCACCGCGACCTGATGCACACCGTCGCCGAGGCGCAGGATCATCAGCAGCGGCACCGCGCAGGCTTCACTGACGCCGAAGCGTGCCAGGGTGGTCTGGCAGATGCGTCGCCAGTTGCGACTGGCCGCGACCATGCCGCTGCTGGTGTTCTTTTGGAGGGCGTCGAGAGTCATAGGCGGGTGTCGTGAATATATTCATAGTTTGCTAACTATCTATATTCTTCGATCCCGCAGAAGGCGTCAAGCACTGCGCCCGCTCCTACAGGGCCACCACATCAAGGCTTTAGCTGATCCTCCAGCTTCATCGTCAGCGCCAGCGGGCTGCCCAGCCCGATCGCCTGGTCGCGCCAGAACAGGTAGCGCAGGTCATTGCCCCCTTCCTGGAAATGCATG
>NZ_JAVYJH010000004.1:0-274079 GCF_032621685.1 Pseudomonas sp. zfem002 | reverse complement strand
TTCGTCCTTGTTCACAGGCACGGCCTGGGGCTCACGGGCGAGCCAGGACCGCGCAGCGGTCCCGGACCTCACCGCGATCGGGGACCGCTTCGCGGTCCTTCGCAGGCAAGCCAGCTCCTACAAGGGGCGCGTATGCCCTCACAGGGTGATTCGTGTGCCCAGCAGCCCGAGGAAACCCGCCAGCCAGGCGGGATGGGCCGGCCAGGCCGGGGCGCTGGCGAGGTTGCCCTGGACGTGGGCTTGGGTCACGTCGATGTCGACATAGCGACCACCGGCCAGCTTCACTTCCGGCGCACAGGCCGGATAGGCACTGCACTCGCGACCTTCCAGCACGCCCGCCGCCGCCAGCAGCTGCGCGCCGTGACAGACCGCTGCAATCGGCTTGTCGGCCTGGTCGATGGCCTTCACCAAAGCCAGGACGTCCTCGTTCAGGCGCAGGTATTCGGGTGCGCGACCGCCGGGAATCACCAGGGCGTCATAGTCCTCGGCCTTCACCTTGGCGAAATCGAAGTTGAGGGCGAAGTTGTGCCCCCGCTTCTCGCTGTAGGTCTGGTCGCCCTCGAAATCATGGATCGCCGTGCGCACCGTCTGCCCCGCCTGTTTGCCCGGGCATACCGCGTGCACGACATGACCGACCATCTGCAGGGCCTGGAACGGCACCATCACCTCGTAGTCTTCGACATAGTCGCCCACCAGCATAAGAATCTTCTTGGCCGCCATTTCACCATCTCCTTCGCGTGCAGTGGAAAAGATACCCAGACACGGTAGCCCCTGCCGGCCACTTGCGGGTAATAGGCCAGTACTACGTCAGTCGCGACGGTCGAGCAGGTTCACCACCACCCGGTCGAGCCAGCCCCACAGGCGCTGCTGCAGACGTCGCCACAACGGCCGGGCACGCCAGTCATCGAGCTGGATCTCGCTGCTCTGGGCAAAATCGCGAACGAAGCTTTCGCTGACCGCCAGGGTCAGCGCCGGGTCGATGGCCTCGACATTGGCTTCGAGGTTGAAGCGCAGGTTCCAGTGGTCGAAGTTGCACGAACCGATGCTCACCCAGTCGTCCACCAGGACCATTTTCAGGTGCAGGAAACACGGCTGGAACTCGAAGATCTTCACCCCGGCGCGCAGCAGCCGCGGGTAATAGCGATGACCGGCATAGCGCACCGAAGGATGGTCGGTACGCGGCCCGGTCAGCAGCAGGCGCACATCGACGCCACGGGCGGCCGCGCGGCGCAGGGAGCGGCGGACTTTCCAGGTCGGCAGGAAATACGGCGTGGCCAGCCAGATGCGGCGCTGCCCGCTGTTCAGGGCGCGGACCAGGGACTGCAGGATATCGCGGTGCTGGCGGGCGTCGGCGTAGGCGACCCGGCCCAGGCCCGCGCCACTCAACGGCACCCGCGGCAGGCGCGGCAGGCCGAAATGGGTCGGCGGGCGCCAGGCCACGCGGCGCGGGTTGGCCCGCCACTGGCGGTCGAAGAGCATCTGCCAGTCGGCCACCAGCGGGCCCTGCATCTGCACCATCACTTCGTGCCATTCGCTGACTTCTTCGGCCGGGTGCCAGAACTGATCGGTGACCCCGGTGCCGCCGACCCAGCCGACACGCTGGTCCACCAGCAGCAGCTTGCGGTGATCGCGGTACAGGTTGCGCAAGCCCCGGCGCCAGCGCAGGCGGTTGTACCAGCGCAGTTCGACGCCGGCAGCCTGCAGGCGCTGGCGCAGGCTCATGGTGAAGGCCAGGGAGCCGTAGTCATCGAACAGGCAGCGTACCTTCACCCCGCGTTCGGCAGCGCTGACCAGGGCCTGGACCATGGCCTCGGCGCAGGCCCCGGCTTCCACCAGGTACAGTTCCAGGTCGACCTGGAACCCGGCACGGGCGATGGCGGTGAGCATGGGTGGGAAGAACACCGGTCCGTCGATCAGCAACTCGAACTGGTTGCCGGAACGCCAGGGAAAGACCGGCCCGGCCATCTCAGCGCGCCGTGAAGATCAGCACCGCACCCACCGGCACCGAGAGGTTGATCGACTTCAGTCCGGCGGCCTTGCGCAGAGTCTCCAGGCCCGGCAGCAGGTCGAAGTGCTCGGCCCGCAGCACCAGCGGCTCCAGGGTCACGACCTGGAAGCGTCGCTCGTCGAGGCGGGTCGCCAGCAACTGGGCGTTGTAGCTGTGGCTCTTGCCGTGCAGGGTGACGTTGACCGGCAGGCGCAGTTCCAGCTGGGCGCCGTTGGCCAGGTCGTTGATCGGGCGCAGGTCGAGCTGGGCACGGATCAGCGCTTCGGGGAACGCCGCGACATTGAACAACTCCTTGCGCATGCGTTCGTCGCGCAGCGGGATGCCGCTGCTGATGGACTCCAGCTCGACCTCCAGCTCGGCCGCGCCCTTGCGGTCGACCTTGCCGTGCAGCACCAGGAAGCGGTGCACTTCGGACACATCGCCGTTCTTGCTGCTGATGAAGGAAAGGCGCGATGACTCGTTGTCCAGGTACCAGTTGGCCTGGGCGGGAAGACAGACGATCGCCAGCGAGGCGAGCAGGAGGCGAAGCGGGCTGGACATGGAAAATCCTGAAACACTGTGGCGCTCAACCTTACCCGCCCGCCTTCACGGCAGCAAGCCGCAGCCCTCGCGCGGACCGCGCCATTGCGCGCTGGCCTCGCGGCCCAGACCGCGGGCGTAGACCCGCTTGGCCTGCGCATCGTCGCGCAACTCGCCAAGCGGCAGCCATTGCGTGACGTAGCCCTGGCAGTAGCCGGGATCGAAACCCATCACGTAGCGACAGGAGCAGTATTCCTTGGCCGAGTAGGCACTGAGGATGCCGGGAAAGGCGCGCAGTGCCGCGCGCTCGGACCAGCCCCAGAGCAGCAGGCCGAGGAGGATCGGCAGCGACAGGCGTTTCATGGTTGCGCTCCGGGGAAGGCCGCCAGCACAAGCCGCAACAGGCTGTCGTGCTGGAAGCTACCATCGCGGTCGTCGGCGTAGCGCACGATCACCAGCCGCTGTTGCGGCAGGACGTACAGGCCCTGCCCCCAATGACCGAGGGCGGCGAAAGTATCCGCCGGCGCATCGGGCCAGGCGCCCGCCTGGTTGAGCCACCAGTGCCCGCCCGGCAGCGGCTCGCCGGGTTCGATCGAGGCCTTGGCGAAGGCCTTGCGGTTGAACGCCACCCAGTCCGCCGGCAGCAGCTGGCGGCCCTGCCAGCGACCGTCGTCGAGCATCAGCTGACCGATGCGCGCCAGTTCGCGGGCGGTCATGTAGAGGTAGGAAGAGCCGACGAAGGTGCCCTGGGCGTCGCGCTCCCAGACCGCCTGCCGGATGCCCAGCGGTTCGAACAGGGCCTGCCAGGGATAGTCGGCGTAGGCCTCGGCGCCGACCATCTGGCGCAGGGCGGCGGCCAGCACGTTGCTGTCGCCGCTGGAATAGAGGAAGCGCTCGCCGGGCGCCGCCGCCACGCCATGCGCCGCGGTGAACCCGGCCATGTCGCCACGACCGCGGGTATAGAGCATGGCCACCACCGAGGACTTCAGCGGGGCATATTCGTAGTCTTCCTGCCAGTCGAGGCCGCTGGCCCAGTGCAGCAGGTCCTCAATGCGCAACTGCGGGTGGGCCTGCATCGGCGGGTAGAACTTCGCGGCGGGGTCGTCCAGCTTGAAGCGGCCTTCGCCATAGGCGACGCCCAGGACGGTGGCCAGCACGCTCTTGCTGATCGACCAAGTGAGGTGTGGTGTTTCGGCGGTGGTGGGGTTGGCGTAGCGCTCGAAGAGCACCCTGCCGTCGCGGATCACCAGCAGCGCATCGGTGCGCACGCCCTCGCGGGTTTGCTCGTTGCGGGGCGGGAAAGCATAGGCTTCGAGGGCCGAAACCTCGCTGGCCGAGGCCGGGGCGATGAGTGCCCAGAGCAGGAATCCGATGACCGCGATGCGCATGGCCTGTACCCGAAATGGTGGTCGGGCAAGGCTAGCAGGGGTTCATGACAGGATTGGGCGTTGTTCTTGCGGGCCTCATCGCGGGCAACGCCCGCTCCCACAAGGTTCGGCGGTGCATGCAGTCTTGTGGGAGCGGGCGTTGCCCGCGATGAGGCCGTGAGAACAACATCAATGTTCAGGAAAAGCCCGCAGCCCTCCAGGCCTTCTCCAGCCTTTTGGCCCGCGCCGCACTGGCGATCTCCAGAATCCCCTGGTCGCGCATCCACAGGTTCGCCCACTCCCCTTCCGTGGCCGCCAGCGCCGCATTGATCTCGTCGCGCAACCCATTGAACTGGACGAACAGCCCCCCCAGCAGCAGATGACTGGCCGACGCCTCGGCACTCTGCCGGCTGCCTTCGGCACAGCCGCCGAGCAGCGCCAGCAGGCGCAGCTGCAAGCCCTGCGCCCAGCCATGGCGGCGCCCGATGCCGTACAGCCAGGCACAGATGGCACTCAACACATAGAGGTCTTCAAGGGTGCGGAACGGTTTTACATAAGCATCCCAGCCATCCCCTGCCAGCCGCTCGCACAGCGCCTGCTCCAGGTGCAACCGGGCATGCCCGACTTCCGGCATCAGCGGCAGTGCCGGCAGAGGCTCCAGACGTACCCCGGGCTCACCGGGATAGACCACCGCCAGGCTCAGTTGCGGCGCCTCCCCCGGCGCCTCGCTGCGCGCCGCCACCAGCAGCCAGTCGGCGTCGGGGCCGCAGGTGACGAAGTCCTTGCGACCGTCCAGGCGCAGGGCCGCAAGGTCCAGTCGCATGGCCATGTCCGCCGGGCGCACGCTGCGTTTCTCGCTGGCACACAGCGCGCCGAGGCTGCCCGGCGCGCTCGGCCAGAGCACCCGCAGCGCCGCCTGGTAGCCGGCCAGAAAGGCCAGCCCCGGCGTCGCCATGGCCTGGCCGCCGAGCACCGCCAGCTCGAACGGCGATACCGGCCCCAGACGGTCCAGCAGGCTGGCCCAGGTGTCCCCCAGGTTTTCCTGCAGGGGTTGCGCATGCGTCTCGTCGAGTCGTTCCAGCCAGCTCATGAAAGGCTCCTCGGGGGCTGTCATACAAGCATCACCAAACATTCACGGGGGTGACACCCCGCCTACCTAGTCTCTGAGCTTGCACAACAAAGTCGACCGGCCGCAACCCCATGGCTGGCTTATGGAGACTCGCAATGACTCAGATCGCTCGCTCTGGCGACAACAGCACTGAACGCCGTCTGCAAGCCGAACGCCTGGTTGGCCCGGCTGCCCTGCGCGAGGCCCAGGCCCTGCGTTTCAGTGTGTTCAGCGGTGAATTCAAGGCCAAGCTCAAGGGAGCCGAGCAAGGCCTGGACATGGACGACTACGACGCGCACTGCCTGCATATCGGCGTGCGCGACCTCAACAGCGGTCGCCTGGTGGCCACCACCCGCTTGCTCGACCACCGCGCCGCCAGCAGCCTGGGGCGCTTCTACAGCGAAGAGGAATTCAGCCTGCACGGCCTCGGCCACCTGCAGGGCCCGATCCTCGAACTGGGCCGTACCTGCGTGGATGCCGCCTACCGCAACGGCGGCACCATCGCCGTGCTGTGGAGCGAACTGGCCGAGATCCTCAACGAAGGCCGCTACAGCTACCTGATGGGCTGCGCCAGCATCCCGATGCAGGATGGCGGCGTACAGGCCCACGCGATCATGCAGCGCCTGCGCGAACAGCACCTGTGCACCGAATACCTGCGCGCCGAACCGAAGAATCCGCTGCCCAACCTGGCCCTGCCGGGCAACGTCATCGCGCAGATGCCGCCGCTGCTCAAGGCCTACATGCGCCTGGGCGCGAAGATCTGCGGCGAGCCGTGCTGGGACGAGGACTTCCAGGTCGCCGACGTGTTCATCCTGCTCAAGCGCGACGAACTCTGCCCGCGCTACGCCCGCCACTTCAAGGCGGCGGTGTGATGCAGCGCCTGCGGGTGTACGCCCGCATCGTCCGGGTGTTGCTGGTGGTCATGCTCGGCCTGGGCATGGCCGCGCTGTTCGGCCTGTTCGAGCGCCTGGGCATCAACGCCTCGGCGCAGCGCCGACAACGCTGGTCGCGGCTGTTCATGCAGCGCCTGAGCAATGCCCTGCCGTTTCGCGTACGGGTGATCGGCGAGCTGCCGCAACAGCCGATGCTGTGGGTCAGCAACCATGTGTCCTGGACCGATATCCCGCTGCTCGGCATGCTCGCGCCGCTGTCCTTCCTGTCCAAGGCCGAAGTGCGCACCTGGCCGGTGGCCGGCTGGCTGGCGCACAAGGCCGGGACCCTGTTCATCCGCCGCGGCGGTGGCGACAGCCAACTGCTGCGCCGGCAGATCAGCCAGCACCTGCAGCAGGACTGCGCCCTGCTGATCTTCCCGGAAGGCACCACCACCGACGGTCGCAGCCTGCGCACTTTCCACGGTCGCCTGCTGGCCAGCGCCATCGACAGCGAAGTCGCGCTGCAACCCATCGCCCTGCGCTACCTGCGCGATGGCCAGGCGGACCCGATCGCGCCGTTCATCGGCGATGACGACCTGCTGTCGCACCTGATGCGGCTGTTCGCCCAGCCCTGTGGAGAGGTGCAAGTGCACCTGCTGCAGCCCATCCCCAGCCAGGGCATGGAGCGTGCCGCGCTGGCCTTCCAGGCTCAGCAGGCGATCGCCCGGGCGCTGTTCGGCGAAGCCGCGCAGAGCGTGCCTCAGCGCCGCGCCAGGGCCGCCTGAGAATCGGCCAGCGCCGCGGCCGCGAAGGCCTGCAACTGCGGATAGAACTGGCGGAAGTCCTCCAGCAGCAACGGATACAGGGCTTCCACCTCGACCATCGCCCCGCTCATGCCCTCGGGCCGCGACAGGCGCCGGGCGATGCCCCTGAACACCTGCTCCAGCACCGCGAACTCGCGGTACGACCCCAGCCAGTCATCCGCCGCCATCAGCGGTGCGATCTGCGCCAGCCGCCCCGGCAACTCGCGCTCCGCCTCCAGCACCTGGTAGACCCGCGCGGTGAACTGCGGCAGTGGCTGCCGGGCGTAGTCCTGCCAGTGCAGGGCCAGGCAGTGGTCGAAGAACACATCGAGGATGATCCCGGCGAAACGGCGCCGCTCGCGGGGGAAGCGTGCCAGCGAGGCCAGTACCAGCGGGTGGCTGTCGGTGAAGGTATCGATGCGCCGGTGCAGGCGGATCGCCTGCTCCAGGGGCAGCGGGAAGCGGCCTTCCAGCGGGCCCTTGACGAAGTCGCCATAGAGGCTGCCGAGCAGTTGCTCGGGCTGGTCGCCGCCGAGGTGGAGGTGGGCTAGGTAGTTCATGGGGAGTGAGTCTAAGGCATTTGTGCAGCAACCATGGCCTCATCGCGGGCAACGCCCGCTCCCACAAGGTTGGCGGTGCCGGCGTAACCCCCATAGATCGATTTATTCTGCGGCCCAAACCTTTTCATATTTGTATATCGCGAAATACCGATTTATATTTCGCCCCATCGCGATATACCGCTACACACCCCACGAGCCCGACCATGCCTCTTGATCTCGACGAAATAATAAAAGCCCTCGCCCACCCCGTGCGGCGCGACATCCTCGGCTGGCTGAAAGACCCGCACAGCTGCTTCCCCGACCAGCACCACAGCCTCGACAACGGCGTGTGCGCGGGGCAGATCGACCAGCGTTGCGGCCTCTCGCAGTCCACCGTCTCGGCGCACCTGGCGACCCTGCAACGGGCCGGTCTGATCAGCAGCCAGAAGGTCGGGCAGTGGAACTTCTTCAAACGCAACGAGGACACCATCCAGGCGTTCCTCGCGCAACTGAGCCGCGAGCTCTGAACAGGAATCCCATGCCCCTTTCCCTCTTGATCCTGGCGCTCAGCGCCTTCGCCATCGGCACCACCGAGTTCGTCATCATGGGCCTGCTGCCGGACGTGGCCGCTGATCTCGGCGTGTCGATCCCCGGCGCCGGCTGGCTGGTCACCGGCTACGCCCTCGGCGTGGCCATCGGCGCGCCGTTCATGGCCATGGCCACCTCGCGCCTGCCGCGCAAGCTGGCGCTGGTCTCGCTGATGGGGGTGTTCATCGTCGGCAACCTGCTCTGCGCGGTGGCCAGCGACTACAACCTGCTGATGTTCGCCCGGGTGGTCACCGCGCTCTGCCACGGCGCCTTCTTCGGCATCGGCTCGGTGGTCGCCGCCAGCCTGGTGCCGGCCAACCGGCGTGCCTCGGCGGTGGCCCTGATGTTCACCGGCCTGACCCTGGCCAACGTCCTCGGCGTGCCACTGGGCACCGCGCTGGGTCAGGTCGCCGGCTGGCGTTCGACCTTCTGGGCGGTGACCGGCATCGGCGTGATTGCCCTGATCGGCCTGATCCGCGTCCTGCCGCTGCGGCATGACGAGGAAAAACTCGACATGCGCGCCGAACTGGCCGCGCTCAAGGGCGCCGGGATCTGGCTGTCGCTGTCGATGACCGTGCTGTTCTCTGCGTCGATGTTCGCCCTGTTCACCTATGTCGCGCCGCTGCTCGGCGATGTCACCGGCATCACCCCGCGCGGCGTGACCTGGACCTTGCTGCTGATCGGCCTGGGCCTGACCCTGGGCAATATCCTCGGCGGCAAGCTGGCCGACCGCCGCCTCGGCGCCACCCTGATCGGCGTGTTCGCCGCCATGGCCGTGGTCTCCACCGTCCTCAGCTGGACCAGCGTCGCCCTGATTCCCGCCGAGATCACCCTGTTCCTCTGGGCCACCGCCGCCTTCGCCGCGGTGCCGGCGCTGCAGGTCAACGTGGTGATGTTCGGCAAGGCCGCGCCGAACCTGGTCTCGACCCTGAACATCGGCGCCTTCAACCTGGGCAATGCCCTGGGCGCCTGGATCGGCGGCGTGGTCATCGCCCAGGGCCTGGGCCTGACCCGCGTGCCCCTGGCCGCGGCGGCGCTGGCGGTGCTCGCGCTGATCGTCACCCTCATCACTTTCAGCCAGGCCGGCGGCAAGGCCGAACTGGCCCCGGCAACCCACTGAGGTCAATGCAATGACGACTCTGTTTGATCCGATCACCCTCGGCGATCTCGAACTGCCGAACCGCATCATCATGGCCCCGCTGACCCGCTGCCGCGCCGACGAAGGCCGGGTGCCCAACGCGCTGATGGCCGAGTACTACGTGCAGCGCGCCAGCGCCGGCCTGATCATCAGCGAAGCCACTTCGGTGACGCCGATGGGCGTGGGTTATCCGGATACCCCGGGGATCTGGTCCAACGACCAGGTGCGCGGCTGGACCAACGTGACCAAGGCGGTGCATGCCGCGGGCGGGCGGATCTTCCTGCAACTGTGGCATGTGGGGCGGATTTCCCACCCCAGCTACCTGAACGGCGAGCAGCCGGTGGCGCCGAGTGCCATCCAGCCCAAAGGCAATGTCAGCCTGGTGCGTCCGACCACCGCCTACCCGACCCCGCGGGCCCTGGAAAGCGCCGAGCTGGAGGACATCGTCGATGCCTACCGCAGCGCCGCGGAGAATGCCAAGGCCGCCGGCTTCGACGGCGTCGAAGTGCATGCGGCGAACGGCTACCTGATCGACCAGTTCCTGCAGAGCAGCACCAACCAGCGCAGCGACCGTTATGGCGGCTCCCTGGAAAACCGCGCGCGCCTGCTGCTGGAAGTGACCGACGCGGTGATCGAGGTGTGGGGGCCGCAGCGGGTCGGCGTGCACCTGGCACCGCGCGCCGATGCCCATGACATGGGTGACGCCAACCGCGCCGAGACCTTCACCTACGTGGCGCGGGAACTGGGCAAGCGCGGCATTGCCTTCATCTGCTCGCGGGAGAAACAGGCCGACGACAGCCTCGCCGCGCAGATCAAGGCGGCGTTCGGCGGCCCGTATATCGTCAATGAGCGCTTCGACAAGCGCAGCGCCAATGCCGCGCTGACGGCGGGCAGTGCCGATGCCGTGGCCTTCGGCATCCCGTTCATCGCCAACCCGGACCTGCCGGCGCGCCTGGCGGCGGATGCACCGCTCAACGAGCCACGGCCGGAGACGTTCTATGGCAGGGGGCCGGTGGGCTACATCGATTATCCACGGCTGTAACGACTGACACGCCCCCCCCCCTGTAGGAGCTGGCTTGCCTGCGAAGGACCGCGCTAGCGGTCCCAGACCTCACTGCTATCTGGGACCGCTGCGCGGTCCTTCGCAGTGGTTCGTCACACGACAAGCCAGCTCCTACAGAGCAGCGGCGTCAAACCGGAGAGCGGCGTCAAACCTCAATTACGAGCATTGATCTGCTGCTGCAGATTCTGCACCTGACTCTGCAGGGTGTTGATATTGCGGGTCATCTGCCCGCGGAAGGCATCGAACTCCGCCGTCGACGCCCCGCCAGCGGCGGCCACGGGAGCGGGACGATTTTCCTGCTCGCTCTTGAGCACGATCAGGTCCTGCTCCAGGCGCTGGGTCGCCGCGGCCTGGTTCTTCAGCTGGGCATCGATCTTGCCACCATCCACCCGCGCGGCTTTCAGCGCGGCCACATCGTCGGCCACTGCCTTGATCTGCGCATTGATCTTGCCGCCGTCCAACTGGGCGGCCTTGAGTGCGGTCAGCTCTTCGGCCACGGCTTTGAGCTGGGTCTGCAACTCGGCCTGCAACTGGGCATTGGCCGCCTGCTGCTGGCTGACCTGGGCCATCGCCGCCTCCAGACGCTTGCCCAGTTCACCGGCCTGACCCGCGACACCTTCCTGCTGCTTGCCCTGTTCGGTCAGGCTCGCCTGCAACTGACGCACCTGGAGTTTCAGCGCTTCGTTCTCGGTCGCAGCCGAAGTCTCGGTGGCGCTGACCTTGCCGGAAATCGCCTGCAAGCGCCCCGCCGCTTCCTCGCTGATGCGGGCGAAGCTCTCCTGGGTCGCCACCAGTTGCTGCTCCATCAGCGAGATCTGCTGAAAACTCCACCAGGCCACCCCGCCCAGGGCAATGAACGCCGCACCGAGCAGCGCCCACAGCGGCCCGACCATCGGCGCCTTGGCCGCCCGCTTGCGCGCGGTGCGCGGGTGGGCGACCGGGGCGAACTCATCATCGTCGCGCTCCACCGCCTTGAGCGTGGGCACGTTGGCAAAATCGTCTTGAGCATCGTTGCGCATGGGCAGTTTTCAACCACAGTGATAGCAAAATGGGCGCTAGTATAACCACCTGCAACGCCGCCCTCATCGACCACAAGCGCGGCGTCGGGTTCAGTGACCGCCGTGCTGCGCCTGCCACCAGGCGCAGAACTCGTCCAGCGCAGCCCAGATGCTCACCTGCGGGCGGTAATCCAGGTAGTGCCGGGCGCGGCTGATATCGAGGGTGAAATCCTTGCTCATCACCTGCACGCCGAGGCGGCTCAGGGTCGGCTGCGGGCGGCCCGGCCAGAGCCTGCAGAACCCTTCGTTGAGCGCCGAGGCGGTGTAGGCCAGGCCGACGGAACGGTAGCGGGTCACCGGTGGCAGCGACATGCGCCGCATCACGTAATTGACCACGTCCCACACCGGCAGCGGATGGCCGTTGCTGATGTTGTAGGCCTGGCCCAGCGCTTCCGGACCGGCATTGAGGGCACTGAGCAACGCCTCGTTGAGGTTCTGCACGCTGGTGAAATCCACCTTGTTCAGACCGTTGCCGATGATCGCCAGGCGTTTCTTGCGCTGCATCTGCAGCAGGCGCGGGAAGATGCTGACGTCGCCGGCACCGGTGACGAAACGCGGACGCAGCGCCAGCACCTCGAGGCCGAATTCCTGGGCACCGAAGACCTTCTGCTCGGCCAGGTGCTTGGTCGCCCCGTAGTGATCGTAGAAGCGCCGCGGCACCTGCTCTTCGGTGATGCCGGTGCGCGAGCGGCCGGTGAAATAGATCGACGGCGACGACAGGTGGACCAGGCGCCGCACATGCTCCTTGAGGCAGGCCTCGACGACGTTCTCGGTGAGCACCACATTGCCCTGGTAGAAGTCCTGGTAACGCCCCCAGTTGCCCACGGCACCGGCGCAATGCACCACGCTGTCGATGCCCTGGCACAGGCGTCGGGCCACTTCCGGGTCGCCCAGGTCACCGGGAATGAACTGCGCGCCACGACGCACCAGGTGCTCGACCCCTTCGGCCCGACGACCATTGACCCGAACCTCCAGGCCCTGCTCCAGGGCAAAACGCGCGAAGCGCCCGCCGATGAAGCCACTTGCGCCGGTGACCAGAATTCCCATGAAGCACTCCGCCTACTATTTTTTTCCAGATGTTTCAGACGCCGCCTGGGCGTCCCACGGCACCAGCCACTGGCTGGCACTGCGGCGCAGATGATCGGTCAGTTGCGCCAGCAGCTGTCCGCCACTGCGCCAATGATGCCAATACAATGGCACATCGATGGGCCGGTCCGGCACGATTTCCACCAGCCGCCCGCTCGCCAGTTGCTCGCGGGCCTGCAGTTCCGGCACCAGGCCCCAGCCCAGACCGGCTTCGGTCAGGCGCAGGAAGCCCTCGGATGAAGGACACAGATGATGCAGGAAACCGTCACTGATGCCTAATGAAGCCAGGTAACGATGCTGCAGGAAATCGTCCGGACCGAACACGATAGCCGGGGTGCGCGCCAGGTGTTGCGGCTCGACACCGTTGCTGAAGTGCCGGGACATGAACGCCGGGCTGGCCAGGGCGCGGTAGCGCATGGCCCCCAGCAGTACGCTGCGCGCACCCGCCACCGGACGTTCGCTGGCGCACAGGCAGCCGGCCACCTCGCCGGCGCGCATGCGCTTGAGGCCGACTTCCTGGTCTTCCACCACCAGGTCCAGGAGTACCTGGGTCTGCGCGCAGAATTCCCTGGCCGCCTCTGCCCACCAGGTAGCCAGGCTGTCGGCATTCAAGGCCACCCGCAGGCGTTCCGGCAGGCCCTCCTCGTCCAGCGCCGGGACCTGGCCCTGGAGGTCGCGTTCGAGCAGGCGCACCTGCTGCACATGGTTGAGCAGGCGCCGGCCGATCTCCGTCGGGGTCGGCGGCGTGGCACGCACCAGCACCGGCTGGCCGACCCGAGCCTCGAGCAATTTGATCCGCTGGGAAATGGCCGATTGCGACAGCCCGAGCAACTGCGCGGCACGCTCGAAACCGGCCTGCTCGATGACGGCGGCGAGGGCCGAAAGCAGTTTGTAGTCGAACATCAGATTTCCTAATGCGGGATGATGTTTATTGGTTTTTCTTATAGCCGCAAAGTCCGGAGAATGGCTAGTCATTCGGGGGCCGCGTTGCGGCCCTTTCGCGGGCAAGCCCGCTCCTACGGCGTAGGACCATGCCCCGGTAGGAGCGCAACGCGGTCCCCCTCACGCACCCCGGAGTCATCCCCATGTGGCAAAGCTACCTCAACGGCCTCCTCGTCGCCTTCGGCCTGATCATGGCCATCGGCACCCAGAACGCCTTCGTCCTCGCCCAGAGCCTGCGCCGTGAACACCACCTGCCGGTGGCCGCGCTGTGCGTGCTGTGCGACGCGATCCTGGTCGCCCTCGGCGTGTTCGGCCTGGCCACGGTCCTGGCGCAGAACCCGACCCTGCTGGCCGTGGCCCGCTGGGGCGGTGCGCTGTTCCTGCTCTGGTACGGCAGCAAGGCGCTGCTGCGCGCCTGCTCCAGCCAGAGCCTGGAACAGGGCGAAGGCCAGGGCCTGCGCTCGCGCCGCGCGGTGCTGCTCAGCGCCCTGGCGGTGACCCTGCTCAACCCCCATGTGTATCTCGACACGGTCCTGCTGATCGGCTCGCTCGGTGCCCAGCAGAGCGTGCCCGGGGCCTATGTCGCCGGTGCCGCCAGCGCCTCGCTGCTGTGGTTCTTCACCCTGGCCCTGGGTGCCGCCTGGCTCGCGCCATGGCTGGCCCGACCCGGCACCTGGCGCCTGCTCGACCTGATGGTGGCGGTGATGATGTTCGCCGTGGCGGCGCAACTGATCTTCACCTGACGGCCACCGGTCAGGCGTGTGAAACCGCTCTGGAACCTCTTGTCCATACACTTGTTGCGTGGTTTAGGCTCGGGCCCGGTGCTATGATCCCGAGCCTGCGTCGCAAAGAGTACAAACTCGCCGATGCATCCCGGCCGCCCGTGATCGGCCTTGCGTTCACCGCACCAGACCTGATTAGGAGAATCCAAATGGCTTTTGAATTGCCGCCGCTGCCTTACGCCCACGATGCCCTGCAGCCGCACATTTCCAAGGAAACCCTGGAATACCACCACGACAAGCACCACAACACCTACGTCGTGAACCTGAACAACCTGGTCCCAGGTACCGAATTCGAAGGCAAGACCCTGGAAGAGATCGTCAAGACCTCTTCGGGCGGCATCTTCAACAACGCCGCTCAAGTCTGGAACCACACCTTCTACTGGAACTGCCTGGCGCCAAACGCCGGCGGCCAGCCTACCGGTGCCCTGGCTGAAGCCATCAACGCCGCGTTCGGTTCCTTCGACAAGTTCAAGGAAGAGTTCACCAAGACTTCCGTCGGCACCTTCGGTTCCGGCTGGGGCTGGCTGGTGAAGAAGGCTGACGGTTCCCTGGCCCTGGCCAGCACCATCGGCGCCGGCAACCCGCTGACCAACGGCGACACCCCGCTGCTGACCTGCGACGTCTGGGAACACGCCTACTACATCGACTACCGCAACCTGCGTCCGAAGTACGTCGAGGCGTTCTGGGCGCTGGTCAACTGGAAGTTCGTCGCCGAGCAGTTCGAAGGCAAGACCTTCACTGCCTGAGTCGCGCGCTTGTGAAAAAACCCGGCCTCGCCGGGTTTTTTTTCGCCCGCGCCAGGCGTGGGTTTCCTTGCCGCCGTCGCAAGGCGCGCTAACATCAGAAATCTTGGGAAACTCGTCGACTGGCACTCAAGTCCCATGAAGGGTCAACCGATACAGTGCCCAAAGGCCCACCAGAAAGGCCGGATCAAGCTGCGGGAAAAATGAGAAACCACTACACAGATCCCGCGTAAAAGCCGATAGTGGATTGCCATGGTTGATGGCAAAATGATGCCATGCGCATGGATTAAGGAAACCCCATTGAAGCTGGAATTCAAGAACAGCTTATCGATCAAGTTGCTCAGGGTTGTCCTGCTTTCGGCGCTGATCGTCGGAGTGGTGCTCAGCTGTGCGCAGATCGTGTTCGATGCCTACAAGACCCGCCAGGCCGTGGCCAACGATGCCCAGCGCATTCTCGACATGTTCCGCGACCCGTCGACCCAGGCGGTCTACAGCCTCGACCGGGAAATGGGCATGCAGGTCATCGAGGGTCTGTTCCAGGACCAGTCGGTGCGCATGGCCTCCATCGGCCATCCCAACGAAACCATGCTCGCGGAAAAATCCCGCCCGCTGCAGGACACCCGCACCCGCTGGCTGACCGACCCGATCCTCGGCCAGGAACGTGCCTTCAGTACCCAACTGGTGGGCCGCGGCACGTACAGCGAATACTACGGCGACCTCAATATCACCCTGGACACCGCCAGCTACGGTGAAAGCTTCATCTTCAGTTCGGTGATCATCTTCATTTCCGGCGTGCTGCGCGCCCTGGCCATGGGCCTGGTGCTGTACCTGGTCTATCACTGGCTGCTGACCAAGCCGTTGTCACGGATCATCGAGCACCTCACCCAGATCAACCCCGACCGCCCCAGCCAGCACCAGTTGCCCCTGCTCAAGGGCCACGAGAAGAACGAACTGGGCCTGTGGATCAATACCGCCAACCAGTTGCTGGCCTCGATCGAGCGCAATACCCACCTGCGCCACGAGGCGGAAAACAGCCTGCTGCGCATGGCTCAGTACGACTTTCTCACCGGTCTGCCGAACCGCCTGCAACTGCAGCAGCAACTGGACAAGATCCTCGTCGACGCCGGTCGCCTGCAGCGTCGGGTCGCGGTGATCTGCGTCGGCCTCGACGACTTCAAGGGCATCAACGAACAGTTCAGCTACCAGGCCGGCGACCAGTTGCTGCTGGCCCTGGCCGACCGCCTGCGCGCCCACAGCGGCCGCCTCGGCGCACTGGCCCGCCTGGGCGGTGACCAGTTCGCCCTGGTCCAGGCCGATATCGAACAACCCTACGAAGCCGCGGAGCTGGCGCAGAGCATCCTCGACGACCTGGAAGCGCCGTTCGCCCTCGACCTCCAGGAAATCCGCCTGCGCGCCACCATCGGCATCACCCTGTTCCCGGAAGACGGCGACAGCACGGAAAAGCTGCTGCAGAAAGCCGAACAGACCATGACCCTGGCCAAGACGCGCTCGCGCAACCGCTACCAGTTCTACATCGCCAGCGTCGACAGCGAGATGCGCCGCCGCCGCGAGCTGGAGAAGGACCTGCGCGAAGCGCTGTCGCGCAACCAGCTGTACCTGGTCTACCAGCCCCAGGTCAGCTATCGCGACCAGCGCGTGGTCGGGGTCGAGGCGCTGCTGCGCTGGCAGCACCCGGAGCTGGGCATGGTGCCGCCGGACCAGTTCATCCCCCTCGCCGAGCAGAACGGCAACATCGTGGTGATCGGCGAATGGGTCCTCGACCAGGCCTGTCGCCAACTGCGCGAATGGCACGACCAGGGGTTCAGCGAACTGCGCATGGCGGTCAACCTGTCCACCGTGCAGTTGCACCACAGCGAACTGCCGCGGGTGGTCAACAACCTCCTGCAGATCTATCGCCTGCCGCCACGCAGCCTGGAACTGGAAGTGACCGAGACCGGCCTGATGGAAGACATCAGCACCGCCGCCCAGCACCTGCTGAGCCTGCGCCGCTCCGGCGCGCTGATCGCCATCGACGACTTCGGCACCGGCTACTCGTCGCTCAGCTACCTGAAGTCGCTGCCGCTGGACAAGATCAAGATCGACAAGAGCTTCGTCCAGGACCTGCTGGACGACGATGACGACGCCACCATCGTCCGGGCCATCATCCAGCTCGGCAAGAGCCTCGGCATGCAGGTCATCGCCGAAGGCGTGGAGACCGCGGAACAGGAAGCCTACATCGTCGCCCAGGGCTGCCACGAAGGTCAGGGCTACCACTACAGCAAGCCGTTGCCGGCGCGCGAACTGACGGCGTTCCTCAAGCAGGCGCAGCGCAACCAGGTGTCGATACTCTGAGGCGACACCGCGGTTGTCCGGGGGCGACACCGCGGCACTATTTGCGTGATGGCCTCTTTACATAAAATGCAAATCTTTCGCATTATGTCGCAGCTTTTTTTTCGCGTGCGGCCTTTCGCACGCTGTTCAATCCATCGACGCAGGAATTCGCCATGATCCGTATGCCTCTGGCTACCGCCAGTCTGTTGGCCATTGCCATCTCCCTCGCCGGCTGCGGCGACAGCAAGGACAAGGCCGCCGCTCCGCAAGCCCAGGCACCGGCCGCAGCCGCCACCCCGGCCGCGCCTGCCGCCGCCGGCGCGGTCGACGAGGCTGCCGCCCAGGCCGTGGTCAAGCACTACGCCGAGATCGTCCATGCCGTCTACAGCGACTCGCTGAGCACCGCGAAGACCCTGCAAACCGCCATCGATGCCTTCCTCGCCAAGCCCAGCGACGAAACCCTGAACGCGGCCAAGGCCGCCTGGGTCGCGTCCCGCGTGCCGTACCTGCAGAGCGAAGTGTTCCGCTTCGGCAACACCATCATCGACGACTGGGAAGGTCAGGTGAACGCCTGGCCGCTGGACGAAGGCCTGATCGACTACGTCGACAAGAGCTACGAGCACGCCCTGGGCAACCCGGCGGCCAGCGCCAACATCATCGCCAATACCGAGATCCAGGTCGGCGAAGACAAGGTCGACGTGAAGGACATCACCCCGGAAAAACTCGCCACCCTGAACGAACTGGGCGGCTCCGAGGCCAACGTCGCCACCGGCTACCACGCCATCGAATTCCTCCTCTGGGGCCAGGACCTGAACGGCACCGGCCCGGGCGCCGGCAACCGTCCGGCGTCGGACTACCTGGAAGGCCAGGGTGCCACCGGCGGCCACAACGACCGTCGTCGCGCCTACCTGAAAGCGGTCACCGACCTGCTGGTCAGCGACCTCGAAGAAATGGTCAAGAACTGGGCACCGAACGTCACCGACAACTACCGCGCCAGCCTGGAGGCCGAGCCGGTCGCCAATGGCCTGCGCAAGATGCTGTTCGGCATGGGCAGCCTGTCGCTGGGTGAACTGGCGGGCGAGCGCATGAAGGTGTCCCTGGAAGCCAACTCGCCGGAAGACGAGCACGACTGCTTCAGCGACAACACCCACTACTCGCACTTCTACGACGCCAAGGGTATCCGCAACGTCTACCTGGGCGAGTACACCCGCGTCGACGGCAGCAAGCTGAGCGGCCCGAGCCTGTCCTCGCTGGTCGCCAAGGTCGACCCGGCCGTGGACAAGACCCTGCAGGACGACCTGGCCGCCACCGAGGCGAAGATCCAGATCATCGTCGACCACGCCCTCAAGGGTGAGCACTACGACCAGCTGATCGCTGCCGACAACACCGCCGGCAACCAGATCGTGCGTGACGCCATCGCGTCGCTGGTCAAGCAGACCGGCGCCATCGAACAGGCCGCCGGCAAGCTGGGCATCACCGACCTGAACCCGGACACCGCCGATCACGAATTCTGATTCGGCACCGGTAACGGACGAGAGAGGCGACCTTCGGGTCGCCTTTTTATTTCCGGGCTGGACACGGACCTCGTAGGAGCGAGGCTTGCCCGCGAAGGACCGCGCAGCGGTCCCAAAATGGTGTGGTCATTGAGAATCCAGGACCGCTGCGCGGTCCTTCGCGGGCAAGCCTCGCTCCTACAGGTTGATCGCGCGCAAAGCTGACAGCGATTTCATCCAGCAAACGCAAATCCCTCTTATTCACTCCGCCCGCTCCTGTTAAGCTTGCGGGCTGTTTTTCGAACACCGTCCGGGATTGCGCATGCCCTCGCTGCTTCGCCTCTGTCTGCCCCTGCTGCTGGCCCTGCCCCTGGCCGCCTGCGACGAAGCTCCGCGCTTCTCCCATGCCGAGCGGGGCGAAGCCCGTGCCGGCGGCGATGCCACGGTGAATCGCGATGACCGTCGCGCCTACTCGATGCCCTCGGCCAACCTGACCCCGGTCCGGCGCCTGGACTTCAACGTCGGCGACAGCTTCTTCCGCAATCCCTGGGTCATCGCCCCGTCCACCACCACCGCCCGCGACGGCCTGGGACCGCTGTTCAATACCAACGCCTGCCAGAACTGCCATATCCGCGATGGTCGCGGGCATCCGCCGGAACCCGATGACAACAACGCGGTGTCGATGCTGGTACGCCTGTCGATTCCCGACCAGCCGCAGTACGCCGAGGTCATCGAACGCCAGGGCATCGTCCCCGAACCGGTCTACGGTGGCCAGTTGCAGGACATGGCGATCCCCGGCGTGGCGCCGGAAGGCAAGGTCCGGGTCGAGTACGAAGCCCTGACCGTGACCTTCGACGACGGCACCGCGGTCGAACTGCGCAAGCCGAAACTGCAGATCACCCAGCTCGGCTACGGCCCGATGCACCCGGACACCCGCTTCTCGGCGCGTGTCGCCCCGCCGATGATCGGCCTCGGCCTGCTCGAAGCCATCCCCGAGGAGGCCATCCTGGCCAACGCCGACCCGCACGACCGCAACGGCGACGGCATCCGTGGCCGGCCCAACCAGGTCTGGGACGAAGCCGAGCACCGCACCGTGCTCGGCCGCTTCGGCTGGAAGGCCGGCCAACCGAACCTCAACCAGCAGAATGTCCATGCGCTGTCCGGCGACATGGGCCTGACCACCACGCTGCGCCCGTTCGACGACTGCACCGCGGCGCAGGCCGACTGCCTCGCCGCCCCCAGCGGCAACGGCGCCAACGGCGAGCAGGAGGTCAGCGACAACATCCTCCGGCTGATCCTCTACTACACCCGCAACCTCGCCGTGCCGGCGCGCCAGGACGTCGATTCGGCCAAGGTGCTGGCGGGCAAGAACCTGTTCTACCAGGCCGGCTGCCAGGGCTGTCACACGCCGAAGTTCGTCACCTCGGCCAACGCCGTCGAGCCGGAGCTGGCCGAACAGACCATCTGGCCCTACAGCGACCTGCTCCTGCACGACATGGGCCCGGGCCTGGCCGACCAGCGCAGCGAATTCGCCGCCGGCGGCCAGGACTGGCGTACCCCGCCGCTGTGGGGCATCGGCAAGAACCAGATCGTCAGTGGCCACACCCAGTTCCTCCACGATGGCCGGGCACGCAACCTGCTCGAAGCCGTGCTCTGGCACGGCGGCGAGGCGCAGGCCGCCCGGCAACGTGTCTTGACCTTCGATGCCGGGCAGCGCAGCGCGCTGCTGGCATTCTTGAACTCACTCTGAAGAGAAGGAGCCGGACATGTTCCGTCCCAAGCTGTTGTTCACCAGCCTCGCCGCCCTCGCCCTGGGCGCGTGCTCGCCGCAGGACCCGCAGGCGGTGACCTCCGCCGCCATCGCCAAGCAGGTGATCATGCCGACCTACAGCCGCTGGGTCGAAGCCGACCGCCAGCTGGCCGTCAGCGCCCTGGCCTACTGCGAAGGCAAGGCCAGCCTGGACACCGCCCGTGCCGACTTCCTTCACGCGCAGAAAGCCTGGGCCGAACTGCAGCCGCTGCTGATCGGCCCGCTGGCCGAGGGCAACCGTGCCTGGCAGGTACAGTTCTGGCCGGACAAGAAGAACCTGGTCGGCCGTCAGGTCGAGCAACTGGTCAGCGGCGACAAGCCGGTGGACGCCGATGCCGTGGCCAAGTCCAGCGTGGTGGTGCGCGGCCTGTCCGCCTACGAATACATCCTCTTCGACAGCAAGCCGGACACCGCCAACCCCGAGCAGAAGGCGCGCTACTGCCCGCTGCTGGTGGCCATCGCCGACTACCAGAAGACCTTCGCCGAAGACATCCTGAAGAACTGGAACAGCACCGACGGCATGCTCGCCCAGCTGACCAAGTTCCCCAACCAGCGCTACGCCGACTCGCACGAAGCCATTGCCGATCTGCTGCGCGCCCAGGTCACCGCCCTGGATACCCTGAAGAAGAAGCTCGGCACGCCGATGGGCCGCATGAGCAAGGGCATCCCGCAACCGCTGCAGGCCGAAGCCTGGCGCAGCCAGTCGTCGCTGAAGAGCATCGCCGCCAGCCTGGCCGCGGCGCAGACCGTCTGGGTCGGCGTCGACAACCAGGGCCTGCGCGGTCTGCTGGGCAAGGAGCAGAAAGCCCTGGCCGACAAGATCGACGCGGCCTACGCCGAAGCCAGCAAGCTGCTTGAAAGCAACCAGCGCCCCTTGAGCGAACTGCTCGAGGACGAAGCCGGTCGTCAGCAGTTGAGCGCCCTCTACGACAGCCTGAACGTGGTGCACCGCCTGCACGAAGGCGAGCTGGCCAAGGCCCTGAACATCCAGCTCGGCTTCAATGCCAACGACGGTGACTGATCATGCTGCGACGCCAGGCCCTGAAACTCGGTAGCGTTCTGCTCAGCGCCCTGACCCTGGGCGGCTGGACCCTGCTGCGGCGAAAGGACCAGCCGCCACTCCTGCTTTCCGCCCGTGACGACGCGGACGGCCAGCATTACGCGGTCGGCTATCGCCTGGACGGCACCCAGGTGTTCGCCACCCGGGTCGCCCAGCGTTGCCATGACATCATCAATCACCCGCAGCAGCCCATCGCCCTGTTCGTTGCCCGCCGCCCCGGTACCGAAAGCTACCTGATCGACCTGCGCGACGGGCGCCTGCTGCAGACCCTGGTGTCGCAGCCGAACCGGCATTTCTACGGCCACGCGGTGATCCACCAGAGTGGCGAATGGCTGTACGCCACCGAGAACGACACCACCGACCCGGGACGCGGCGTGCTCGGTGTGTACCGCTTCGAGGGCGAGCGCCTGGTGCACAGCGGCGAGCTGTCGACCCACGGTATCGGTCCGCACCAGGTGTCCTGGCTGCCGGACGGGGAAACCCTGGTGGTGGCCAACGGTGGCATTCGCACCGAAGCGGAAAGCCGCGTGGAAATGAACCTCGACGCCATGCAGCCGAGCCTCGTGCTGATGCGTCGCGACGGCAGCCTGATCAGCAAGGAAACCCTCGGCCAGCAGATGAACAGCGTGCGCCACCTGGCAATCGCCAGCGACGGCACCGTGATCGCCTGCCAGCAGTTCATGGGTGACGCCCACGAAACCGCCGAGCTGCTGGCGATCAAGCGCCCGGGGCAGCCGTTCGAGGCCTTCCCGGTGCCGGAGCACCAGTTGCACTCGATGGCCCAGTACACCGCCAGCGTCGCCGTGCACAGCGAACTGCGCCTGGTCGCCATGACCGCGCCGCGGGCCAACCGTCTGTTCATCTGGAACCTCGACGACGCCAGCGTGCGCCTCGACGCGCCGATGCCGGACTGTGCCGGCGTCGGCGCGGTGGCCGACGGTTTCGTGGTCACGTCCGGACAGGGTCGCTGCCGTCTCTACGACTGCCGGCAGAACGAGCTGATCGGCCAGCCGCTGCAATTACCGTCGGGGTTGTGGGACAACCATCTGCATCTCGTCTGAAGCGTCTTCGCCAGGCGTAGGGCAAACGGACTAGACTTCGCCCACTCGACTCCAGGGAAATGGAAACCATGCTGCGTCGTCGCATGCTGATCATGTTGGGCATCGTGCTGTTGATCGTGCTCGCGCTGGGGGGCTACAAGGCCTTCTCCATCTACCGGCAGATCCAGGTATTCTCCGCGCCGAAACCGCCGGTCAGCGTGGCGGCGACCGAGGCCCGTAGCCTGCCCTGGCAAAGTCGCCTGCCGGCGGTGGGCACGCTCAAGGCCCTGCAGGGCGTCGACCTGAGCCTGGAAACCGACGGCACGGTGACCCGGCTGCTGTTCGAGTCGGGACAGAAGGTCAAGCAGGGCCAGCCGCTGCTGGAGCTGGACAGCCAGGTCGAGACCGCCCTGCTCGGCACCGCGCTGGCGGACCTCAAGCTGGCGGAAGTGGACTACGGCCGCGGCAGCCAACTGGTCGGCAGCCAGGCCATCTCCCGGGGCGAGTACGACCGCCTGACCTCGCAGTTCCGCCGCACCAAGGCCGTGGTCGATCAGCTCAAGGCCTCGCTGGCCAAGAAAAGCATCGCCGCGCCGTTCGGCGGCACCATCGGTATCCGCCAGGTGGATGTCGGCGAGTACCTGCCCAGCGGCACGGTGATCGCCACCCTGCAGGACCTCAGCAGCCTCTACGTCGATTTCTCCGTAGCCGAACAGAGCCTGCCGAAACTCGGCATCGACCAGGAGGTGCTGATCGGCGTCGCCGCATTCCCCGGCGAGACCTTCAGCGCCCATATCAGCGCGATCAACCCGAGGGTCGAGGACGCCACCCGCAACGTGCTGGTCCGCGCCACCCTGGTCAATCCCGACGGCAAGCTGCTGCCGGGGATGTTCACCAGCGTCCAGGTGCTGCTGCCCAACCCGCGCGATGAAGTGGTGGTGCCGCAGAGCGCGGTGACCTACACCCTGTACGGCAACTCGGTCTACGTCGCCACGCCGAAGAAGGACGAAAACGGCGAGCCGCAGAAGGATGGCGAAGGCCAGCCCACGCTGATCGCCGAACGGCGCTTCGTCACCACCGGCGAACACCGTGATGGCCTGGTGGTGGTGAGCAAGGGCCTGGCGGCGGGCGAAACCGTGGTCACCGCCGGCCAGCTCAAGCTGACCCAGGGCGCGGCCATCACGGTCAGCCCGGACAAGACCCTGCAAGCCCCCGCCAACAGCCAGCCTGGCGCCAACTGACGGAGGAGGCAGCATGGCGTTTACCGATCCGTTCATCCGCCGTCCGGTGCTGGCCAGCGTGGTCAGCCTGCTGATCGTGCTGCTTGGCTTCCAGGCCTGGAGCAAACTGCCCATCCGCCAGTACCCGCAGATGGAAAACGCCCTGATCACGGTGACCACCGCCTACCCCGGGGCCAACGCCGAGACCATCCAGGGCTACATCACCCAGCCGATGCAACAGAGCCTGGCCAGCGCCGAGGGCATCGACTATATGACCTCGGTCAGTCGGCAGAACTTCTCGGTGATCTCGATCTACGCGCGCATCGGCTCGGACAGCGACCGCCTGTTCACCGAGCTGCTGGCCAAGGCCAACGAGGTCAAGAACAAGCTGCCGCAGGACGCCGAGGACCCGGTGCTGAGCAAGGAGGCCGCCGACGCCTCGGCGCTGATGTACATCAGCTTCTACAGCAAGGAACTGAGCAACCCGCAGATCACCGACTACCTGTCGCGGGTGATCCAGCCCAAGCTGGCGACCCTGCCGGGCATGGCCGAGGCGGAGATCCTCGGCAACCAGGTGTTCGCCATGCGCCTGTGGCTCGATCCGGTGCGCCTGGCCGGCTACGGCCTCAGCGCCAGCGACGTGACCGATGCAGTGCGCCGCTACAACTTCCTCTCCGCCGCCGGCGAGGTGAAGGGCAAGTACGTGGTCACCAGCATCAATGCCAGCACCGAACTGAAGTCCGCCGAAGCCTTCGCCAATATCCCGCTCAAGACCAGCGGCACCAGCCGCGTCCTGCTCGGCGACGTGGCGCGGGTGGAGATGGGCGCGGAGAACTACGACACGGTCAGCTCCTTCGACGGCACGCCCTCGGTGTACATCGGCATCAAGGCCACCCCGGGGGCCAACCCACTGGACGTGATCAAGGAAGTGCGCAAGCTGATGCCGGAGCTGGAAGGCCAACTGCCGCCCAACCTCAAGGCCTCCATAGCCTACGACGCCACGCTGTTCATCCAGGCCTCCATCGACGAGGTGGTGAAGACCCTGGTCGAAGCGGTGCTGATCGTCATCGTCGTGGTCTTCCTGTTCCTCGGGGCCTTGCGCTCGGTGCTGATCCCGGTGGTCACCATTCCGCTGTCGATGATCGGCGTGCTGTTCTTCATGCAGTTGATGGGCTATTCGCTGAACCTGCTGACCCTGCTGGCGATGGTCCTGGCCATCGGCCTGGTGGTGGACGACGCCATCGTCGTGGTGGAGAACATCCACCGCCATATCGAGGAGGGCAAGACCCCGTTCGACGCCGCGCTGGAAGGCGCGCGGGAGATCGCCATGCCAGTGGTGTCGATGACCATCACCCTGGCCGCGGTGTACGCGCCGATCGGTTTCCTCGAAGGCCTGACCGGGGCGCTGTTCAAGGAGTTCGCCCTGACCCTGGCCGGCGCGGTGATCATCTCCGGCATCGTCGCCCTGACCCTGTCGCCGATGATGTGCGCCACCCTGCTGCGCCACGAGGAAAACCCCAGCGGCCTGGCCCATCGCCTCGACCTGATCTTCGAACGCCTCAAGCAGCGCTACCAGAAGCTCCTGCATGCCACCCTGGATACCCGACCGGTGGTGATCGTGTTCGGCCTCATCGTGCTCTGCCTGATCCCGGTGTTCCTCAAGTTCAGCACCTCGGAACTGGCCCCGGACGAAGACCAGGGCGTGATCTTCATGATGGCCACCGCACCGCAACCGGCCAACCTCGACTACCTCAACGCCTATACCGACGAATTCACCCAGATCTTCAAGGAGTTCCCGGAGTACTACTCCTCGTTCCAGATCAACGGCTTCAACGGCGTGCAGTCGGGTATCGGCGGTTTCCTGCTCAAGCCCTGGGGTGACCGCGAGCGGAGCCAGATGACGCTGCTGCCGGAGGTCCAGGCCAGGCTCAACGGCATCGCCGGCCTGCAGATCTTCGGCTTCAACCTGCCGTCGCTGCCGGGGACCGGCGAGGGCCTGCCGTTCGCCTTCGTGATCAACACGCCGAACGACTACGAGTCGCTGCTGGACGTCGCCCAGCGGGTCAAGGAGCGCGCCGAGGCCTCGGGCAAGTTCGCCTTCCTCGATATCGACCTGGCCTTCGACAAGCCGGAGGTGGTGGTCGACATCGACCGCGCCAAGGCGGCACAGATGGGCGTGTCCATGGACGTGCTCGGCAGCACCCTGGCGACCCTGCTGGGCGAGGCCGAGATCAACCGCTTCACCATCGACGGACGCAGCTACAAGGTCATCGCCCAGGTCGAACGGGCCTACCGCGACAACCCGGACTGGCTGAACAACTACTACGTGAAGAACCAGGACGGGCAGATGCTGCCGCTGTCGACCCTGATCAGCGTCAGCGACCGCGCCCGCCCGCGCCAGCTCAACCAGTTCCAGCAACTCAACTCGGCAATCATCTCGGGCTTCCCGGTGGTCAGCATGGGCGAAGCGCTGGACACGGTAAGGAGCATCGCCCAGCAGGAAGCGCCGGCCGGCTTCGCCTTCGACTACGGCGGCGCGGCACGCCAGTACGTGCAGGAAGGCAGCGCGCTGTGGGTGACCTTCGGCCTGGCCCTGGCCATCATCTTCCTGGTCCTGGCGGCGCAGTTCGAGAGCTTCCGCGACCCGCTGGTGATCCTGGTGACGGTGCCGATGTCGATCTGTGGCGCGCTGATTCCGTTGTTCCTCGGCCTGTCGAGCCTGAACATCTACACCCAGGTCGGTCTGGTGACGCTGATCGGCCTGATCAGCAAGCACGGCATCCTGATCGTCGAGTTCGCCAACCAGTTGCGTGAACAGAAGGAGCTGTCGGTGCGCGAGGCGATCGAGGAAGCCGCGGCGATTCGCCTGCGGCCGGTGTTGATGACCACCGCGGCGATGGTCTTCGGCATGGTGCCGCTGATCATCGCCAGCGGCGCGGGGGCGGTGAGCCGCTTCGATATCGGCACGGTGATCGCCACGGGGATGTCGGTGGGGACGCTGTTCACGCTGTTCGTGTTGCCCTGTGTGTATACCCTGCTGGCGCGCAAGGATGAAGTCGGCACGGCCGAGCAGCCCGCTGCCTGATGCCCTTGGGGCGGACACAGCAAAAGGCCCCATCCATGGACGGGGCCTTTTCGCTTGCAACTCACCCTGTTCAGCCCTGGGCGCGCAGCCCCTGGCTCATACCGAATAGAAACAGCAGCAGGTCGTGGTCGGGCTTCACGTCGACCTGCGGTTTCACCACCCGCGGCAGCGGGCAGTGGCTCGATGCACCGATCACGCCGGGGCGTGGCTCTTCCCAGGCAGCCGCCGCGGCGGTCGCGGTGGCCAGGGCAGCCAGGAGAAACAGAGTTCGAGCTATTTCTAGATTCATTACTCTAAACCTTTGACTGCGCTGCCAAACGCCATACGGTAAAAGTAGAGCAGCTTTTCCCAGTCGGCGTCGCTGAACGACGAATGGCGGCGCAATTGGCGCAAGTCGTTGGCGGCGGCCTTGTGCCGGCTGATACGCCGCCGGCATTTCTCCAGGTCCAGCAGCGCCACTTCGGCCCGTGCCTCGTCACCGCTGCCCACGACCTTGACGAAGACATGCTTGGCGTACAGGCAGCCATGCTGCCAATGCCCCAGGTGCATGCGCGCCAGGTTGCGCGCCAGGTCTTCGAGCACCCGTTCGTGCAAGGCCTCGCCATGACGTTCGCGCCCGCCGCCGGCATACCAGGTGTCGATTTCCTCGAACCCCTCCAGCGCTTCGCTGACCAGCAGTGCCCGCCATTGACGGTCGGCGTCACGCTCGACGCCGCAATACACGATGGCCGGTACCCGCACGCCCAGCTGTTCGAAACTGTGCAGCGCCTCATATTCACGCAATACGGTGGGGCGCCCGAAGGGATGCAGCAAACTGCGGTAGATATGGCCGACCTGGCGCTTGGCATAGAGCAGGTGTCCACGGTCGTCGCGCAGGCGCTGCACGCCGCTTTCACCTCCGCGGCGCTGGTTGGGTTCTTCCACCCACTCGCCCTGCTGTCGCCAGAAATAGTCGAACCGATCAGTACCGGCCGCGCTTGCCACATCCATAGTCTTCAACCTTTTCGCAGTACATAGACTCGCCACATCGCATAGAGCGGCAGGAAGTCCATTCGTTCCTGAATCCGGAAGCCCGCGGCCTTGAACTCCGCCTCGACCGTGGCAGCCGGTAACACAAAGCGATTCTGGTAACCCCCGGTTTCACCCCGGGCAATGCGTCGATCTTCAAGCTTTTTCCGTCGCCATGCTTTGAAATTTCCATCCACCCACAGGGAAAGAATCACGCTATCACGTGTAACTCTTTGAAATTCCCTGAGAATCTGCATCCTGTGAGGCGCTTCACCGATGTGGTGGAAAAGACGCATGCAGAAAATGCTGTCGACCGCATTGTCGGGCAAATCGATATCGAATGCAGAAGTTTGCAAGGGACGTACCCGTTTCACGATCTGCGCGGGCTGCGAACGGCAGGCGGTTTCCAGCATGGCGGCGGAATTGTCCGCGCCAATGATCACCCGGTTGGGCTTTTCCGCCAGCAATGGCCAGAAACGACCGGCACCGGAAGGCAGGTCGAGTACCAGGCCAGGCTCGCCGGCGAGGGTCAGGGCACGGCGGGCCAGCTGTTCGTCGCGCTGGTGCGACAGGCGCCGGGCGAGGCTGGCGTGATGCTTCTCGAAGTACTGCTGGGCGTGCTGCCGATCGTATTTTTCGGAAAATTCGAGTTTGGTAGGACTGGACATGTGGCATCTCCTGACTGCAATGAGCGCCACGTTACGTGGCGCGACGTTGCCGTCAGGTCATGCCTGCGTGAAAAAAATGTCAGCCAAAAGGCGAGCTTTTACAAAGTATTACAGCGCCTGCCGACGGACTCAGAGGTCCGGCGACACGCCTTTGTCGCCCAGGCTGACATGGAAGCGGCAGCCATGGGGCTGGGTTTCGCTGAGGCTGACGACCCAACCCTGGTCGTCGCAGATGCGCTGGACCAGCGAGAGACCGAGCCCCAATCCTTCACCGCGCTTCTCGCCGCCGCGGACGAACGGCTGGAACATCGCCTCGCGCTGCTCCTCGGGAATGCCCACCCCGCTGTCCTCGACGGTGAAGCTGTCGGCCTCCAGGGTCAGGCGGATGAAACCGTGATCGGTGTAGTGGGCCGCATTGCGCAACAGATTGCCCATCACCGACTGCAGGAAGGTCGCGTTGTACAGCGTCGAGGACGCCTGGTTGACCACCAGGCTGAGCTTCAGGCCTTTCTGCTCGATGGTGTCGCGCCAGACGCCGATCAACTCGTCGGCGACCTCCTGCAGCGTGGTCCGCGAGGCCACCGCGCCCTCGTCGCGCTGGGCCCGGGCGAGCATGAGGAAGGTCTTGACCAGCTCGCGCATCTCCTCGGTGGCACGGGCGATACGCTCCACCTGGGCGCGGGCGCGCCCCTCGATGCCCGGGTATTCCAGCAGCAGCTCGCAGGAGCTGGCGAGGACCATCAACGGCGTGCGCAGTTCGTGGCTGACGTCGCTGGTGAACAGGCGTTCGCGGTTCAGCGCGTCACGCAGGCGGCCCAGGGTGGCATCGAAGGCCACGGCCAGTTGCCCGACCTCGTCGGCGGCGTAATCCGGCGCCAGTGGCGGCGCCAGGCCGAGCAGCTGGTCGCGGTGACGCACCTGGCGGGCCAGGCGAATCACCGGCGCCATCACCCGCCGCGCGAGGACCCAGCCAAGGAACACCGCAAGCGCCAGGCTGAGCACGAAGCCCACCACCACCACGGCGAAGAGCACCCGCTCGCGCTCCTCGAAATCGCTCTGGTCCTGCAGCAGCACATAACGCCGGCCATCCACCACCTCGACCATGGCGTGGTACGACAGGTGCTCGCGGAACACTTCATGAAAACCGGGGTTGAGGTGCTTGAGATCGGATGGCAGGGCGAAATCATCGCGCCCACCGCTGTAGTAGAACAACTGGTCGGGCCGCGGTCGATGACTCCATTCGCTGACGCTGTCCATCAGCAGAAGACGCTGCAGATCGCCGCCCAGCACCGAGGAAATCAAGCGTTCTTCCACCAGGTGGACCGTGCCGACGATGCCGAAGGCGAAGGCACCCGCCACCAGCGCGCTCATCAGCGCGAAGGCGATGATGATCCGTTGCGCGAGGCTCTGCTTAAACTCCATCACGGCCCTCGGCCAGACGATAGCCAACGCCGTGCACGGTGTGCAGCAGCGGCTTGTCGAACGGCTTGTCGATCACCTGGCGCAACTGGTGCACATGGCTGCGCAGGCTGTCGCTGTCCGGGCAGTCGTCGCCCCACAGGGCATCCTCCAGCACTTCGCGACGCAGCACATGCGGGCTTTTCTGCATCAGCACCGCCAGCAGTTTCAGACCGACCGGGTTGAGCTTGAGCAGGCGCCCCTGGCGGGTCACCTCGAGGGTATCGAGGTCGTAGCTCAGGTCGCCCACCTGCAGGCTGCGCCGACCGCCGCCCTGGGCACGCCGCAGTACCGCCTCGATGCGGGCGGCCAGTTCGGACAGCGCGAACGGCTTGAGCAGGTAATCGTCGGCGCCGGAACGGAAGCCCTGCAGGCGATCGTCGAGCTGGTCGCGAGCGGTGAGCATGATCACCGGGGTGTCGCGACGGGCGTCCTCGCGCAGACGCTTGCACAGGGTGTAGCCATCGATGCCGGGCAGCATGATATCGAGCACGATCAGGTCGTAGTGCTCGGTGGCGGCCAGGTGCAGGCCGGACAGACCGTCCTGGGCACAATCGACGGTATAGCCCTTGAGCCCCAGGTAATCGGCCAGGTTGGCCAGGATATCGCGGTTGTCTTCAACCAGTAGAATGCGCATGGCGTCCTCTCGTCTGCTTGCTTTGGCTGGCGCAGCTTACGGTCATAGTAGCCAAGCCGCTAGGCCATCCGGACGATATTGTCACCTGACGTTTTTTTCACGACGGATTCACGAACGACCCATGCACCCAGGAGGAAAATCACCGGTCGTCTTCCGTCCAACCAGGATCATCCATGCCTGAAGCCAACGCTTTTCGTCCCTCCCGCCCGCTCAATCCGTGGATTGTCCTGGGCATCCCCCTGCTCACTGCCGTGGTCCTGATCCTGCTGGAACTCACCGACCTCGACATGACCCTGGCCAATCTGGCCTTCGACCACAGCGCCGGCCAGTTCATCGGTCGCCACAGCTATTTCCTCGAAGACATCCTGCACGACCGGGCCAAACAGGTGGTCATCGCCTTCAGCGTGTTCGCGATCATCGGCCTGCTCGCCAGCTTCGTCCTGCAACGGCTCAAGCCGATCCGGCGTGAACTGGGCTGCCTGGTGCTGGCAATGGGCCTGTCCACTGGTTTCGTCACCCCGCTGAAGACGGTGACCGCGGTGCAGTGCCCGTGGAGCCTCAGTGAATTCGGTGGCAAGGAAACCTACAGCAAGCTGCTGGAAGCCCGTCCGCAGACCGACAAGCCCGGGCGTTGCTGGCCCGGCGGGCATGCCGCCACCGGCTTCACCCTGTTCGCCCTGTTCTTCGTCCTGCGCGACCGACGCCCGCGCCTGGCCAGGGCCGCCCTGGCGTTCGCCTTCGCCCTGGGCACGGTGTTCTCGGTCGGGCGCATGCTGCAAGGTGCGCACTTCTTCTCGCACAACGTGTGGACCGCGGTGTTCTGCTGGCTGATCGCGCTGGGTTGCTATTACCTGGTGCTGTATCGCCGTCGGGCGCCGGTTGCACAGGCCTCGGCCAGCAAGGTCGCGCAGGCTGGCTGAGCGCTGCATGCCTTGGGTCCGCTTTGCGCCCCGCATCTCCCAGGCAAAAAAAAGCCCCGCATCAGCGGGGCTCTTTTTTGCAGCGGGGTGAGGCTGGCTTACATCATGCCGCCCATGCCACCCATACCGCCCATGCCGCCCATGTCAGGCATGGCTGGCTTGTCTTCCGGCAGGTCGGCAACCATGGCTTCGGTGGTGATCATCAGACCACCGATCGAAGCGGCTGCTTGCAGCGCCGAACGAGTTACCTTGGCTGGGTCCAGGATGCCCATTTCGATCATGTCGCCGTACTCGCCGGTAGCAGCGTTGTAACCGAAGTTGCCCGAACCTTGCTTGACCTTGTCAACCACAACGCTTGGCTCGTCGCCGGCGTTGGCGACGATCTGGCGCAGCGGCGCTTCGACAGCGCGACGCAGCAGCGCGATACCGACGTTCTGGTCTTCGTTGTCGCCACGCAGGTCAGCGATGGCCTGCAGGGAGCGAACCAGGGCTACGCCACCGCCAGGCACCACGCCTTCTTCGACGGCTGCGCGGGTAGCGTGCAGGGCGTCTTCAACGCGGGCTTTCTTCTCTTTCATTTCAACTTCGGTGCCGGCACCGACCTTGATCACGGCAACACCGCCAGCCAGCTTGGCCAGACGCTCTTGCAGTTTTTCACGGTCGTAGTCGGAGGAAGTTTCTTCGATCTGGGCCCGGATCTGCTTGACGCGAGCTTCGATGTCGGACTCGGCACCAGCGCCATCGATGATGGTGGTGTTTTCCTTGGACAGGGTGACGCGCTTGGCGTTGCCCAGGTGCTCCAGGGTAGCGGCTTCCAGGCTCAGGCCGATTTCTTCGGAGATCACGGTACCGCCGGTCAGGACGGCGATGTCCTGCAGCATGGCCTTGCGGCGGTCGCCGAAGCCAGGTGCCTTGACCGCGGCAACCTTGACGATGCCACGCATGTTGTTGACGACCAGGGTAGCCAGGGCTTCGCCTTCGACGTCTTCAGCCACGATCAGCAGCGGACGGCCGGCTTTGGCAACGGCTTCCAGAACTGGCAGCAGTTCGCGGATGTTGGAGATCTTCTTGTCGACCAGCAGCAGCAGCGGGCCTTCCAGCTCGGCAACCATGGTGTCCGGCTTGTTGACGAAGTACGGAGACAGGTAGCCACGGTCGAACTGCATGCCTTCGACGACGGACAGTTCGTTTTCCAGGCCCGAGCCTTCTTCGACGGTGATCACGCCTTCTTTACCGACTTTTTCCATGGCTTCGGCGATGATGTCGCCGATGGAGTTGTCGGAGTTGGCGGAGATGGTGCCTACCTGGGCGATGGCCTTGGAGTCGGCGCATGGCTTGGACAGGGCTTTCAGTTCCTTGACGATGGCCAGGGTGGCCTTGTCGATGCCGCGCTTCAGGTCCATCGGGTTCATGCCGGCGGCAACCGATTTCAGACCTTCCGCAACGATGGCCTGGGCCAGAACGGTAGCGGTGGTGGTGCCGTCACCGGCTTCGTCGTTGGCCTTGGAGGCAACGTCTTTCAGCAGTTGGGCGCCCATGTTTTCGAAGGCGTCCTTGAGCTCGATCTCTTTGGCGACGGAAACGCCGTCCTTGGTGATGGTCGGAGCACCGAAGCTCTTGGCCAGGACCACGTTGCGGCCTTTCGGGCCCAGGGTCGCTTTTACCGCGTCAGCCAGAACGTTGACACCAACGAGCATTTTCTTGCGGGCGGAATCGCCGAATTTTACGTCTTTAGCAGCCATGATCGTTTAATCCTTGAATACTTTGGAGTAACGGGAAACCAGCGGAATCAAGCTTCGATAACGGCGAGGATTTCGTTCTCGCTCATTACCAGCAGGTCTTCGCCGTCAACTTTCACAGTGTTGCTGCCCGAGTAAGGGCCGAAAACCACTTTGTCACCCACTTTCACGGCCAGCGCGCGCACTTCACCGTTGTCCAGGACGCGACCGGCGCCAACGGCGACGACTTCGCCACGGTTTGGCTTCTCGGTGGCCGAGCCTGGCAGAACGATACCGCCAGCGGTTTTCGATTCTTCTTCGCTGCGGCGGATAACGACGCGGTCATGCAGAGGACGAAGCTTCATTGTCGATCTCTCCTGATTGTGGTTTTCATCGGCCGGTTTCGGTACCGGCGGGTGGATGCTGTCCGGCGTTGCCGGTCGTGGCTCGCGGAGCGGGCCACACGTGTTCATGTCTGGTGCGGATGCCCAGAAACCTTGCGGTGACCCATACATAGGGGCGGCCTTGGCGATTACAAGGCTCGCAAATGAATTTTTTTGAAATGAGTAGGCAAGAATGAAAAACGGCCCGCGAAAGGCCGTTGTTCATGGACGTGAGTCTCAGGAGTCGCGGTGTTCGTATTCACCCTCGATCACATTCGGCTGCCGTGGCGCACGCCCCGGCCCGCCCGCCGGGGCGTTGAACGGATCCTCGGCGAACGCCCGCTGGCGCATCGCCTGGGCTTCGGCGCGCTGGCGCAGCTTGCGCCCAAGCAGACGCCGGACGAACGGCAGCAGCAGGATCAGACCGAACACATCGCTGATGAAACCGGGGATCAGCAGCAAGCCGCCGCCCAGCGCCAGCATCAGGCCATGAAACATGTCCTCCGCCGGCATCTCGCCGCGTTGCAGGCTGTCACGGGTACGCATGGCGGTAGCCAGGCCGGCCACCCGCACCACCAGCAGACCCAGGGCGGAGCCGGCGAAGATCAGCAGCAGCGCGGGAAAGAAGCCGATGGCGCTGCTCACCTTGAAAAAGGCGTACAGCTCCAGAATCGGGAAAATCAGGAACAGCAGTAGAAAAGCACGCATCGAGGTTTCCTCAGCGGAAGACATCTTCCAATAGACCTCAAATGGTAACTTCGACTCGCAATTTCAAGCCTCGGCGACCTGCGGTTGCGGCCATTGCTCGGCGTGAGCCAGCAAAACCAAGGCCTCGCGGACTTGTGTCGGAGTGTTGCAGGGCTCAGGGAAAGCCAGCCAGTACAACGCCTGGCCGATGCGCAGGTGCATGCCCTCGCTGTCGATCCCGGCCAGTTGCGCCGGTACCGCCTCCGGCAGACCGTTCAGGGCGACATAGTGGGCGATGGCCTTGGCGTGATCGCTGTTCATGTGTTCGATCATGCTCGCCTCTGCCTTGCCGGCGAAGGGATTGGCCAGGCTCAGCTGGTCGATCCAGTGGATCGCGCCAAAGCCGCCGATGTAGCGATGGCGCACCGGTTGCAGCACCCAGAAATCGAAATCGTGGGCGCTGTGGTAATTGCGCGAATCGGGGAAGTAGCGATAGTAGCGTTCGGCGGCGGCCTCGACGGCGGCGCTGTCTTCCAGCTTGCGCGCTTCGGCCAGCACGGTCAGGCGTCCCACCGCCTGGACGTCCTCGGCACCCCGCTCACCCACCAGCAGCGAGCACTTCGGATCCTTCTGCAGGTTGTGGGTGTGCTGGGCGATGCGGCTGATCAGGATCAGCGGATTGCCATCGGCATCCAGGCAGTACGGCACCACGGAACCGAAAGGAAAACCGGGCATCGACTTGGAATGGGTCGAGAGTACCCCGCGGTACTCCTTGAGCAGCAGCTCTCGGGCTGGCCTGGCAACGTTGGCGCTCACGTCTGGACTCCTGGATCGGACAGACCGCCCGGCGCGGGCGGTGATGGCAATAAGCTAATCATCATCACCCGCCGCTGCCAAGAAGGACTTACCAGGTCACGCCAAAGCCGGCGGTGTAGCGGGTCTTGTCCAGGTCGCTGTCGTTGGTGCCGCTGATGATGTCCTTCTCCGCCTTGAGGTTGAGCGAGGCCCACTCGGTGACCTTGTAGCGCAGGCCGACCTCGGCATCCAGGCTGTAGTCGGCGACGTTACCCAGCGGCTTGCCGACTTCGCCACTGGTGAACAGCTCGACGCTCTTGCCGATCAGGAAGCGGTTGTAGTTCCACTTCATGCCGATGGAATAGAAGTTGTCCTTGCCGCCATCGGCATATTCGTAGTCGGTGCGGTTGAGCAGCGAACCGAGCGAGAACGCACCCAGTTCGTCATCCCAGAACTGGTAGCCCGGGCCGGTACCCACGGTGCGCTGGCGGGCCAGGTCTTCGATATGGTCGCGCTTGTATTCCAGGCGCCCCTGCCAGAACCACTTGTCGGTGATGAAGCGGTCCAGGGCGTACTCGGCGCTCCAGTTGTTGGTGGTGGTGACATCGTCCTTGCTGTCGCGGTTGTACTCGCCTTCGGCATTGTGCCGCCAGCGGCCGTGGCGCGCGGTGGTCTTGAAGTCGATGTCGTAGTCGTCGGTGTCGGTCTCGGCGCGCTTGTAGTCCAGGGCCAGGTCGACGTTGCCCTTCCAGATCAGGTCCTCGACCACCGGCTTGGGCTTCATGATCTGCTGGATACTCGCCAGTTCGACGGTTTTCGGCGCCTCGCCATTGGCCAGCGTGACCTTGCCCTGGTCGGCGGCCTGCAGCGACTTGGCCCGCTCGCCGCTGTATTCGTCCTGCTTGACCAGCAGCTCCTGGTCGCTTTCCAGGGTCTTGACCTGCTTCCAGTCCAGCGCGATCGAGCCACCATAAGGGGTTTCGAGCAACAGCTTGCCGCCGTCGAACACCTTGATCTTGCCGCTCAGGCGGTCACCGTTCTTCATCCACACGGTATCGGCGAGAGCCGGCGCGCACACGCCGACCATTGCAAGGCACAACAGGGTTCTAGAATACATAGGCAATACAGACATTCAGGTTCGCGAAAAAAGTCGGGCATTATCCGGATGCCCAGCGCCAGAACAAGGACAGACCCGACCAATGACAATGAGTTCAATTCCCAGATGTTTCCACATCCCCACAGCCCGTCGGAAATCCCACGGATGAACGCGACGAGCGACCTGACCCAGGAGAGCAACGACGCCCGACGAGCGGCGCTGTATCTGGTCATGGACCAGATTCCTCCGGGCAAGGTGATCAGCTACGGCGAACTGGCGCAAATGGCCGGCCTGGGCCGCGCGGCGCGCTGGGTCGGGCGCACGCTGAGCCAGTTGCCGGCCGATACCCGCCTGCCCTGGCACCGGGTGCTCGGTGCCGGCGGTCGCCTCAGCCTGCAGCAGGGCACGCCGTCGGGCGAGGAACAAAGGGCGCGTTTGCGCGCCGAAGGGGTCAGCCTGCGCAATAATCGCGTCGATATGTCGCGCCATGGCTGGCGTCCGATGGATCACACCAGTTAGAGTGCGCGCTTTGTGTTCGTAATCTTGAGGCAGATGTTGGCCCATGCCCCGTAAAACCTGGCGCGCTGCGCTCGCTGCCTATGCCAGCCCGTCGACCGTGGTGCTCCTGCTGCTCGGCTTCGCCGCCGGTCTGCCTTACATGCTGGTGTTCTCGACCTTGTCGGTGTGGCTGCGCGAGGCCGGGGTGGCACGCGAGACCATCGGCTACGCGAGCCTGATCGGCCTGGCCTACGCCTTCAAGTGGGTATGGTCGCCGCTGCTCGACCAATGGCGCCTGCCGCTGCTCGGCAAGCTCGGGCGCCGCCGCTCCTGGCTGGTCCTGTCGCAGTTGCTGGTGGTCATCGGCCTGATTGGCATGGGCTTCTGCGATCCACAGAAACACCTGTCCTGGCTGATCGCCCTGGCGGTGCTGGTGGCCTTCGCCTCCGCCACCCAGGACATCGCCGTCGACGCCTACCGCCTGGAAATCGCCGACGACCAGCGCCAGGCCGCGCTCGCCGCCAGCTATATGGCCGGTTATCGGGTCGCCGCCCTGCTCGCCACCGCGGGCGCGCTGTTCTTCGCCGAATGGTTCGGCTCCACCGGCTTCAACTACATGCACAAGGCCTGGACCGGCACCTACGTGCTGTTCGGCGTGATGATGCTGCCGGCGCTGCTGACCACCCTGCTGATGCGCGAACCGCCGGTGCCCCTGCGCACGCAGCTGCAGGCCGCCCGCTACGGCTTCGGCCACCAGCTGATTTCGGTATTCGTGCTGATCGTGCTGCTGGTCTCGGTGCCGGCGATGTTCACCCAGCTGTACAACACCGATTTCGCCAGCGTGCTGTTCGAAGGCGTGAGCCTGCTCGACCTGCTGCTGGAAGACCGCGCCTTCCTGCGCGCCATCCTCTACATCACCCTGACCTGCCTGTGCCTCTCGGCCATGGGCCGCCGCGGCCTGGCGCCGGTGCTGACACCGGTCAACGACTTCATCCACCGCTACCGCTGGCAGGCCCTGCTGCTGCTCGGGCTGATCGCCACCTATCGCATGTCCGACACGGTGATGGGCGTAATGGCCAACGTGTTCTACATCGACCAGGGCTTCACCAAGGACCAGATCGCCAGTATCAGCAAGATCTTCGGCCTGATCATGACCCTGCTCGGCGCCGGCGTCGGCGGCCTGCTGATCGTGCGCTTCGGCATCCTGCCGATCCTGTTCATCGGCGGCGCGGCCTCGGCGGGCACCAACATCCTGTTCCTGATGCTGGCCGACATGGGCCCGAACGTGGAAATGCTGGTGGTGACCATCTCCCTCGACAACTTCAGCTCGGGCCTGGCCACCTCGGCCTTCGTCGCCTACCTGTCGAGCCTGACCAACCTGAAGTTCTCGGCTACCCAGTACGCCCTGCTCAGCTCGATCATGCTGCTGTTGCCGCGGCTGATCGGCGGCTACTCGGGGGTGCTGGTGGAGAAGTTCGGCTACCACGATTTCTTCCTGATCACCGCGCTGCTCGGCGTGCCGACGCTGATCCTGATCGCCCTGCACTGGCATCAGGAGAGCAACCGCGACAAGCAGCCCCAGGAAACGGAGCAACCCGCCGCTCCGGCCAGCGAGCAACAGCAGCGCTGACTCAGGCCGGCACTGCCTCCACCCGCAACACCGCCGACAGCGGCCACAGTGCCAGCACGCCAGCCACACCCGAGGCCAGGGCGAAGGCCTGCAGGCTGGCGCCAGCGCCGAACAGCGCCAGCACCACGCCGCCCAGGCCCAACAGGGCGATGGTGATCATCCCCAGCATCGCCGAGACCAGCCCCTTGCTCTGCTCGCTGCTGAACAGGGTCATGCGGTACAGCACGGCGTTGCCGATGCCCAGGCCGAGGGCGTAGATCGACAGGCCCAGGACCAGGCTCGACACGCTCGGCACGAACCAGGTCGCCAGCATGGCCACCAGCAGCCCGATCAGAAATGGCCACAGGGCACCGCGCACCAGCGAGGTCAGCGGATAGCGGTCGGCGATCCGGTTGATGATCAGGTTGCCCAGAATCAGGCCGCCGAACACCGGCAACTGCCACAGGGCGTACTCCATCTTGCTCAGCCCTTCGTCATGGATCAGCAGCACCGGCGACAGGCCGATCCAGCCGATCAGCGGCAGACCGATCAGCCCCAGCGCCGCGCTCCCGGCGACGAAACGGCGATTGCCGAGCAGTTGCGCGTAGCCCGCGAGCAGCGGCAGCAGATGAATCGGCTGGAACGCCAGGCGCGAACCATCGCGGCGTTCGACCCCCAGGGTTTCCGGCATGAAGCGGTACAGGGCGAACCAGGCGGCGACGGCGCTGATGCCCAACAGCACGAACAGCCAGCGCCACGACACCCACTCCAGCAGCACGGTGCCCACCAGCGGGCCGAGCAGCGGCGAGAGCAGGGCGATGTTCGCCAGCAGGGCCATCATGCGCACCGCGTCCGCTTCGCTGAACGCTTCGTTCAGCGCCGGATAGCTGACCGTGACCACGAAGCCCAAACCGATGCCCTGCAACAGGCGCAGCAGGTTGAACAGTTCGATGCCATCGACCCAGAAGGTCGCCAGGCAGGCCACGCAGAAGAACGCGCAGCCACCGAGCAGCAGCGGACGCCGACCGAAGCGGTCCGCCAGCGGGCCGATCAGCCACTGCAGGAGCACACCGCCGAGCAGGTACAGGTTCAGCGCGTGAGGAATGTACTCGGGACTGGCGTCGAGGTCGGTCACCACCTGCGGCATGGCGGGCATGACCACGTCACTGGCGAGGTAGGTGAGCAGTTCGAACAGGGCCAGGGTCAGGGCAAAGCACAGGGCCCTGAACGGGGTGATCTGGATGAGCGGGGTCATGATTCGGCCGGCAGAGGGAAACGAGACCGGCTTGTATGCCAGAAAAGCCTGTCGGACCGATAGCGGGAAGAGGTGAAGAAGTGTAATGCCAAGGCGAAATCGCGTAGGAGCGTGGCTTGCCCGCGAAGGACCTCGCAGCGGTCCTTCGCGGGCAAGCCACGTTCCTACGGAGTAGGGCGCACAGGGCTACTGCACAGCGGCTTCCTGCACCACGCGAATCACCCGCTGCGGAAAGGGAATGTCGATCCCTTCGCTCTTCAGGCGATCACGGGCATGTTCGTTGAGCATGAACATCACATCCCAGTAATCGGCGGTGTTCACCCAGATGCGCAGGGAAACGGTGATGGCACTGTCGCCCAGGGTCGCCACCACGGCCTGCGGCGCCGGATCCTTGTGTACCCGCGGGTCGTTGTTGGCCAGGTCGAGCAGGACGTTGCGCGCCTTCTGCAGGTCGGCCTCGTAGTCGACGCCGACATCGAACACCACCTTGCGGGTCGGCTGGCGGTTGTAGTTGGTGATGATGCCATTGGACAGATTGCCGTTGGGCACGATCACCGTCTTGTTGTCGCCGGTGCGCAGCACGGTGTGGAAGATCTGGATGCTGTCCACGGTGCCGCTGACGCCCTGTGCCTCGATCCAGTCGCCCAGGCGGAACGGCCGGAACAGCAGGATCAGCACGCCGCCGGCGAAGTTGGCCAGGCTGCCCTGCAGGGCCAGGCCGATGGCCAGGCCGGCGGCACCGATGGCGGCGACGAAGGACGTGGTTTCCACGCCGATCATCGAAGCCACGCTGACGAACAGCAGGACCTTCATGATGATGTTGGCGAGGGTGCTGATGAAGCCCTGCAGCGCCAGGTCGGCGTTGCGCAGGGACAGCAGCTTGCCCAGTTTCGCGGTGACCGTGTTGATCAGCCACCAGCCGATCGCCAGGGTAATCAGGGCCAGGGCCAGACGGCTGCCGTATTCCATGATCAACGGAATCCAGGTCTGCGAAGTCCTGACCAGTTGATCGACCTCTGCATTCAAATCCATGTGCCCTCCTAGTGCGGCAACAACAGAAAATTGATACGCCGCAAACGATGCAGCGACGCCAGGAACCTCGGACGCCATCAAAACGCCAAGGTTCCTCGACGACCGCGATCAGTCGCGGAAATTGTTGAATTGCAGCGGCATGTCGAATTCCTTGGCGCGCAGGGCAGCGATGCATTCCTGCAGGTCGTCGCGCTTCTTGCCGGTGACGCGGATCTGCTCGCCCTGGATGGCCGCCTGCACTTTCAGCTTGGCGTCCTTGATATGAGCGACGATCTTCTTCGCCAGATCTTTATCGATACCTTCCTTGAACACCGCTTCCTGCTTCATTTCCTTGCCGGAGGGGTAGGCATCCTTGACCTCCAGGCTCTTCACGTCGATCTTGCGCTTGACCAGGGCCATGCGCAGGATCTCCAGCATCGCCTCGAGCTGGAATTCCGCCTCGGCGGTCATCAGCACGGTCTGTTCCTTTTCCTTGAACTCGAAGCTGCCCTTGCCCTTCAGGTCGTAGCGGCGATCCAGTTCCTTGATGGCGTTGTCCACCGCGTTGGTGACTTCGTGCTTGTCCAGTTCCGATACCACGTCGAACGACGGCATATCCTTCTCCAAAAATAAAAGGTGCGCTGGCGCCTCTGTACAGGGAAGCGCGATGGAGCGCACCGGGTTTGACGGTTAAAATGCGGGCTCATTATAAACGGTTGCGAAACGCTGATGAGCAGCACCTGGCATATTCTCGGCGCCGGAAGCCTCGGTAGCCTCTGGGCCTGCCGCCTGGCCCGCGCGGGCAAGACGGTCCGCCTGATCCTGCGCGACGAACAGCGCCTGCGCGATTACCAGGGCGCCGGCGGGCTGACCCTGATCGAGCAGGGTCGTCCACAGACCTTCGCCATCGAAGCGCAGACCCTCGCAGGCAGCGACCCGATCCAGCGCCTGCTGCTGGCCTGCAAGGCCTATGACGCGGAAAAGGCCGTGGCCAGCATCGCTCACCGCCTGAGCCCCACCGCCGAGCTGATCCTCCTGCAGAACGGCCTCGGCAGCCAGGACGACGTCGCCGCCCGCGTGCCCCTGGCACGCTGCGTGTTCGCCTCCAGCACCGAAGGCGCTTTCCGCGAGCGGGACTGGCAGGTGAACTTCGCCGGCCACGGTTTCAACTGGCTGGGTGACCCGGCCAATCCCCTGGCACCGACCTGGCTCGACGACCTCGGCGACGCCGGCATTCCCCATGAGTGGACACCGGACATCCTCACCCGCCTGTGGCGCAAGCTGGCCCTGAACTGCGCGATCAATCCCCTGACGGTGCTCTACGCTTGCCGCAACGGTGGCCTCGCCGAGCACCACTGCGAGGTCGCCACGCTGTGCGCCGAGCTGGCCGAACTGCTCCAGGTGTGCGGCCAGCCACAGGCCGCCGAAGGCCTGGAAAGCGAGGTCCAGCGGGTCATCCAGGCCACCGCCGCCAACTATTCTTCGATGTACCAGGATGTCGGCAACGGCCGCCGCACCGAGATCCATTACCTGCTGGGTCACGCCTGCCGCACCGCGACCCGCCACGGTCATCCGCTGCCCCACCTGGAACGGCTCTACCGACGCCTGGTCGAACACCTCAACGGCCACGGATTGCCCAGCGACTGAAGGCAGCGTTACCCTGCCCTTCCAACCACAGGACCACGCTTTCACCATGCCCTTGCGCGAACGCCTGGAAAACCTGCCGGTCGGCCAGAAACTGCTGGCCGCCCTGCTGGTGCTGCTGATCACCATCCTGCTGGTGGCCAACCTGACCTTCATCAGCGCCGCCTACTGGATTTCCCAGGAAGCCATGGCCCCCCAGGCCCTGCAGACCATCGGTCGGCTGGTCTCCAACCCGCAGATCGCCGAGCAGGCCACGGACTCGCCGGAAGCGGCGAACCGCCTGCTGGACGAGCTGGACACCTACACCCCGCTGCGCGCCGCCGCGCTGTACGGCGCCGACGGCAGGCTGCTGGCGCAGTTGCAGCACGGCGACCCCATCGCCCTGCCCAAGCGCCTGCGCAATATCGAAGGCTGGCGTCTCACCGAGTTCCGCAGCACCCAGCTGGTGCGCCTGCCGCGCCCGGGCAGCCCGCCCGGGCATCTGCTGCTGGTGGCCAGCAGCGAGCTGCCCACCGCGTTCTACACCGGCACCCTGACCGCCAGCCTGGGCATCCTGGTGTTCAGCGTGCTGCTGTGGATGATCATCGCCAGGCAGATCAAGCGCCTGATCACCCAGCCGATCTACCAGCTGGAGCAGCTGTCGCGCCAGGTCACCCGCGAGGAGAACTATGCCCTGCGTGCCAGCCCCGGTAATCACGACGAAATCGGTAGCCTGGCCGAAGCGTTCAACACCATGCTGTCGCGTATCGAGGCGCGCGAGCAGCAGCTCAAGCGCGCCCGCGACGAGTTCCAGCACGCCTTCGACCAGGCCCAGGGGCTGGCCGAGGAAACCCGCCATACCAACCGCAAGCTGGAGCTGGAAGTCCAGGTACGCAGCAAGATCGAGCGCAAGCTGACGGGCTTCCAGAACTACCTCAACAGCATCATCGACTCCATGCCCTCGGCCCTGATCGCCCTCGACGAGCAGCTTTACGTCACGCAGTGGAACCAGGAGGCCAGCAGCCTCTCCGGTACACCGCTGGACGAAGCGCTGAACCAGCCGATCTTCCTCGCCTTCGAGCCGCTCAAGCCGTTCCTGCCGCAGCTCAAGGAAAGCGTGGAGAAACACCGGGTGGCGAAGATCGAGCGGGTCACCTGGACCCGCGGCGAGGATGCTCGCCATTACGCCCTGACCTTCTATCCGCTGACCGGCGGCGGTGGCCGTGGCGTGGTGATCCGTATCGACGACATCACCCAGCGCCTGTCGCTGGAGGAAATGATGGTGCAGTCGGAGAAGATGCTCTCCGTCGGCGGCCTCGCCGCGGGCATGGCCCACGAGATCAACAACCCGCTCGGCGCCATCCTGCACAACGTGCAGAACATCCGCCGGCGCCTCTCGCCCGACCTGCCGAAGAACCTCGAAGCGGCCAGCGAAACCGGCATCGACCTCGACACGGTCAACCACTACCTGGAAGACCGCCAGGTTCCGCAACTGCTCGACGGCATCCAGCAGGCCGGCGCCCGGGCAGCCAAGATCGTCACCCACATGCTCAGTTTCAGCCGCCGCAGCAACCGGCAGATGGCGCCTTGCGACCTGCCGGCGCTGATCGACCAGGCGGTGGAGATCGCCGGCAACGACTTCGACCTGGCGATCGGCTTCGACTTCAAGGGCCAGGCCATCGTCCGCCAGTTCGACCCCGAACTGGGCCCGGTGCCCGGCACTGCCAACGAGCTGGAACAGGTGCTGCTCAACCTGCTGAAGAACGCCGCGCAAGCCATCCATCTGCGCGAGGACGACCGCGAGCCCGGACGCATCACCCTGCGCACCCGGCTCAACCCGCCGTGGGCGGAAATCCAGGTGGAGGACAACGGCGTCGGCATGCCCGAGACCGTGCGCAAGCGCACCTTCGAGCCGTTCTTCACCACCAAGGAAATCGGTCAGGGCACCGGCCTTGGCCTCTCGGTGTCGTATTTCATCATCACCAACAACCACAAGGGCCAGATGGAAGTGCAGTCGACCCCGGGCCAGGGCACCTGCTTCACCCTGCGCCTGCCGCTGGTCGCCGCGCCGCTGCCCAGCCCGAGCAAACTGGAGTCATGAACCATGGGCTTTCGCCTGTCGAAGATCTACACCCGCACCGGCGACAAGGGCGAGACCGGCCTCGGTGACGGCCGCCGGGTGCCCAAGGACCACCCGCGCATCGAAGCCATCGGCGAAGTCGATACGCTGAACAGCCAGCTGGGACTGCTCCTGGCCGGGCTGGCCGAGCAGGGCCTGGACGAGTTGAGCGAGGTGCTCGCGCCTTGCCAGCATCGTCTGTTCGATCTCGGTGGCGAGTTGGCGATGCCGAGCTACCAGGCGCTGAACACGGCGGAAGTAGAGCGGCTCGAGGCGGCCATCGACCGCTGGAACGAGGAGCTGGGGCCGCTGGAGAACTTCATCCTGCCGGGCGGCTCGCTGCTGGTGGCGCAGGCGCATGTCTGTCGCAGCCTGGCCCGTAGTGCGGAGCGGCGTTGCCAGCAGTTGAATGCCGTGGAGCCGCTGGCGGGGGTGGGGTTGGCCTATATCAACCGGATGTCGGACCTGTTGTTCGTGGCGGCGCGGTTGATCGCGCGGCGTCAGGGCATTGCCGAAGTTCTATGGCAGGCCGCCGCAAAACCCTGAAACCCGCCGCATCCCCTTGTAGGAGCTGGTTCGTCACACGACAAGCCAGCTCCTACAGGGCCGCATTGGGTTTTCAGGCCTCGGGCCAGAGCGCCCGGATCCCCGCCACACCCTGCGCGCCAATCTGCCAGGCACGCTCACGCTCGGTCGCACCGACCCCACCCAGCAGGAACACCGGCTGGTTGAAGCCCTCGATCAGTCGCTCAGCCACATCCCAACCCAGTGGCTGCGCCTCGGGATGGGTCTGGGTGGCCTGCACCGGCGACAGGGTGACGAAGTCCACGCCCATGCGCTCGGCCAGGGCCAGTTCCTCGGCGTTATGGCAGGACGCCGCCAGCCAGCGATTCTTCGGGAACGGCCGGCCATTGGCGGCGTACTTGCGCAGTTGTTCCGCGGTCAGGTGCCAGCCGGCGGACGGGAAATCTCCCAGCCATTCCAGTGGTCCCTTGAGCATCAGCTGCGCCTTGCCCGCGCAGAGCCCGACCGCGTCCACCGCGACATCGCGGTATTTCGGGTCGTACATGTTCGGCGCCCGCAACTGCACCAGCTTGATCCCGCTGGCAACCGCCTTCTGGATGCCACGCAGCAACTGCGGGGTTTCCAGGCCATCCGGGGTAATCAGGTATTCGCCCGGCAGGCGCGCCGCAGCGACGATCGGCCGATTGGCCTCGGGGAATTCGTACTGCCCCAGGTCCCGCGGTGACACCCAGGCCAGCGGCTGGCCCTCGGCGCCATGGGGCTCGCCAGAGAACGCAGAGACCTCCCAGACGTCCAGGAGGATGTGCTTGTCCGGATAATCGTGACGGACTTCGATCAGTGGCCGCGCGGCGCCCACCTCGATGCCCAGTTCTTCACGCAGCTCACGCGCCAGGGCGGTCTCCACGGCTTCGCCGTCTTCGACCTTGCCACCGGGAAACTCCCAGAGGCCGCCCTGGTGCTGGGTTTCGCCACGACGGGCAATCAGAATACGGCCATCCGCGCCACGAATGACGGCGGCGGCGACATGAATCCGTTTCATCTTTCTGCTCCGCAGAGGGGTGGATTGCAAAGGATGCCGCCGCATCGCCAGGCGACACGGCGGCCCTCGATCAGGTGCGGTATTCCGCGTTGATCTTCACGTACTCGTGGGACAGGTCGGTGGTCCAGATGGTCTCGTTGCACTGGCCACGACCCAGCTCGATGCGGATGGTGATCTCTTCCTGGGCCATCACCGCGGCGCCCTGGTCCTCGGTGTAGCTGGCGCTGCGCCCGCCCTTGCTGGCGATGCAGACGTTGTCCAGGTACACGTCGATCAGGCTGACGTCGAGGTTCGGCACACCGGCGCGGCCGACGGCGGCGAGGATACGGCCCCAGTTCGGGTCGGACGCGAACAGCGCGGTCTTGATCAGTGGCGAGTGGGCCACGGCGTAGCCGACGTCCAGGCATTCCTGATGGTTGCTGCCGCCGTTGACCTGCACGGTGACGAACTTGGTCGCACCTTCGCCGTCACGGACGATGGCCTGGGCCACTTCCATGCAGACTTCGAACACGGCCTTCTTCAGTGCGTCGAACAGCGGGCCGCTGGCCTCGGTGATCTCGGCGACGTCGGCCTTGCCGGTGGCGATCAGCATGCAGCAGTCGTTGGTCGAGGTGTCGCCATCGATGGTGATGCGGTTGAACGACTTGTTGGCGCCGTCCAGCATCAGGTCCTTGAGCACCGCCGGCGCGACCTTGGCGTCGGTGGCGATGTAGCCGAGCATGGTGGCCATGTTCGGGCGGATCATGCCGGCGCCCTTGCTGATGCCGGTGACGGTGATGGTCACGCCGTCGTGCTGGAACTGACGGCTGGCACCCTTGGGCAGGGTGTCGGTGGTCATGATGCCGGTGGCGGCTTCGGCCCAGTGGTTCTCGGACAGGTTGTCCAGGGCGGCCTGCAGCGCGCCTTCGATCTTCTCTACCGGCAGCGGCTCGCCGATCACACCGGTGGAGAACGGCAGCACGGCGCTGGCGTCGACGCCGGTCAGCTCGGCCAGCCTGGCGCAGGTGCGCTCGGCGGCGGCCAGGCCCGGGGCGCCGGTACCGGCGTTGGCGTTACCGGTGTTGGTCAGCAGGTAGCGCACGGTGCCCTGTACGCGCTGCTTGGCCAGGATCACCGGGGCGGCGCAGAAGGCGTTCAGGGTGAACACGCCAGCGACGCTGGAGCCTTCGGCACAGCGCATCACCACTACATCCTTGCGCCCGGGGCGCTTGATGCCCGCAGAGGCGATGCCGAGTTCGAAACCGGGAACCGGGTGCAACGTTGGCAAAGGACCAAGACCAACAGCCATGAAAGCGCTCCTAGAAAAAAATACGCCGTCTTCGAATCAACGGCGCTTGGAATGGAACAGCGCCGCGACGGGATGACCCGGTCGCGGCGCGGTGTTCATGTTTCAGTGTGGCACGGCTGGATCAGCTGATCTGTCCGTGGCAGTGCTTGAACTTCTTGCCCGAACCGCACCAGCACAGCTCGTTGCGGCCCAGTTTCATATCGTTGCGGGCAGGCGCGGCGACGGCGACTTCAGCGCCCTCTTCCTGCTCCTCGGCGCCTTCCAGGCCGGGGGCCGCGGCATGCTGGAACTGCATGCGCTGGGCCAGTTCCTCGGCTTCGCGGCGCAGGCGGGCCTCTTCTTCGGCCGGATCTTCGCGACGAACCTGAACATGGGAAAGCACGCGGATGGTGTCGCGCTTGATCGAATCCAGCAGTTCCTGGAACAGGGTGAACGACTCGCGCTTGTACTCCTGTTTCGGGTTCTTCTGCGCATAGCCGCGCAGGTGGATGCCGTGACGCAGGTGGTCCATGGTCGACAGGTGGTCTTTCCACAGGTCGTCGAGGACGCGCAGGAGGATCTGCTTCTCGAAGGTGCGCAGGGCTTCGGCGCCGGCGCTGTCTTCCTTCTCGTTGTAGGCGCTGACCAGCTCCTGCAGCACGCGCTCGCGCAGCGGCTCTTCGTAGAGTTTGTCGTCTTCGTCAAGCCACTGCTGGATCGGCAGTTTCACGCCGAAGTCGCTGGCCAGAGCGGCTTCCAGACCGGCCACGTCCCACTGCTCGGGCAGCGATTGCGGCGGAATGTGCTGGCTGAAGGTGGCTTCGAGGGTTTCCTGACGGAAGTCGGCGATGGTATCGCCGATGTTCTCCGCGGCCAGCAGGCTGTTGCGCATGTGGTAGATCACCTTGCGCTGCTCGTTGGCCACGTCGTCGAATTCGAGCAACTGCTTGCGGATGTCGAAGTTGCGACCTTCGACCTTGCGCTGCGCCTTTTCGATGGCGTTGGTCACCATGCGGTGCTCGATGGCTTCACCGGACTGCATGCCCAGGGCCTTCATGAAGTTCTTCACCCGGTCGGAGGCGAAGATGCGCATCAGGCTGTCTTCCAGCGACAGGTAGAAGCGGCTGGAACCCGGGTCGCCCTGGCGACCGGAACGGCCACGCAGCTGGTTGTCGATACGACGCGATTCGTGGCGCTCGGAGGCGATCACGTGCAGGCCACCGGACTCGATCACCTGCTGGTGACGTTTCTGCCAGTCGGCCTTGATCTGGGCGATCTGCTCAGGAGTAGGGTTTTCCATGGAAGCCACTTCGACTTCCCAGTTGCCGCCCAGCAGGATGTCGGTACCGCGACCGGCCATGTTGGTGGCGATGGTCAGCGCACCCGGACGACCGGCCTGGGCGATGATCTCGGCTTCCTTCTCGTGGTACTTGGCGTTGAGGACCTTGTGATCGATGCCTTCCTGCTTGAGCAGGTTGGACATGTGCTCGGAGGTTTCGATGGTCGCCGTACCGACCAGGACCGGACGGCCCTGGGTCATGCTTTCCTTGATGTCGGCGATGATCGCCGCGTACTTCTCGTCGGCGGTCAGGTACACCAGGTCGTTGAAGTCCTTACGCGCCAGTGGCTTGTTCGGCGGAATGACCATCACGTTGAGGGCGTAGATCTGGGCGAACTCGAACGCCTCGGTATCGGCGGTACCGGTCATGCCGGACAGCTTGGTGTACAGACGGAAGTAGTTCTGGAAGGTGGTCGAGGCCAGGGTCTGGCTTTCGGCCTGGATATTCAGGTTTTCCTTCGCCTCGATGGCCTGGTGCAGGCCCTCGGAAAGACGACGGCCCGGCATGGTGCGGCCGGTGTGCTCGTCGATCAGGAGGATCTGGCCGTCCTGGACGATGTACTCGACGTTGCGGTGGAACAGCTTGTGCGCGCGCAGGCCGGCGTAGACGTGGGTCAGCAGGCTCAGGTTGTGCGCGGAGTAGAGACTCTCGCCCTCGGCCAGCAGGCCGACCTGGGTGAGCATCTCCTCGATGAACTGGTGACCGGCTTCGTTGAGCTCGACCTGGCGGCTCTTCTCGTCGATCTTGTAGTGGCCTTCCTGGGTGACCTGGCCTTCGACTTCTTCGATGTGCTGGGTCAGGCGCGGGATCAGCTTGTTGATCTCGATGTACAGCTTGGAGCTGTCTTCGGCCTGGCCGGAGATGATCAGCGGCGTCCGCGCTTCGTCGATCAGGATGGAGTCGACTTCGTCGATCACGGCGAAATTCAGCTCGCGCTGGAATTTCTCTTCCATGCTGAACGCCATGTTGTCGCGCAGGTAGTCGAAACCGAATTCGTTGTTGGTGCCGTAGGTGATGTCGGCGGCGTAGGCGGCGCGCTTCTCTTCCGGCGGCTGGAACGGGGTGACCACGCCGACGGTGAGGCCGAGGAATTCATACAGCGGACGCATCCAGTTGGCGTCGCGGCGGGCCAGGTAGTCGTTGACCGTGACCACGTGCACGCCCTTGCCGGACAGCGCGTTGAGGTATACGCCCAGGGTCGCCACCAGGGTCTTGCCTTCACCGGTGCGCATTTCCGCGATCATGCCTTCGTGCAAGGTCATGCCACCGATCAGCTGCACGTCGAAGTGACGCATGCCCATGATGCGTTTGCCGGCTTCACGCGCAACGGCGAACGCTTCGGGCAGGAGCTGGTCGAGGGTCTCGCCTTTGGCCAGGCGCTCTTTGAACTCGGCGGTCTTGCCGCGCAGCTGTTCATCGGAGAGGGCCACCATCTGCTCTTCGAAGGCATTGACGATCTGTACCGTCTTGAGCATGCGTTTGACTTCACGCTCGTTCTTGCTTCCAAAAAGTTTCTTTAACAAAGGCGCAAACATATCGGCAGGATCTTCCACACGTAGGGATGGAGGGCGGCCCCGTGAGTCGCCCGTGCAGCCCTTGCAGGCCGCATACGAACGAGCATTCTACCCGGAAACGATGGTGAGGAAAGTGGCGAAGTTCCACGATGCTGGCACAGCGCTGTGACGGGGCTTTTGTACAATAAGGGCTTTTTCGCCAACTTCAACCCGTCGGCGCAAGATTGCCACGGTTAGCCCGGTCCGGTGCGGTGCAGGGGATCTGTTAAGATGCTCGGTATTGTCCTTCCAGGTGCCATCATGGCTTATCGCCCCTCCCCCGCCCGTGCTCCGGCCGCCCTGCTGCGCGAAGCCCGTCCGCTCAAGGTCCTGTTCAGCCAGGCCCAGCGCCTGGCCCATCTGCAGCGCCTGCTGGAGAGCCAGTTGCAGCCGGCCGCGCGCGAGCATTGCCATGTCGCCTCCTGGCGTGAGGGAACGCTGATGCTGGTGGTCACCGACGGTCACTGGGCAACTCGCCTGCGCTACCAGCAGAAGCGCCTGCAACGGCAGTTGCAGCAACTGGAAGCGTTCGCCAACCTGACCCGCATCCTGTTCAAGGTGCAGCCGGTCACCGGGGTAACCCGCAGCGCCAGCCATGTCATCGACATCTCCGACAAATCCGCGGAAACCATCCAGGCCACCGCCGAGGGCATCAGCGACCCGAAACTGCGCGCCGCTCTGGAGCGCCTGGCCAGTCATGCCAAGGGCGGCAAGAAACCGGCCGACGAATGAGCCCGCCATAAAAAAGGCCACCCGAGGGTGGCCTTCAAACTAGAGAGAGTATTCGAGCTTATACAGCAGCAACCGGACGCATGTAGGAGATCGGTGCGGTGCTCGCATCCTCGAAGGTCACCACTTCCCAGGCGTCCTTCTCTTCGATCAGCTTGCGCAGCAGCTGGTTGTTCAGCGCGTGGCCCGACTTGAAGCCACGGAACTCGCCGATCAGGCTGTTGCCCAGCAGGTACAGATCGCCGATGGCATCGAGAATCTTGTGCTTGACGAATTCGTCTTCATAGCGAAGACCGTCTTCGTTCAGTACACCGTCCTTGTCCACCACGATAGCGTTTTCCACGCTGCCGCCGAGGGCGAGGTTGTGCTTGCGCAGGTACTCGATGTCGCTCATGAACCCGAAGGTACGGGCGCGGCTGACTTCCTTCACGAACGAGGTGCTGGAAAAGTCCACGCTGGCGCTCTGGGTACGGTTGCGGAACACCGGATGGTCGAAATCGATCTCGAAACTCACCTTGAACCCGTCGAAAGGCAGGAAGGTGGCGCGCTTGTCGCCGTCCTCCACCGTCACTTCGCGCAGGATGCGGATGAATTTCTTCGGCGCGTCCTGTTCTTCCAGGCCGGCGGATTGAATCAGGAATACGAAGGGACCTGCGCTACCGTCCATGATCGGCACTTCGGACGCGGAGAGCTCGACGTAGGCGTTATCGATGCCCAGGCCAGCCATGGCCGAGAGCAGGTGCTCTACCGTGTCTACCTTGGTATCGCCGTTGACCAGCGTGGTCGACATGGTGGTCTCGCCGACGTTTTCCGCACGGGCAGGAATATGCACCACGGGGTCGAGGTCGGCTCGGCAAAATACGATGCCGGTATCCACAGGAGCGGGCTTGAGGGTCAGGTAAACCTTTTCCCCGGAGTGCAGACCGACACCTGTGGCACGGATGATATTTTTCAGGGTGCGTTGTTTAATCATGGCATTGGCCGCTTCAGCACAGATTGCGAACTGGTATCAACAAAGGCTGGGGATGATAACAGACCCCGCCTTTGCTGAACACCAATCACCCTAATACCCCTGATAAATTCCATCAATCGGCCTGACGACGCAGGAAAGCCGGGATATCCAGGTAATCCAGATCGTCCTGTGGATTGAGCTTGGCAGCGGCTGCCGCGCCGGCGTGGGTCTGGTTGCGCATCACGGTCGGACGCTCCAGATCGCGGTAGTTCACCGCCGGTTGCTCGTTGCGCACAGGCGCCGGAGCCGGGGTCGACACTTGCGCGGCCGCGGCCTGCAGGGTGTTGTCGATGACCTTGACCGGTTTTTCGATCTTCGCGCCCAGACCAGTGGCGACCACGGTGACGTGCAGCTCGTCGCGCATGTCCGGATCGATCACGGTACCGACCTTGACCATCGCGTGGTCGGATGCGAACGCCTCGATGATGCTACCCACATCGGAGTATTCGCCCAGGGACAGGTCCGGACCCGCGGTGATGTTGACCAGGATGCCGCGAGCGCCCTGCAGGTTGACGTCTTCCAGCAGCGGGTTGCGGATCGCCGCCTCGGTGGCTTCGCGCGCACGGTTCGGACCGCTGGCGCAGCCGGTACCCATCATCGCCATGCCCATCTCGCTCATCACGGTACGCACGTCGGCGAAGTCGACGTTGATCATGCCCGGACGCTTGATGATGTCGGAGATACCGCGAACAGCACCGGCCAGCACGTCGTCCGCCTTGGCGAAGGCCGACAGCAGGCTCGCATCCTTGCCGAGGATGGTCAGCAGCTTCTCGTTCGGGATGGTGATCAGCGAGTCGACGCTGTCTGCCAGCGCGCGGATGCCTTCATCGGCGATCTGCATGCGCTTGCGACCTTCGAACGGGAACGGACGGGTCACCACCGCAACGGTGAGGATGCCCAGTTCCTTGGCCACTTCGGCGATGATCGGCGCGGCACCGGTACCGGTACCACCACCCATGCCGGTGGTGATGAAGACCATGTTGGTGCCCTGCAGCACCTCGGCGATACGCTCGCGGTCTTCCAGCGCGGCCTGGCGGCCGATTTCCGGATTGGCACCCGCGCCCAGACCCTTGGTCACGCCGGTACCCAGTTGCAGGATGGTGCGCGCACCGATGTTTTTCAGGGCCTGAGCATCCGTGTTGGCGCAGATGAACTCGACGCCTTCGATGCTGCTCTTGACCATGTGGTTGACGGCGTTGCCACCGCCGCCACCGACGCCGATCACCTTGATGACCGGACTTTGCGGGACGTTGTCTACGAGCTCGAACATTTTCCCTCTCCTTTCATTTCTCTAGTTTTGCGCCTACCACTACTGCTTTGAAACTTAAAAGTTTCCCTGGACCCAACGCTTGAATCGCTCAAGCACCGGGGCCTTTGGTTCATCGCCATAGCTGTCGTTTCTGATACCTGGCACAGGCACGCCGTCGGACTGCTTCTGCAGGCCGTAGGTCAGCAGGCCCACGCCAGTGGAATAAATCGGGTTGCGCACCACGTCGCTGAGGCCGCGGACGCTGTGCGGCACGCCAAGGCGCACCGGCATGTGGAAGATTTCCTCGGCCAGTTCCACCGCACCTTCCATCTTCGAGGTACCGCCGGTGAGGACGATGCCTGCCGGCACCAGGTCCTCGTAGCCACTGCGACGCAGCTCGGCCTGGATCAGGGTGAACAGTTCGTCGTAGCGCGGCTCGACCACTTCGGCCAGGGCCTGGCGCGACAGCTCGCGCGGCGGACGGTCGCCGACGCTCGGCACCTTGATGGTTTCGCCGGCACCGGCCAGCTTGGCCAGGGCGCAGGCGTAGCGGATCTTGATCTCTTCGGCGTACTGCGTCGGCGTGCGCAGGGCCATGGCGATGTCGTTGGTCACCTGGTCGCCGGCGATCGGGATCACTGCGGTGTGACGGATCGCGCCTTCGGTGAAGATGGCAATGTCGGTGGTGCCGCCACCGATGTCCACCAGGCACACGCCCAGCTCCTTCTCGTCATCGGTGAGCACCGAGTAGGCAGAGGCCAGTTGTTCGAGGATGATGTCGTCGATTTCCAGACCGCAGCGACGCACGCACTTCTCGATGTTCTGCGCGGCGTTGACGGCGCAGGTCACCACGTGGACCTTGGCCTCCAGACGCACGCCGGACATGCCCAGTGGCTCGCGCACGCCTTCCTGGTTGTCGATCACGTAGTCCTGCGGCAGGGTGTGCAGCACGCGCTGGTCGGCCGGGATGGCCACGGCCTGCGCGGCGTCCAGGACCCGTTCCAGGTCGGCGGTGCTGACTTCACGGTCGCGGATGGCGACGATGCCGTGGGAGTTGAGGCTGCGGATGTGGTTGCCGGCCACACCGACGAAGGCCGAGTGGATCCGGCAGCCGGCCATCAGCTGGGCCTCTTCGACGGCGCGCTGGATCGACTGCACGGTGGACTCGATGTTGACCACCACGCCCTTCTTCAACCCGCGCGACGGGTGGGTACCGATACCGACGATTTCCAGAGTGCCGTCGGCGGCGACTTCGCCCACCAGTGCAACCACCTTGGACGTGCCGATATCCAGCCCGACGATCATTTTGCCGCTTTGCGCATTTGCCATGGGTCCTGCCTCTCTCTAATTCTTCGCCACGGCGGGTTGGGCCGCGGGCTGTGCAATCGGTTCCCGCCAGCCAACGGCAAGGCCATTGGCATAACGCAGATCGATGCGGGCGATGTTCGTGATCTGTTCTTTGAGCGTGCTGTTATAAATGGCAATGAAGCGGCGCATCTTTTCCACCAGATGGTCACGCCCCAGCAGCAGTTCGATCCCCGGTCCCGCGCTGCCGGCGCCGGTGGTCAGGAACCAGCTGCCACGCTCGCGCAGTTCCAGGCGGGCGATCGAAAAGCCCAGGGGACGCAACATCTGGTTCAGTACCTGATATTGCTGCATCACTTGTTGCTGAGCGCGCTGCGGCCCGAACAGCTGCGGCAGGTGCTCGTAGTTCGCCAGTTCGCGTGGGGTGAAAGCCTGGCCCTGGTTGTTGAGCAAGGCATCTTCACCCCAGCGCGCCACCGGCAACTGTTCTTCCAGGCGGATCACCACTTCGTCCGGCCACACGCGGCGTACTTCGGCATGGGCGATCCAGGGCATCTGCTCAAGCTCGGTACGCATGCTCGCCAGGTCGACGGTGAAGAAGCTCGCCGCCACATAGGGCGCGATCCGCTGCTGCACCGCCTGCTGGCTGATGTAGCTGAGATCGCCCTGCACGGCGATCTTGGTGATCGGCCGGTCGGCGTACGGCATCAGTCGCTGCGCGCCCTCGTAGGCGCCGAAACCGGCGGCGACCAGCAGGACCGGCCACAGCAGCCGTTTGAAGATGCTGAAGTTCGGCTTGGGCAGGCGCGCCGACAGTGGCTCCTTGGCCACCATCCGGCTGGCACCGCGCGGCACCGGCTTGTTGCGACCGGTGGCGGGTTGCTGATGACGTAACATCGCGCCTTGCATGGGCTTAACCTCGCGCCTCGACACTGGCCGCCAGGATCGCCAGCACCAATTGCTGGAAATCGAGGCCGGCGGCACGGGCCGCCATCGGCACCAGGCTATGGTCGGTCATGCCTGGTGCGGTATTGACTTCGAGCAGCCAGAAACGGCCCTGCTCGTCCTGCATCACATCCACACGGCCCCAGCCGGCGATGCCAATGGCTTCGCAGGCGCGGGCGGTGAGATCGATCAATTCCTGTTCCTTGACGGCGTCGAGACCGCAGGGAATCCGGTACTGGGTATCGGATGCCAGGTACTTGGCGTCGTAGTCGTAGAAGGTGTGCGGGGTGCCCAGGGCGATCGGCGGCAGGACCTGGTCGCGCAGCACCGCGACCGTGAACTCCGGCCCCTTGATCCACTGCTCGACCAGCACTTGCGAGTCGTATCGCGCGGCGTCTTTCCAGGCCGCGATCAATTCCTCGACACTGGTCACCTTCGCCATACCGATACTGGAACCCTCATGGGCCGGTTTGACGATCAAAGGGAAGCCCAGTTCCGCGCTCGCGGAAATACAGTCGGCCTCGCTGGCCAGCACGGCATGGCGCGGGGTGGAGATACCCAGGCTCTGCCACACCTGCTTGGTGCGCAGCTTGTCCATGGCCAGGGCCGAGGCGAGGATGCCGCTGCCGGTGTAGGGAATGCCCAGGCATTCCAGCAGGCCCTGCATGCTGCCGTCTTCACCGCCGCGGCCGTGAAGGATGATGAAAGCGCGGTCGATCTTCTCGTTCTGCAGACGATCGAGCAGATCGTCACCGACGTCGATGGCGACCACGTCGACACCGGCACTGGTCAGCGCCTCGATCACCGCGGCGCCGGACTTCAGCGACACCTCGCGCTCGGCGCTCTTGCCGCCGTAGAGCACGGCGACGCGGCCGAAGTCCTGCGGTGCGAGGGTGGAATGCAGCTTGGCGTAGGCTTCGGCAGTCATTTGGCTTTCTCCTGACTGGCAACCGCACCAGCGAACAACGGACTCTTCAACAGTTGTGGGGCGAGACCGCCGATATCACCGGCGCCCTGGCACAGCAGGATGTCGCCGGCGCGCAGCAGCGGCTTGACCAGTGGTGCCAGCTCGATGCCGCGCTCGATGTAGATCGGGTCGAGCTGACCGCGCTGACGGATGCTGTGGCACAGCTGGCGGCTGTCGGCGCCCGGGATCGGCTCTTCGCCGGCCGGGTAGACCTCCATCAGCAGCAGCACGTTGGCATCGGCGAGGACCTGGACGAAGTCGTCGTACAGATCGCGGGTACGGCTGTAGCGGTGCGGCTGGTAGACCATCACCAGGCGCCGCTCCGGCCAGCCACCACGCACGGCCTTGATGACCGCGGCGACCTCGGTCGGGTGGTGACCGTAGTCGTCCACCAGCATGACGCTACCACCTTCCACCGGCAGTTCGCCGTAGACCTGGAAGCGTCGGCCGACACCCTGGAAGCCGGACAGGCCCTGGACGATGGCTTCGTCGCTGATGCCTTCGTCGGTGGCGATGGCGATGGTCGCCAGGGCGTTGAGCACGTTGTGGTTGCCCGGCATGTTGACCGACACGTCCAGCGGCGCGCGATCGCGGCGCAGCACGGTGAAGTGGGTCTGCATGCCCGACTGGCGCACGTTGATCGCGCGCACGTCGGCTTCCTCGGTGAAGCCGTAGGTGACCACCGGGCGCTTGACCTGCGGCAGGATCTCGCGAACCACCGAATCGTCCAGGCACATCACGGCCAGACCATAGAACGGCAGGTTGTGCAGGAACTCGACGAAGGTCTTCTTCAGCTTGTTGAAGTCGCCTTCGTAGGTCGCCATGTGGTCGGCGTCGATGTTGGTGACGACCGCCACCAGCGGCTGCAGGTGCAGGAAGCTGGCGTCGCTTTCGTCGGCCTCGGCGATCAGGTAGCGGCTGGTGCCGAGCTGGGCATTGGTGCCCGCGGCGTTCAGACGGCCACCGATGACGAAGGTCGGGTCCAGGCCGCCGGCGGCGAAGACCGAGGCCAGCAGGCTGGTGGTGGTGGTCTTGCCGTGGGTACCGGCGACGGCGATGCCGTGGCGATAGCGCATCAGCTCGGCGAGCATCTCGGCCCGCGGCACCACCGGAATACGCCGCTCGAGCGCGGTGGCGACTTCCGGGTTGGCGGTGTTGATGGCGCTGGAGACCACCAGCACGTCGGCGCTGGCGGCGTTCTCGGCGCGGTGGCCGATGAAGATCTGCGCACCGAAGGACTCCAGGCGCTCGGTCACCGCCGAGGCCTTGAGGTCGGAGCCGGAGACCTGGTAGCCCAGGTTCAGCAGCACTTCGGCGATACCGCACATGCCCACGCCGCCGATACCGACGAAGTGGATGCGACGGATACGGCGCATTTCAGGCTGGGGCATGGCTTTCTGGTTCTCAACCATGGGCCACCTCCAGGCAGATATCGACCACGGTGCGGGTAGCGGCGGGTTTGGCCAGGCGACGCGCGGTGGTCGCCATGGTGTCGAGTTTTTCCGGTTGCATCAGCACCTCGTTCAGGCGTTCAGCGAGCTGCGCTGCGCCAGTTGTCGCTTGCGGCATCAGGAAGGCGGCGCCTTCGCGTGCCAGATAATGGGCGTTGTGGGTCTGGTGGTCGTCGATCGCATGGGGCAAGGGCACCAGCATCGAAGGCAGACCGGCCGCGGCCAATTCGCTGACGGTCAGCGCGCCGGCACGGCACACCACCAGGTCGGCCCAGCCATAGGCCTGGGCCATGTCCTTGATGAACGGCTCCACCTGAGCCGTGACTCCCGCTTCGCGATAGCGCTCGGCGGTGATCTGGTCGTGATTCCTTCCGGCCTGGTGGAACACCTCCGGACGGATGGCTTCCGGCACCAGGGCCAGGGCCTGGGGCAGCAGCTTGTTCAGCGGCTCGGCGCCCAGGCTGCCACCCAGCACCAGCAGACGCGCGCGGCGTCCGGCCAGGGCTTCGCGAACCGGTTCCAGGAACAGTTCGGCGCGCACCGGGTTACCCGTGGTGCGGCGCTTGGTGCTGGCATCGAAGGTGTCCGGGAAAGCTTCACAGACCCGTCCGGCCAGCGGTACCAGCATCCGATTGGCGGTACCGGCACGGGCATTCTGCTCGTGGATCACCACCGGCACGCCGGCCAGTTTCGCCGCCACACCGCCAGGACCGGTGACATAGCCACCGAAACCGACCACGCAGACCGGGTTCAGCTGGCGGATGATCCGCCGCGCCTGGAGTACCGCCTTGACCAGCGTGAACGGTGCCTTGAGCAACGACAGCCGGCTCTTGCCGCGCAGGCCGGTGACGTTGATCAGGTGCAGTTGCAGGCCGGCCTGCGGCACCAGTTCGTTCTCGATCCCGCGGGGCGTACCCAGCCAGTGCACGGTGAAACCACGCGCCTGGAATTCCCGCGCGCATGCCAGCGCCGGGAACACATGGCCGCCGGTACCGCCGGCCATGATCAATACGTTCTTGCCGTCAGCGGCCATGATGATTCGGCTCCTCGGCAAAATCGTTTTCGTCGAATTCGTGTTCCTCGCTGCCCAGGTGCGTGCGGCTCTCCCACTCGATGCGCAACAGCAACCCGACGCAGGCACAGCAGATGACCAGCGAGCTGCCGCCATAGCTGAGGAACGGCAGGGTCAGGCCCTTGGTCGGCAGCAGGCCGACGTTCACCCCGATGTTGATGAGGAACTGGCCGATCCACAGGAAGGCCAGGCCGAAGGCCACATATGCGGCGAAGAACTGCTTGGCTTTCTCCGCCCACAGGCCGATGTACAGCGCACGCACGGTGACGAAGACGAACAGCGCCACGGTCAGCAGCGAACCGACCACGCCCAGCTCCTCGGCGAGTACCGAGAACACGAAGTCGGTGTGCGCCTCCGGCAGGTAGAACTGCTTCTGCACGCTGTTGCCCAGGCCGACGCCGAACCACTCGCCGCGACCGAAGGCGATCAGCGCCTGGGTCAGCTGGTAACCGGAACCGAACTGGTCGGACCAGGGGTCGGTGAAGGTGATCAGACGCGCCATCCGGTAGGGCTGGGCCTGGACCAGGACGAACACCGCGCCCACCGCCAGCACCACCATCAGGCCGAAGCGGAACAGGCCCACCCCGCCGAGGAACAGCATCGCCGCGGCGGAGCCCATCATCACCACGGTGGCGCCGAAGTCCGGCTCCATCAGCAGCAGGCCGGCCATGGGCAGGAGCACGATGAACGGCTTGAAGAAGCCCATCCAGCTTTCGCGCACTTCCTGCTGGCGCCGCACCAGGTAACCGGCGAGGTAGACCACCACGAAGACCTTGGCGATTTCCGAAGGCTGCACGTTGAAGAAGCTGAAACCGATCCAGCGCATCGAACCGTTCACCTCGCGGCCGATACCGGGCACCAGCACCGCCACCAGCAGGCCGAAGGCGCCGATCAGCATGAGGAAACCCATGCGCTGCCAGGTGGCGATCGGCACCATCATGGTGACGATGCAGGCACCCACGCCGAGGGTCACGTAGATCAGGTGGCGGATCATGTGGTACAGCGGGTTGCCCGACTGCGCCGCGGCCACTTCCGAGGAGGCCGAGGTGATCATCACCAGGCCCAGGCCGAGCAGGGCCAGGCAGCCGACCAGGAACGGGAAGTCCAGGTCGATGCCACGACCGCTGACGAGCGGCGACGGATAGGGCTTGATGACGCCGAAGATCATGCCAGCGCCTCCACGGCCTGGGCGAACAGCCGCCCACGCTCTTCGAAGTTCTTGAACATATCGAGGCTGGCGCAGGCTGGCGACAGCAGCACGGCGTCACCTGGACGGGCCAGTTCGGCACAGCGGCTCAGGGCTTCGTCCAGGGTCTTCACACGCACCAGCGGCACGTCGTCGCCCAGAGCCTCGGCGAGCAGTTCGGCATCGCGGCCCAGCAAGACCACGGCGCGGCAGTGCTTGCCGACCGGCGCGCGCAGGCCGGAGAAGTCCGCGCCCTTGCCGTCACCGCCGGCGATCAGCACCAGCTTGCCGTCGATATCGGCACCCAGGCCTTCGATCGCCGCCAGGGCAGCACCGACGTTGGTGGCCTTGGAGTCGTCGTAGTAATTGACGCCGTTCAGCTCACGCACCCACTGGCAGCGGTGGGCCAGGCCGGCGAAGTTGCGCAGGCTTTCCAGCATGGCGTCGAACGGCAGGCCCACGGCGTGCCCCAGGGCCAGCGCGGCCAGGGCGTTGGACTGGTTGTGGGCGCCACGGATCTTCAGTTCGCGGGCCGGCATCAGGTTCTGGAATTCGAAGGCCAGGTATTTCTCGCCGTTCTCCTCGCGCAGACCGAAGGCCTTGAAATCCGGTTTGTTCAAGCCGAAGGTCCAGCACGGCTGGCCCTCGATCGGGATGGGACGGCTCAGGGCGTCCTGGCGGTTGACCACGACCTGGCGCGCGCCCCGGAAAATCCGGTGCTTGGCCAGGTGATAGGCCGGCAGGCCGCTGTAGCGATCCATGTGGTCTTCGCTGACATTGAGCACGGTGGCCACTTCGGCGTTGAGCTGGTCGGTGGTTTCCAGCTGGAAGCTCGACAGTTCCAGCACGTACAGCTCGACATCGTCGTCGAGCAGATCCAGCGCCGGGGTGCCCAGGTTGCCGCCCACCGCCACGCGCTTGCCCGCCGCGGCGGCCATCTCGCCGACCAGGGTGGTCACGGTGCTCTTGGCGTTGGAGCCGCTGATGGCAACGATCGGCGCCTTGGCATTGCGCGCGAACAGCTCGATATCGCCGGACAGCTTCACGCCGCGCGCGGCGGCCTGCTGCAGGGCCGGGGTGGCCAGGGCCAGGCCCGGACTGACGTACAGCTCGTCGGCGCGGCAGAGGAAGTCCGCGTCCAGCTCGCCGCAACGCACTTCCACCTGTGGATAGTCGCGACGCAGGGTCGCCAGCTCCGGCGGGTTCTCGCGCGTATCGGCGACCGCAAACGCAACGCCCCGGTTCGCCAGGAAGCGAACCAGGGACATGCCGCTCTTGCCGAGGCCGACAACGATGCGGAAGTGGTCAGATGCGATCAGGGACACGCGGTCTACCTCAGTTTCAGGGTTGCCAGGCCGATCAACACGAGAATCACGGTGATGATCCAGAAACGGACAATCACTCGCGGCTCGGGCCAGCCCTTGAGTTCAAAGTGGTGGTGAATCGGCGCCATGCGGAACACGCGCTTGCCGGTCAGCTTGAACGACGCGACCTGGATGACCACCGACAGGGTCTCCATGACGAACACGCCGCCCATGATGAACAGGACGATTTCCTGGCGAACGATCACCGCGATGGTGCCCAGCGCGGCACCCAGAGCCAGTGCGCCGACGTCGCCCATGAAGACCTGGGCCGGGTAGGTGTTGAACCACAGGAAACCCAGGCCGGCGCCGATCAGCGCGCCACAGAAGACGATCAGTTCACCTGCGCCCGGGACATACGGGATCAGCAGGTATTCGGCGAATTTCACGTTGCCCGACAGGTAGCAGAAGATGCCCAGGGCACCGCCCACCAGCACCGTCGGCAGGATCGCCAGGCCGTCGAGGCCGTCGGTCAGGTTGACCGCGTTGCTCGAGCCGACGATGACGAAATAGGTCAGCACGACGAAACCGACGCCCAGGGGAATGGTGACGTCCTTGAGCATCGGCACGATCAGGGTGGTTTCCACGCTGGTCGGCGCGGTCATGTAGAGGAAGATCGCCGCGCCCAGGCCGAACACAGACTGCCAGAAATACTTCCAGCGGCTCGGCAGGCCACGGGAGTTCTTCTCGATCACCTTGCGGTAGTCGTCGACCCAGCCGATGGCACCGAACAGCAGGGTGACGATCAGCACCACCCAGACGTAGCGGTTGCTCAGGTCGGCCCACAGCAGCGTACTCACGCCGATGGCGGAAAGAATCAGCGCACCACCCATGGTCGGGGTGCCCGACTTGGACAGGTGCGATTGCGGGCCGTCGTTGCGCACCGCCTGGCCGATCTGGCGGATCTGCAGGGTACGAATCATCCACGGGCCCAGCCACAGGGCCAGCGACAACGCGGTCAGCACACCCAGGATCCCGCGCAGGGTCAGGTACTGAAAGACCGCGAAGCCCTTGTAGAACTGTTGCAGGTACTCAGCCAACAGCAGCAGCATTAATGTTTCTCCCCGCTGGAATCGCACAGGGCCGCCACGACGTTCTCCATCGCAGCGCTGCGCGAGCCCTTGATCAAAATAGTGGTGTTGGTGGCCTGCTCGCCGCGAACGGCGTCGATCAGGTCAGCTTGATTGGTGAAATGGCGGGCATTCTGGCCAAAGGCCTTGACCGCATGGGCCATCATCGGACCTACGGCATACAGGGCGTCGACCTTGCCCCGGGCGTAGTCACCGACCTGGCGGTGGCCCTCTTCGGCCCACTGGCCCAACTCACCGATATCCCCGAGCACCAGGACGGTGCGGCCGGAAAAGCCGGCGAGTATATCAACCGCCGCGCACGTCGAGGTGGGGTTTGCGTTGTATGTGTCGTCGATCACACGAATGCCACCGGCGGTCATCTGCGCCACGCTGCGCCCCTTGACCGGCTGCACGCTGTTGAGCCCCTCGGCGATGCCTTGCAGCGAGACGCCGAAGGCTTGCGCGGCAGCGGCTGCGGCCAGGGCATTGGCGATATTGTGGGTGCCGAGCAGGTTGAGCTGGATCGCCACGCTGCCTTGCGGAGCGTGCAGGACGAAGGACGGGCAGCCGCGCTCGTCATGGGCTATGTCGCTGGCATGGAAATCGGCGGCGGCGTTGTTCAGGGCGAAGGTCAGCACGGCGTGTTTGCCGGCGCGCTGTTTCCATATGCCAAAGGCCTTGTCGTCGAGGTTCAATACCGCGATTCCGCCCTCTCCCAACCCTTCGAGGATCTCACCCTTGGCTTCGACGATCTTCTCCGGCCCGCCGAACTCGCCGACATGAGCCGTGCCCGCATTGTTGATCAACACCACCTGCGGTTGCGTCAGGCCGACCGTGTAGCGGATCTCGCCGACGTGGTTGGCGCCCAGCTCGATGACGGCGGCGGTGTGCTGCGCCGCCAGTTCGAGCAGGGTCAACGGCGCGCCGAGATCGTTGTTCAGGTTGCCGCGGGTCATCAGCACCGGGCCACGGGTAGCGAGAATGCTGGCGAGCATTTCCTTGACCGTGGTCTTGCCGCTGGAACCGGTGATCGCCGCGACCGGCCGGGTGAAGGCGCGACGGTTCAGCGCTCCCAGCTGGCCCAGGGCCAGGCGGGTGTCGGCCACCAGCAACTGCGGCAGGCTGGAGCCTGGCACTTCACGTTGCACCAGCGCCGCAACGGCGCCCTTGGCAGCAACCTCATCCAGATAATCGTGACCGTCGAAACGCGGGCCCGCCAGGGCGACGAACAGCTGGCCGCGAGCGATCTTGCGGCTGTCGATGCTGACACCGTCGAAGCGCGCATCGGCGCCCAGCAGACGGCCCTGCAGCGCTTCGGTCAACTGGCTGAGGGACAGGGGTTCAAGCATGGGTCACCTCCCAGGCTGCCAGCGCTTTCTCGGCTTCGACCAGATCGGAAAAATCATGACGTTCGCCGTTGATTTCCTGGTAATCCTCGTGGCCCTTGCCGGCCAGGACGATCACGTCATCCACACCGGCGCAGGCGATGACCCGGGCGATCGCCTCACCGCGCCCCGCGATGAACTGCACCGCATCGACGTCGGCGAAGCCGGGGCGAATGTCGTTGAAAATGGCCTGCGGGTCCTCGGTACGCGGGTTGTCGTCGGTGACGATCACCCGGTCCGCCAGGCGCTCGGCCATTTCCGCCATCAGCGGGCGCTTGCCGCGATCGCGGTCGCCGCCACAGCCGAAAAGGCAGACCAGTTGCCCGCGCGCATGCGGACGCAGGGCGTCGAGGACTTTCTCCAGGGCATCCGGGGTGTGTGCGTAATCGACCACCACCAACGGCTTGCTGCCACCACCGAGACGCTGCATGCGTCCGATCGGACCTTCCAGCTTCGCGGTGATCTTGAGAATTTCGTCGAGCGGGAAATCCATCGCCAGCAGGGTACCCACCGCCGCCAGCATGTTGCTCAGGTTGAAACGACCGAGCAGACGGCTGCGCAGCATGCGCTCGCCCTGCGGGGTCACCAGTACGGCGCGCACGCCTTCGTCGTCGAAGCTGGCCTCGCGGCAGTACAGGGTCGCGGACGGGTCCTTGAGGCTGTAGCTGACCAGTCGTGATTCGCGTGGCTCGGCCGCCAGCTCGCGACCGAAATCATCGTCCAGATTCACTACCCGGCAACGCAGGTCGGGCCAGGCGAACAGCTTGGCCTTGGCCGCTTTGTAAGCCTCCATGCTGCCGTGATAGTCGAGGTGATCGCGGGACAGGTTGGTCATCACCACGATGTCGAACGCAAGCGCGGCGACGCGGCCCTGCTCGAGCGCGTGGGACGACACTTCCATGGCCACGGCGCGGGCACCGGCCTTTTTCAGGTCGTTGAGGGTCGACTGCACGGCGAGCGGGTCGGGCGTCGTCAGGCGACCGCTTTGCAGCGCGCCGTAGAAGCCGGTGCCGAGCGTGCCGATCAGACCGCAGTGCTGACCGAGCAGGTCCAGGGCCTGGGCCACCAGTTGGGTCACGCTGGTCTTGCCGTTGGTGCCGGTGACGCCGACCAGATCCAGCAGACGACTGGGCTCGCCGTAGAACCGCCCGGCGATATCCGACAGTTGCCCGATCAGCCCCTTGACCGGAATCAGCGGGGCGTCGGTGATCGGCAGAACGGTAGCGCCCTGCACCTCGTAGGCCACCGCCGCGGCACCGCGCTGCAACGCATCGGCGATGTGGTCGCGACCGTCGACCTTGGCACCCGGTACGGCCAGGAACAGGTCGCCCGGCCGCACGTTGCGGCTGTCCAGGGTCAGTTCGCGAATCAGCGGATCGCTGCTGGCATTGGCGAACAGTTTGCTCAATGGCATCGTCATCAACCGCGCCCTCCTTTGGCGGGCGCAGCATCAACTTGCTGCTGGGATGTTGGCAGGTTGTCCGGCGGAACGTTCATCAAACGCAGGGTGCCAGACATGACCTTGCTGAATACCGGTGCCGAGACCAGACCACCGAAGTAACCACCCTTGCTCGGTTCGTCGATCACCACGACGATGGCGTAACGCGGATCGCTCATCGGGCCGAAGCCGGCGAACAGCGAGCGGTAGGCGTTCTCGGTGTAGCCCTTGGAACCGATGGTGGCTTTACGCGCAGTACCCGACTTGCCGGCGACATGATAGGACGGCACCTGCGCACGGAACACGCCGCGCGGCGCCTCGATCACCTGCTGCAACATCTGCTGGATGGTTTCCGCGGTGTCCTTCGGTACCACCTGGGTCGACTCGGGCGCCTTGTCTACCTTGAGAATGCTCAACGGCACCATCTTGCCGTCGTTGGCCAGCGCGGCGTAGGCATGCACCAGCTGCAGCGCGGTCACCGAAACGCCGTAGCCGTAGGACAGGGTCGCGGTTTCGGCCTTGCGCCACTCGCGGTGGTTCGGCAGGTTGCCCACGCGCTCGCCAGGGAAGCCGAGGCCGGTGTACTGACCCAGGCCCAGTTGCGACATCACCCGGTAGATGGCCTCGCCGCCGATATCGAAAGCGATTTTCGACATGCCGACGTTACTGGAGTTGATCAGGATGCCGGTCAGGTCGAGGATCGGGCCCTCGGTCTTGGACACGTCACGAATGGTGTAGCGGCCCAGTTGCAGAGTACCGGGGTAGACCTCGACCTTGTCGGTCGGCTTCCAGCGCCCACTCTGCAACGCGGCGCTCATGGACAGCGGTTTGACCGTCGAGCCCGGTTCGAACACGTCGATGATCGCGCGGTTGCGCATCGCCGCCGGGAACATGCTGCGGCGGTTGTTCGGGTTGTAGGTCGGCTGGTTGACCATGGCCAGGACTTCGCCGGTCTTCACGTCCATGATCACCAGGCTGCCGGCCTTCGCTTCCTGCTCGGCAATGGCGTTGCGCAGCTCGCGGGTGGCCAGGTACTGCAGGCGCAGGTCGATGGACAACGCCAAGGTCTTTCCGGCCTTGGCGTTCTTGGTAACCTGGACATCCTTGATCAAGCGACCGCGCCGGTCCTTGATCACCTGCCGCTTGCCGGGCACACCGGCGAGCCACTCGTCATAGGCCAGTTCGACACCTTCGCGACCGTGGTCGTCGAGGTCGGTGAAGCCGACCATGTGCGCCGCGACATCACCGGCGGGGTAGAAACGACGAAATTCCTCGATGCCGTAGACACCAGGAACCTTGAGATCGAGTACCACCTGCCCCTGTTCCGGGGTCAGGCCGCGAACCAGGTAGATGAACTCTTTGCTCGCCTGTTGCTCCAGGCGTTCGGCCAGTTGCTTGGGATCCTGCCGGATCGCCGCGGCCAGTGCCGGCCAGCGATCCTTGGCACTCTGCATTTCCTTGGGGTTCGCCCACAAGGTCGTGACCGGAGTACTGACGGCCAGCGGCTCGCCGTTGCGGTCGGTGATCAGGCCACGGTGCGCGGGAATCGGAATATGCCGCAGGCTGCGGGCATCGCCCTGGCCCTTGAGGAAGTCACGGTCGATCACCTGCAGATTGATGATCTGCCAGGCGATCGCGCCGACCATCAGCGCCAGCAGGCCCAGCACGACACGGAAGCGCCAGGGGTAGAGAGCGCCTTCGAGCTTCATCATGGCGCCACCATCCGCACTTCGTCAGCAGCGGGAACGCGCATCTTCAGCTGTTCGCTGGCCAGCATCTCGATGCGGCTGTGTGCCGTCCAGGTGCTCTGTTCAAGAATCAGCCGGCCCCACTCGGCCTGGGCCTTGTCGCGCTCATTGAGCTCACCGTACAGGGTGTTGAGCAATTGCCGGTTCCAGTGCGCGCTGTAGGACACCGCCACCGAGGAAACGAGCACGCCGATGAACAGCAGGAGCATCAGGAAGCTCCCGCCGGGCAGTGGCTTGGCGTAGAGCCTGCTCACCGCAGCTTCTCCGCCACACGCATGACGGCGCTGCGCGAACGCGGGTTGGCCTTGAGTTCGGCCTCGGAGGCGAACTGGGCCTTGCCGATCAGCTTGATCCGCGGCTCGAACGGCTTGTGCTGAACCGGCAGGTTGCGCGGCAGGTTGTCCTGCTCGCCCTTGGCCAGCTTGCGCATGAACAGTTTGACGATACGGTCTTCGAGGGAATGGAAGCTGATCACCGCAAGACGGCCACCGACTTCCAGGGCGTCGAGCGCAGCATCGAGACCGGTCTCGAGATCGCCTAACTCGTTGTTCACATGGATGCGCAGGCCCTGGAAGGCCCGGGTCGCCGGGTTCTTGCCTTTTTCCCAGGCGGGGTTGGCAACCTTGAGCACTTCCGCCAGGTCGGCGGTACGGGTGAACGGCTGCTGCTGGCGGCGCAGAACCACGGCGCGGGCCATGCGTTTGGCAAAACGCTCCTCGCCGTACTCCTTGAATACGCGGGCGATTTCCTCTTCAGGCGCGGTGGCGATGAATTCAGCGGCGCTGACGCCGCGAGACGGGTCCATGCGCATGTCCAGCGGCCCGTCATTGAGGAAGCTGAAACCGCGCTCCGGGTCGTCGAGCTGCGGCGAAGACACGCCGAGGTCGAACAGCACGCCGCTGACCTTGCCGGCCAGGCCGCGCTCGGCCACTTCCGCACCCAGTTCGGCAAAACTGCGCTGCACAACGACAAAGCGGCCGTCTTCGGCCGCCAGCGCTTGCCCGGTGGCAATCGCTTGAGGGTCTTTGTCGAACCCCAGCAGGCGCCCATCCGGCCCCAGGTTCTGCAGGATCAGGCGGCTGTGACCGCCACGCCCGAAGGTGCCATCCAGATAGCAACCATCGGCGCGCACTGAAAGAGCCTCCACGGCTTCGTTCAGTAGCACGGTGATGTGGTTAAAGCCGCTATCGATAGTCACAGGATCAAATCACGCAGTTCATCGGGCATGGCGCCCGGTTGTTGAATGGCTGCCAGGTCCGCTGCGGAAACAGCGTTCCAGGCATCCTCGTCCCACAGTTGGAATTTGTTCAGTTGCCCCACCAGCATCGCGCGCTTGTCGAGCTTGGCGTATTCGCGCAAACGCGGCGGAACCAGAAAACGCCCACTGCCGTCCAGCTCCAGATCCACCGCATTGCCAATCAGCAGACGCTGCAGGCGACGGTTCTCTTCGCGTAACGACGGCAAGGCGCGCAACTTGGCTTCGATCAGCTCCCACTCGTCGAGCGGGTACACACATAAGCAGGGATCCACAGCATCGATCGTCACGATCAGTTGCCCGGAACTGCGCGTTTCAAGCTCGTCACGGTACCGGCTCGGCATGGCGAGACGGCCCTTGGCGTCGAGGTTGATGGCGTTTGCTCCGCGAAACACGGCTGCGATTCCTAAATGTTAGCTCTTTTGTGCCTGAAAACCCACTTCATGCCACTTTCTGCCACTTGCGCACACTATAGGAATCCGCCTACCGCACCGTCAAGGCGCGCATATAAGGAAAACCCTTACAGATCGGCGATTTAGGGTAACAAGGACAGACAATGGGCTACTTTGGCGGGGATTTCGGGACGAAAAGGCAAACTCACTCAAACGAATAGAGTGCGAAGTTAAAGTGATTTATTAAGAGTAAGACTTTTTTGGTATTACCGAAGCGGTTCTGCTATCGAAGCAAGCAGAGAAAGGAAGGAGTGGAGAGTCGATCTGTAAGCCGGGTTCTGTCGAGGACAGTCATTCCTCTACGGCGGCCATCACTGGACGCCTTTAGCAACCTACCCGGTTCCAACGCGGGCCGCGCCAATGGAACCCTATTTGGTCTTGCTCCGAGTGGGGTTTACCTAGCCACGAACTGTTACCAGACGTGCGGTGCGCTCTTACCGCACCTTTTCACCCTTACCGGCACCGAAGTGCTTAGGCGGTTATTTTCTGTGGCACTTTCCGTAGGCTCGCGCCTCCCAGGCATTACCTGGCACTCTGCCCTATGGAGCCCGGACTTTCCTCCCCCTTCTTTTGCGGAACAAAAGAAGGCAGCGACTGTCCGATCGACTCTCCGCGTGAAAGATTAACGGGAGCGCGCTCCGAGAACAAGTGACAAAACAAATAATATCATCGTGACATCATTTGTTTTTTTGTTTTTCCAGCGCGATTTGATAGAGAACATTCTTGCGCACACCGGTAATTTCCGCAGCCAACGCCGCAGCACGTTTGAGTGGCATCTCCGCCAGCAACAAATCAAGGATGCGCAGCACTTCGCCACTAACCGACTGCTCGTCCTCCGGCGCACTCCAGCCTGCCACCAGAACCACACACTCGCCGCGCTGCTGATTGCTGTCGCTCTCGACGAACTCACGCAGTTGCGCCAGCGGCAGGCCTTTCAGGGTTTCGAAGGTCTTGGTCAGCTCTCGCCCCAGCACCGCCGGGCGTTCGCCACCGAAAATCGCCTCCATGTCCTGGAGACATTCGAGGATACGATGCGGCGCTTCATAGAAAATCAGCGTACGGGGCTCCTCCTTCAGCAGATTCAGACGCGCCTGACGCCCTACTGCCTTCGCCGGCAGAAACCCTTCGAAGATGAAACGATCCGACGGCAGCCCCGCCGCCGACAACGCCGCAATTAACGCGCAGGCCCCCGGCACCGGCACCACGCTGACACCCGCGGCCCGCGCCTGACGCACCAGGTGATAACCCGGATCGGAAATCAGCGGCGTTCCGGCATCGGAAATCAGCGCGACATCGTCTCCGTCCAGCAGACGCACCAGGAAGCGTCCGCCTTCATCGCGCTCGTTGTGCTCATGACAGGCCGCCAGCGGCGTATTGATTCCAAAATGTTGCAGCAAACGGATCGAATGACGGGTGTCCTCGGCGGCGATCAGCGCGACATCTGCCAGCACCTTCAATGCCCGGGCACTGATGTCATCCAGGTTACCGATGGGCGTCGCCACTACATAGAGAGTCCCGGCAGCGGGGTTGGAAGCACCTGGAGCATCGGTCACAGCACATACCTGTCATCTGGATGAAAGCCGCCATTGTAGCGTGATCACTGGCAACAATTCCCCATCAGAGGCATTTCCCGCAATCTGCAAAGAAGGTTTCACGCCAGCAAGATCGCACCCCGGCCAGCGCTTCGGTACAATCGCAGGCTATTTGATCGAGTAACAGGACCCTTACATGATCGCATGCCTGCGGCTGCTCTCAGCCATCTGCCTCGCTGCCCTGCTGGCAGCCTGCGCCAGCTCGCCTTCGTCCAGCCTGGGTGAGCTGCCACGCACCCCAGATGCCAGCATCGAGCAATTGCTCGAGCAGGCTGCCAACAGCAAGACGCCGGAGAAAGCTGCCCTGCTGCGCCTGAGCGCCGCCGACCAGGCCTATCGGCAAAAGGACAATGCCCGTGCCGCGCGCATTCTCGAGCAGGTGCAGATCGACTCGCTGAAGCCGGCCCAGCAGGTCTTCGCCAGCACCCTCTCGGCGGAGCTGGCCCTGAGCCGCAACCAACCGAAAGCCGCGCTGACCGCCCTGAGCCACCCGAGCCTGGCCCATCTGAACGAATTGCCGGCCGATCTCCAGGCGCGCACCCGCAGCGCCCATGCCGCCGCCTTCGAAGCCGATGGCCAGACCCTCGCTGCCGCGCAGGAGCGCATTGCCCTGGCGCCGCTGCTGAGCGGCGATGCCGCCATGAGCAACAACGACGCGATCTGGAGCCTGGTCGCCGCCCTGCCTCCCGAGCAACCGCAGAGCGCCGGCAGCGATACCCTTGGTGGCTGGACCAGCCTTGCCCTGGCGGTGAAAAGCGCCGGCACCCTGGAGCAGCAGCAGGCCGCGATCGATACCTGGAAAGCCCAGCACCCCGAGCACCCCGCCGCCCTGCAACTGCCATCGCCACTGGTGAAACTGAAAAGCCTGACCAGCCAGCCGCTGACGAAGATCGCCCTGCTGCTGCCACAGGAAGGCCAACTGGCCGGTGTCGCCCGCGCCCTGCGCGACGGTTTCATGGCCGCGCACTTCCAGGCCCAGCAGGCCGGCCAGAATCCGCCCGCCATCCAGGTTTTCGACAGTTCCCGCCTGACCTCCCTCGATGAGTTCTACCGCCAGGCCCAGGCCGCCGGCGTGCAACTGGTGGTTGGCCCGCTGGAAAAACCACTGGTCAAGCAGCTCGCTGCCTACCCTCAACTGCCGATCACCACCCTGGCGCTGAACTACAGCGATGCCGGCCAGAGCAACCCGCCACAACTGTTCCAGTTCGGCCTCGCTGCCGAAGACGAAGCCCGCGAAGTATCCCGCCGCGCATATGCCGACGGCATGCGCCGTGCCGTGGCGCTGGTGCCGAGCGGTGAATGGGGTGACCGGGTACTCAATGCCTTCCGCCAGGACTGGCAAGCCAAGGGCGGCACCCTGATCGCCGCCGAGCGCGTGGCTCAGCCAGTGGCACTGGCCCAGCAGATCGCCGACCTGTTCCAGCTGCGCCAGAGCGAAGGTCGCGCCAAGAGCCTGCAGAGCACCGTGGGCGGCAACGTCTCCGCGCAACCGTCGCGGCGCCAGGACATCGACTTCATCTTCCTCGCCTCGACCCCGCAACAGGCGCAGCAGATCAAGCCGACCCTGAACTTCCAGTACGCCGGCGACGTGCCGGTCTACGCGACCTCCAACGTCTACAGCGCCAGCGGCGACGTCAATCAGTACAACGACATGACCGGCATCCGCTTCTGCGAAACCCCCTGGCTGCTCGACAGCACCAACGGCCTGCGCCAGCAGGTGGTTCGCCAGTGGCCGCAAGCCGCCGGCAGCCTGGGCCGCCTCTACGCGATGGGCGTCGACGCCTACAGCCTGGCGCCGCGCCTGGGCCAACTGAAAACCCTGCCGGATAACCGCATCGAGGGCCTTTCCGGCAGCCTCAGCATGAACCCGAGCCAGCGCATCGAGCGCCAGCTGCCGTGGGCGGAGTTCGCCGGCGGCCAGGTCAAGCGCCTGCCCGATACCCCGCGCTGATGCCCACGCCTTCGCGCCAGGCCGCCGGAATGGCGGCCGAGCAACAGGCCCTGGAGTACCTTCTGGCCCAGGGCCTGCTGCTTCTGGCGCGGAATTGGCGATGCAAACGCGGCGAGCTTGATCTGGTCATGCTCGACCGCGATACAGTAGTATTCGTCGAAGTTCGTTATCGCCTGCATGCAGGCTTTGGCGGCGCCCTCGGCAGCATCGATGCCCGCAAACAGGAAAAGCTCTCGCTCGCCGCGCAGCATTTCCTGATGGAGGAACCACGCTGGGCCAGCCATCCCTGCCGTTTCGATGTAATCGCTCTGCAAGGCAGTGGCCATTCGGGACAACCGCTCGACTGGCTGCAGAATGCCTTCTACAGCTGACCCCACGCCGACGGACGCACCTTTACCCATTCAACTTTTTGCTCTTTGCTTCGCGGGCTGCACAGACATGTGCCGGGAGCCTTTCAATCCCCGCCCGGCCAGCCCCATTTAAGGTCACACTGATGGACATGCAATCCCGAATTCGCCAGCTTTTCCAGGCCAGCATCAACACCAAGCAACAGGCGATGGAAGTCCTTGCACCCCACATCGAGCAAGCCAGCCAGATCATGGTCAATGCCCTGCTGAACGAGGGCAAGATGCTCGCCTGCGGCAACGGTGGCTCGGCCGGCGATGCCCAGCACTTCTCGTCGGAACTGCTCAACCGCTTCGAGCGCGAGCGCCCGAGCCTGCCGGCGATCGCCCTGACCACCGACACCTCGACCATCACCTCGATCGCCAACGACTACAGCTACAACGAAGTCTTCTCCAAGCAGATCCGTGCCCTTGGCCAGCCGGGCGACGTGCTGCTGGCAATCTCCACCAGCGGCAACTCGGCGAACATCATTCAGGCGATCCAGGCCGCACATGATCGCGAAATGATTGTCGTAGCTCTGACCGGACGCGATGGCGGCGGCATGGCTTCCCTGCTGCTGCCCGAAGATGTCGAGATTCGCGTACCGGCCAACGTCACCGCACGTATCCAGGAAGTCCACCTGCTGGCGATCCACTGCCTCTGCGACCTGATCGACAGCCAACTGTTCGGGAGTGAAGAATGACCGCTAAACGCTTCGGCCTGATGGCCCTGACCCTGTGCCTGAGCCTGACCGGCTGCAGCTCGGTGATCACCGCCAGCCGCGAATCACCGATCGACGACGACCGCGGCACCCGTACCCTGGGCAGCAAGATCGACGACTCGCTGATCGAAACCAAGGTCGCGGTCAACGTAGCCAAGGCCAGTCCTGACCTGGACCGCAACTCGCACATCGTCGTCAGCAGCTTCAACGGCATCGTCCTGCTGGCTGGCCAGACCCCGCGCGCCGACCTGAAGAGCCTGGCCGAACAGACCGCCAGCCAGGTGCAGAAGGTCAAGAAGGTCCACAACGAGCTGCAGGTGCTGCAGCCCTCCTCGCTGCTGGCGCGCAATAACGACGCCTGGCTGACCACCAAGATCAAGACCCAGATGCTCGCGGACGCCAACATTCCCGGCTCGCGCATCAAGATCATCACCGAGAACGGCATCGTCTACATGCTCGGCCTGATGACTCAAGCGGAAGCGAACCGCGCCACCAGCCTGGTGCAGGGTGTGTCCGGGGTGCAGAAGATCGTCAAGCTGTTCGAATACATCGACTGATCGCGAACAGACACAAGCCATGAAAAAGGCGACCTCGAAGGTCGCCTTTTTTCATTTCACCACTTTCAGACTCGGCCGCCCGCTCGGACGCGGCGGCTGTCCGCCATCCGGCGGACCGTCATCATCCGGCTCGACATCGTCTTCATCGTCGACCATCGGCGATTCCAGCTCGAACACCATGCCCTGGCCATTCTCGCGGGCGTAGATGCCGAGGATGGCGCCAATCGGCACATACAGGCTGTGGGCAACGCCACCGAAGCGACCTTCGAAACTGACTGCGTCGTTTTCCATCTGCAAACCGCGCACAGCGTTCGGCGAAACATTCAGGACAATCTGGCCGTCGCTGGCGAAACCCTGAGGCACCTGTACCGCGGGGTACTCGGCATTCACCAGAATATGGGGCGTGCAATCGTTATCCACGATCCACTCGTACAGTGCACGCACCAGGTAGGGGCGACTGGAGTTCATCAACAGCTCCTTAAAGCTTGCGCATTTCTCGTTCAGCAGCGGACAGGCTTGCCTGGAAAGGCTCGCGGGCAAACTGTCGCTCCATATAGTCCAGCAGAGGTTTGGCCTGCCGTGGCAATTCGATACCCAAGAGTGGCAAACGCCACAATATGGGCAGTAGACAACAATCCACCAGACTTTGCTCCTCACTGAGGAAACAGGGCTTGTCGGCGAACAACGGGGAAACCCCGGTCAGGCTCTCGCGCAGCTCCTTGCGCGCCAGGGCACGAGCGGCGTCCTTGGCCCGTGGATCGAGAATCTGGTCGACCAGCGCACACCAGTCACGCTGGATGCGATGGATCAACAGCCGGCTGTTCGCCCGCGCCACCGGATAGACCGGCAGCAGCGGCGGATGCGGGTAACGCTCATCGAGGTATTCCATTACCACCGTGGATTCATACAACGCCAGGTCGCGATCGACCAGGGTCGGCAGGCTGCCGTACGGGTTGGCCTCCAGCAGCCGGGCAGGCTGGTTGCCCGCCGCGACGTCGATGATCTCGACGCTGACACCCTTCTCGGCGAGAACGATGCGCACCCGATGAGAATAGTGGTCAGCGGGGTCGGAGTAGCAGGCCAACCGGTTGGTCATGCCCATAAGGTTCCTCCTCGCATGAAATGGTAAACGCTACAAACGCAAACGCGCCCTGAGGGTGCCTCCGGATTCCGGAAGCGCCCCAGGGCGCGCGTTCAACTACCAGAAATTACTGCGTGATCAGTGCACGTCCTTCCAGTATTCGCGCTTGAGCAGGTAGGCGAATACGAAGAAGAAGGCCAGGTACAGCAGTACATAGGTACCGATGCGTTGGCTTTCCAGCTTGACCGGGTTGGCCGAGTAGGCCAGGAAGGTCACCAGATTCTTGACCTTCTCGTCGAACTGCTCTTCGTTCAGGGTACCGGATTTCGGCACGATGGTCAGCTGGTCACAGGCTTCGTGAGTCAACGGAGCGCCGGTCAGCGGGTCGAATTGCTTCTTGCCATCGGCGACGGTCTGGATCTGCTTGCAACCCACGACCTGACGACCTTGCAGCCCCACCAGCACGTTTGGCATGCCGACGTTGGGGAAGATCTTGTTGTTCACGCCCCATGGACGTGCAGGATCCTCATAGAAGCCACGCAGGTAGCTGTACAGCCAGTCGGTACCACGAACCCGGGCGACCAGCGTCAGATCCGGTGGCGCGGCGCCGAACCAGACCTTGGCGTCGGCCGGCTGCATGCCGGTATTCATGTGGTCGCCGATCTTGGCGCCGGTAAAGACCAGTTTTTCCAGCATCAGCTCGTGAGGGATGCCCAGGTCATCGGCAACACGCTCATAACGCTGGAACTTGGCACTGTGGCAGCCCATGCAATAGTTGGCGAACGTACGCGCACCATCCTGCATGGCAGCCTTGTCGGTCAGGTCGATATCGACCTTGTCCAGTTCCGGGCCGTGCTCACTGGCGGCAAAGGTCAACGCAGGCATCACTGCCAGAATCAATACTGCAAATAGCTTTTTCATCAGCCAGTCACCCTTTCCGGAACCGGTTTGGTCTTCTCAAGCCTGGTGTAGAACGGCATCAGAATGAAGTAGGCGAAATACAGGAAGGTACATACCTGCGAGAGCAACGTGCGACCCGGGGTCGGCGCCAGAACACCGAGCACGCCAAGGATCACGAACGAGATGCAGAACACCAGCAGCCAGATCTTGCTCAGCCAGCCCTTGTAGCGCATCGAACGCACCGGACTGCGATCCAGCCACGGCAGGACGAACAGCACCGCGATCGCCGCACCCATGGCGATGACGCCGAAGAGCTTGTCCGGAACGGCCCGCAGGATTGCGTAGAACGGCGTGAAGTACCAGACCGGCGCAATGTGCTCAGGGGTCTTGAAGGCGTTTGCCTGCTCGAAGTTGGGCTTCTCGAGGAAATAGCCACCCATTTCCGGGAAGAAGAACACCACGGCACAGAACACGAAGAGGAAGACCACTACGCCGACGATGTCTTTCACCGTGTAGTAGGGGTGGAACGGAATGCCGTCGAGAGGAATGCCGTTTTCATCCTTTTTCTTCTTGATGTCGACCCCGTCAGGGTTGTTCGAGCCCACTTCATGCAGCGCCAGGATGTGCAGGACCACCAGGCCGAGGATGACGATCGGCAGTGCGATCACATGCAAGGCGAAGAAGCGGTTCAGGGTGATGCCGGAAATCAGGTAGTCACCACGGATCCACTGGGTCAGGTCATCACCGATCACCGGGATGGCACCGAACAGCGAGATGATCACCTGGGCACCCCAGTAGGACATCTGGCCCCACGGCAGCAGGTAGCCCATGAACGCTTCGGCCATCAGCGCCAGGTAGATCAGCATGCCGAAGATCCACACCAGCTCGCGTGGCTTCTGGTAGGAACCGTAGAGCAGTCCGCGGAACATGTGCAGGTAGACGACGATGAAGAATGCCGACGCACCGGTGGAGTGCAGATAGCGAAGAATCCAGCCGTACTCGACGTCACGCATGATGTACTCGACCGAGGCGAATGCCTCTTCGGCCGAGGGGGTGAAGCTCATGGTCAGCCAGACACCGGTAACGATCTGGTTGACCAGCACCAGCAGCGCCAGGGAGCCGAAGAAATACAGGAAGTTGAAGTTCTTCGGTGCGTAATACTTGCTCAGGTGATCTTCCCACATCTTGGTGGCGGGGAAGCGGGCGTCAACCCATTCCATGAACTTGCTCATCACGCTTTCTCCTGATCGACGCCGACGACGATGATGTCATCCGACTCGTACGAATGCGGCGGCACCGGCAGATTGAGCGGTGCGGGCTGGGACTTGTAGACGCGGCCAGCAAGGTCGTAGTGGGAACCGTGGCAAGGGCAGAAATAACCACCGACCCATTTCGGACCGAGGTCGACGGGAGCGACTTCAGGACGGAAAGTCGGCGAACAACCAAGATGGGTGCAGAGGCCGACGAGCACCAGAATCTCCGGCTTGATCGAGCGGTTCGACGGATCGACGTAAGCTGGCTGAACCGAGGACTTGGACTCGGGATCGGAGAGATCTGCGGTAATCTTCTTCAAATTACCAAGGATTTCCTCGGTACGACGGACGATGAAAACCGGCTGACCACGCCACTCGGCCACCAACTGCTGCCCAGGCTCGACCTTGGCAATATTGACCTTCACCGGTGCACCGGCAGCTTTCGCCTTGGCACTGGGGAACCATGACCCTACGAACGGGACCGCAGCCCCCACCGCTCCCGCGGCACCCACAACAGATGTGGCTGCAACCAGGAAGCGACGCCGGCCTGCATTGACGCCGTCATTGCTCATTCAGTCCTCTCCCATCAGCTTTGTGGCCTGTTGAAACAGGCATCTACTAAGTAATTTCTGAAGCGCTAAAAATTTGCCGCATGGTAAAGAAAAGACCCATGGCTGACAAGGTTATTACCCTGGCCAAAGGCCTGCATCCCGCGCTAGCCTTGATCTGCGTCTATGCGGCAAGTTGTCACACGAATGATCAACCCCCCTTATTCAAGACATAAAAAAAGCCCGGTTCCACTTGGAACCGGGCTTTTTTTGAAACTCTGAGCGAATTAACGCTTGGAGTATTGTGGACGCTTACGTGCTTTACGCAGACCCACTTTCTTACGCTCGACTTCACGAGCGTCGCGGGTGACGTAGCCAGCACGGCGCAGAGCGCCACGCAGGGACTCGTCGTAGTCCATCAGAGCGCGGGTGATACCGTGACGGATCGCACCGGCTTGACCGCTGACACCACCACCGATGACGGTGACGTAGATGTCGAACTTCTCGGTGGTCTCGGTCAGTTCCAGCGGCTGGCGAACGACCATGCGCGCGGTTTCACGACCGAAGAAGACGTCGAGAGAACGGTTGTTGATGGAGATGTTGCCAGTGCCCGGACGCAGGAAAACGCGAGCGGTTGCAGTCTTGCGACGGCCAGTGCCGTAATTTTGAGTCGCCGACATAATGAACTATTCCGTTAAATCTTCAGTTCTTGGGGCTGCTGAGCAGTATGAGGGTGAGTAGCGCCCGCATAGACTTTCAGCTTACGGTACATGTCGCGACCCAGCGGGTTCTTCGGCAGCATGCCTTTAACCGCGGTCTCGATCACGCGCTCAGGGGCCTTGGCAATCAGCTTCTCGAAGTTGATTTCCTTGATACCGCCCGGGAAGCCGGAGTGGGAGTAGTACATTTTGTCCGAAGTCTTGGCACCAGTGACACGTACCTGCTCGGCGTTGATCACGACGATGTAGTCGCCGGTGTCAACGTGAGGGGTGTATTCTGGCTTGTGCTTGCCACGCAGACGGCTCGCGATTTCAGTGGCCAGACGACCCAGGGTCTGACCAGCAGCGTCAACGACGAACCAGTCGCGTTTTACTGTTTCCGGTTTAGCAGTAAAAGTTTTCATTCTTTAATAAGCCTCAGAGGCCGCCCAGCGAAAATAAGACGGCGAATCTTACTGAATAGTGCTTACTTTGACAAGGTCAAAGGCAGCCGGCTACGAACGCTTTCGGGGGCTCGGGTCAGCGCGTCCAGTACTCGGCGGGGGTTCTTTTTCAGCGGCGGGGCATCACTTCCACCGTAGAAAGAGACGGCGGATTATCCGGATTACCGGAGAAATATCAAGCTGATTTTCTGGATCTTTTCCCGCAGCGAGTCCTGACGTGACCCGGAACACGCCCGCCGTACCGCTCAGGGACGCGAGGCTGGACACAATCGCCAAAAAATAAGACGATCCCGCCGGTGATTGACCACTCTCCCCTATAAGAATAATGAACATGATGTTTACCCAACCCAACGTGCCCCTGCGGCGCGTCAGCATCCTCGCCATCGACAAGGTGTTCGCCTCGACCCTGATGCAGGCCAAGGATTTCTTCCATCTGGCCAGCCTGCGCTATGCCAGGCAACTGGGCCTGAACCTGCAGCCCATGTTCGAGACCCGCCTGGTCAGTCCCGATGGCGAACCGGTGCGCAGCTTCAGCGATGTCCTGGTGCCCGTGGACAGTGGCCTGGAAGACGCCGATGTGATCGTTCTCCCGGCGTTCTGGGAAGATTTCTCCACGCTGTGCGAGCGCTATCCCCAGGTCCTGCCCTGGCTGCGCCAGCAGCATGCCCGCGGCGCGGTGCTCTGCGGCGAGGCCAGCGGCGTGTTCTGGCTGGCCGAGGCCGGGCTGCTGGACGGCAAGGAAGCGACCACCTACTGGCGCTTCTTCAACCAGTTCGCCGAGCGCTTCCCCAAGGTCAACCTGAACCAGGACAAGCACCTCACCGATGCCGACAACCTGTTCTGCGCAGCCGGCACCACCTCGGCCTGCGATCTCTACATCTACCTGATCGAGCGCTTCTGCGGAGCCAATGTCGCCCAGGCCGTGGCCCGCGACATCCTCTATGAAGTGCAGCGCAACTACACCCCGGGGCGCATGGGCTTCGGCGGACAGAAGCTGCACCAGGACGTGATCATCCTGCAGATCCAGCACTGGCTCGAAGAGCATTTCGCCGACAAGTTCCGCTTCGAGGATGTCGCGCGCAATCACGGCATGAGCATTCGCAACTTCATGCGGCGCTTCCAGAGCGCCACTGGCGACAAGCCGCTGCACTACCTGCAGCGGTTGCGCATCGAAACGGCGAAGGGACTGCTCTCCGGCACGCGCAAGAGCATCAAGACCATCAGCTATGAAGTCGGCTACGACGATGCCAGCTTCTTCGCACGGTTGTTCAGGCAGCACACGGCGCTGTCGCCGAACCAGTATCGGCAGCAGTTCATGCAGGAGGCGTGAAGCAGCTTCAAACCACAAGCCGCAAGACCAGAGCGGTTCGCGCTCTAATCTTGTGGCTTGAAGCTTGTAGCTGCTGTCAGGGCTTGTGCGCCCGCGCGAGGAACTCGTGGGACTGCATTTCCAGCAACCGGCTCAGGGTCCGTGCGAACTCGAAGGTCAGGCGACCGCCGGTGTACAGGTCCTTGAGCTCGACCTCGGCCGAGATGATCAGCTTGACGTTGCGGTCGTAGAACTCGTCGACCATGTTGATGAAGCGCCGCGCGATGTCGTCGGTCGCCACGCCCATCTGCTCCACACCGCTCAGCAACACGGCATGGAAGATCTTGCCCAGTTCGATGTAGTCGTTCTGGCTACGCGGGCCGTCGCACAATTCGCGGAAGTCGAACCAGGCCACGTCGTCGCAGGTGCGCAGGGCGCGGATCTCGCGGTTCTCGATGATCAGCACATCGTTTTCCACCGCCTGGGTGCATTCCGGCGTCAGCGCGCGGAAACTCTTGCGCAGGCTTTCATGGGCGGCTTCATCCAGCGGGAAGTGGAACAGCTCCGCCTGCTCCAGATGGCGCAGACGATAGTCGACGCCACTGTCGACGTTGACGATCTCGGTGTTCTGCTTGATCAGCGCAATGGCCGGCAGGAAGCGCGCCCGCTGCAGGCCATCCTTGTACAGGCCGTCCGGAACGATGTTGGACGTCGCCACCAGGGTCACGCCGTTCTTGAACAGTTCTTCCATGAGGGTGCCGAGGATCATCGCATCGGTGATGTCGGACACGAAGAATTCGTCGAAGCAGATGACTCGCGACTCATCGGCGAAGCGCCTGGCAATGAGCGTCAGCGGGTTCTTCTCACCCTTGAGGCCCTTCATTTCCTCATGCACGCGCTTCATGAAGCGGTGGAAGTGGGTACGAGACTTTTCCTTGAACGGCAGCGCCTCGAAGAAGGTATCGACCAGGTAGGTCTTGCCCCGGCCTACCCCGCCCCAGAAATACAGCCCCTTGACCGGCGCCGGCTCCTTCTTGCCGAACAGCTTGCCGAATACCCCCGGCTTGTTGTTCTGCGCCGCGAGCAGATCGTCGTACAGGCGCTGCAGATGGCGCACCGCCGTTTCCTGCGCCGCGTCATGGAAGAAGTCGGGACGTTTCAGATCTGCTTGATATCGTTCTAGGGGCGTCATAATTCGTTAGCAAGGCAACAAAAGCGGGCCGTCACTGTAGCGACGGCCCCGGGTAATGGCAATCAGACTTCCGATAAGCCGTCAGTCCTGTTGAGGCGCCAGGGCGGCACGCAGGGCATCGATGGCGGCATCGCGAGCGACGGCGTCAGCGAACTGCGGGCCTTCGGCGACAGACTCACCTTCCAGCCACAGGCTGAAGCCCAGGCCCTCGGCGCGCACGTCGAGCTCGTCACCCTGCTGCAGTTGCCTGGTCACCGCACCGGCAGCCTTGCCGTCGGCGAAACTGCGCGACAGCAGCAGTTGCTCGCCATCGGCACCCAGCAGGCGGAAACGGAAGCTGCCGTCGTCGTCGCGGAAGCTGACGAAGCGCGCAGCCTTCGCCGCTTTCTTCTTCACTTCGGCCGGGCCCTGGGCGATGGAGCGGAAGGAGCGCAGGCCCACCGCTTCGCGCAGTTGCTCGAGGAACGGCGTGGCAACCTTGCGGGCTTTCTGCGCACCGGCCAGAAGAATGTCTTCCAGGTCCGCCGGGCGGGCAATCAATTGCTGGTAGCGCTCGCGGGACTCGCTCAGCTGGCCGTCGAGCAACTGGAACAGCTTCTGCTTCGCCTCGCCCCAGCCCAGGCCCTGCAGCAGCTCGTCGCGGAACGCCACCGACTGCTCGGACGTGGAGAACGCCTGGTACAGGGTGAACAGGTGCGAGTTGTCCGGATCCTTGGCCTCGCCCGGCGCGCGGGAGTCGGTGACGATGCGCGAGATCGCGTCCTTCATTTCCTTCGCGCTGCTGAACAGCGGGATGGTGTTGTCGTAGCTCTTGGACATCTTGCGCCCGTCCAGGCCCGGCAAGGTGGCCACGCTCTCCTCGATCACCACTTCCGGCAGGACGAAGAAATCCTTGCCGTTGCCAAACAGATGGTTGAAGCGCTGGCCGATGTCCCGCGCCATCTCCACGTGCTGGATCTGGTCGCGGCCGACCGGGACCTTGTGCGCGTTGAACATCAGGATGTCCGCGGCCATCAGGATCGGATAGCTGTACAGCCCCATGGTCACGCCGGCATCCGGGTCTTCGCCGTTTTCCAGGTTCTTGTCCACCGAGGCCTTGTAGGCGTGGGCGCGGTTGAGCAGGCCCTTGGCGCTGACGCAGGTGAGCAGCCAGGTCAGCTCGGGGATCTCGGGGATGTCGGACTGGCGATAGAAGGTCACCTTCTCCCAGTCCAGACCGCCGGCCAGCCAGGTCGCGGCGATTTCCAGGCGCGAACGCTGGATGCGCTGCGGATCATCGCACTTGATCAGCGCGTGGTAGTCGGCGAGGAAATAGAACGAGTCGGCACCCGGCTGGCGGCTGGCGAGAATCGCCGGGCGGATGGCACCGGCGTAGTTGCCCAGGTGCGGGGTGCCGGTGGTGGTGATACCGGTGAGGATGCGCGTAGTCATGGGTAGTCGCTTATCAGGCTTGGCTCAGTTCGAAAGACGCGGCAGTACCAGATCCTTGAGGTCGGTCAGCTTGCCATGAAAAAAGTGTCCGCATTCTGCCACTTTCAACAGCTCATGGGGGCGCGGCAGTGCGGCGGACCAGTCATAGACGGTCTGCGGCTCGATCACTTCGTCGGCGTCCGGCTGGATGATGGTCAGCGGCGCGTTGCGCGGAGCGGCCTCGGTGGCGTTCAGACGCCGGACCGCCGGCGCGACCATGAACAGATGCTTCAGCGTCACGCCCTGGTTTTCCAGGCGACCACCGAGCGCCGCAGCGACGAAACCACCGAACGAGAAACCGAGCAGGGTCAGGGGCAGTTCGGGATGCTTGTCGCGCAGCCAGGCCGCGGCGGCCTCGGCATCGTCCACCTCGCCGGTCTCCATGTCGTGGCTGCCGGCGCTGGCGCCGACACCGCGGTAGTTGAAACGCAAGGTGATCAGGCCGGCATCCCGCGCGGTGCGCTGCAACGTCGACACCACCTTGTTGAGCATGGTCCCGCCCTGCACCGGGTTGGGGTGGCAGATCAGCACCACGCCGTGGGCGTCGGGCACTTCCTGATAGAGGGCTTCCAGTTGACCGACCGGGCCGTCGATGAATGCAGGGATTTCGCGGGTAAGCAAGGAATTAAACTCCGTGACCCCGGCAAGGGTCGACTCGTCTAGCTGAATGATTCTGTTCTGAGATATTTGCGATGCTTCGCGGTATACAGCGCAGGTCCGAGCCGTTAACGTAAAGCAAAGCCGTTTATAGAGGAAGGACTCGTGGAACTCTCGCTCTTAGTTTGGTTGTTGCCGACCCTGGCCCTGGCAGTGGGTGTCGTCGTTGGTTTCCTGGTTGCCCGCCTCCTGCCCAACGCCGCGCCGAGCAGCACCCAGCGGCAACTGGACGATATCCAGGAACGCTTCGACAGCTACCAGAATGAAGTGGTGACCCACTTCAACAGCACCGCGGCTCTGGTCAAGAAGCTCACGCAAAGCTACCAGGAAGTGCAGGATCACCTGGCCGATGGCGCCAACCGCCTGGCCCTGGACGACCTGACCCGTCAGCGCCTGCTGGCCGCCCTGCACTCCGACGCGGCGCAAGGCCCGCGCGATCGCCTGACCCCGCCACGGGACACCGAAGTGCCACGCGACTACGCGCCGAAAGCGCCGAATACGCCAGGCATGCTCGACGAGAGCTACGGCCTGAAACGCTGATTGGCAATAACGAAAAGGGGCGCCTCCAGGCGCCCCTTTTCGTTTCCGGCGTTTATAGATCAGGCACAGGCCTTGAGCGCCTGACGGACATCGGCGATCAGGTCGTCGATATCCTCGAGCCCCACCGAGAGCCGTACCAAGCCTTCGGAGATCCCGTAGCGCGCCCGCTCCTGCGGCGTGTAGCTGGAATGGGTCATGCTCGCCGGATGCTGGGCCAGGGATTCGGCATCGCCCAGGCTCACCGCCCGCGAGAACAATTGCAGCGCGTTCATGAAGCGCCGCCCCGCGGCAATCCCGCCCTTCAACTCGAACGCCAGCATGCCACCCGGCAAGCTCATCTGCTTCTTCGCCAGGGCGTGCTGCGGGAACGACGGCAACCCCGGGTAATGCAGCACCTCGACCTCCGCCTGTTTCTTCAGGAACTCCGCCAGCGCCTGGGCATTGGCGCAGTGTCGTTCCATGCGCAGGTTGAGGGTCTTCAGCCCGCGCATCAGCAATGCGGCGTCGTGCGGGGACAGCACGGCGCCGGTCATGTCCTTCAAGCCTTCCAGACGAATCCGTCCCACCAGGTTCCGGGCGCCGATCACCAGCCCGGCGGTGATATCGCCATGCCCGCTGAGATACTTGGTCGCCGAGTGCACCACCAGATCCGCGCCCAGTTCCAGCGGCCGCTGCAGGTACGGCGTGCAATAGGTGTTGTCCACCACCAGCGTCGCGCCATGCCGACGCGCGATCTTCGCCACCCCGGCGATATCCGCCAGGTGCATGTTGGGGTTGGCGGGCGACTCGAAGTAGATCAGCCGCGTCGCAGGCGAAATCGCCGCCTCCACCGCCTTCAGGTCGGCCATGTCGACATGCTTGAGCTTGACCCCGAATTCGCCGATGCCGTGATGCAGGAAGGCGAAGGTGCAGCCGTACAGCGTGCTGCCCAGCAGTACTTCATCACCGGGGCGCAGCAGCGTCCACAGCGTGGCGGTGATGGCACCCATCCCCGAGGCCAGGGCCAGGGCCGCCTCGCCGCCCTCCAGCGAAGCCATGCGGCTTTCCAGCAAGGCCAGCGTGGGGTTGGAAATTCGGCTGTAGAAATGTCCGGCCTCTTCGCCGGCAAAGCAGGCCGCACCGTATTCGACGGTAGGAAAGGCAAACGTGGCCGTCTGGTAGACCGGCGGCACCAGTGCCCCTCCGTGAGCCTGCGGATCGTAGCCATGGTGAATGGCCCGAGTGGCGAATCCCTGGGTCTTGCTGGAGCCGCTCATGGCGATGCCCTCTTGTTGGATTGCCATAAGCTTATGCCAGCGTTGAGCTAATATTTTTCCAAATGTGACCACCACTCCGGGGCTTTCCGAGCATGAAATTCCACGATCCGCTGAAGATAGGGCAAATCTTGCCCAATGCCCTCGACCGCACCGACCGTGCCCTGCTCGGCGCCCTGCAGGACAACGCGCGGCTGACCATCTCCGAACTGGCCGACAGCGTCGCCCTGACCACCTCGCCCTGCTGGCGCCGGGTCAAGTTGCTCGAGGAAAGCGGCTACATCACCGGCTACCAGGCGATCCTCTCGCCCAAGGCGCTGGGCTTCGGCGTGACGGCCTTCGTCAGCATCATGATGGACTCCCACACCAAGGAAATGGCGCGCGCCTTCGAGCAACGCCTGATGGAGATTCCGGAGATCGTCGCCTGCCACAATATTTCAGGACGTTACGACTTCCTCCTCGAAGTCCTGGCCCGCGACCTGGAATCCTTCGGCGAATTCGCCCGGGAAACCCTGCAATCACTGCCGGGGGTGAAGGAGATCTATTCGAGTTTTTCCTACAAGGCGGTGAAGGAGAAACGGGTGATTCCGGTGTCGGAACAGCACATCTGAGAAATCTCCTGATGCTGCTTCGGAATCCCCCTGCAAGTCGGCTGCCCATGCCGGGCAGATTAACGCCATGAATTGAATAAGCATCGCCATTCCATTTTCGAGGGAGCGAAAGGAATGGCAAATGACAATGAAACTGTCTATCTGGCAGAGACGGTAATCCACGGCGATCCGGATCTCAGGATCGTGTTATCACCTGGCAAAGGCGACGGTACACCGGGTTGGGGCGGCTGGGGGCTCACGGAAGGTCCGAAACTGACAGCAGGTCGCCCCGGGCGCCTTCCGGCGGGAATGAAATCGGAATTCGTCAATGCAATGACCGATCGCCACCTCGTCTCGAGGGACGATATCGACAGGTTTTACGCAGGACAGAGCTCAACCCTCGATGCCGTTATCGAAGCGCAGATCAATTCCGTAAAGAACAATGCGGCAAGCACCGCCGCGGCGGGCCTGCCGCAGTCGAAAGCGCGCTATACAGGCGTACTTGAATTCATCAGGCAAAAGACGAATGAGCATGAGCGGCAGGTAACCCAGGCAAATGCCTTCTGGGGTAGCAGCCCTTTGTACAAGCCTTCGTTCTATATGGTGCGAAGTGCCCATGAGGCCTGGAAGGCGGGTCGCTTCCAGAACATCTTCGCAGAGTTCGAGCAAGCGTATCGCGCGGCGCATGAGTCGATAGTGATCGACCGAACACTGACTGCGGCAACAGCCCAACTGGATGCCTTGTCGAACAGCATTGAACAACACGAAAACTTTCTGGCACTGACACCAGAAGCAAAGAACCTGGCACTGGCTCACAAGATTCAGCGCATACGAGCCGAACAATTGATTCAGTTTCAATTGTTGCCTTCCACGCTTAAAGGCGAAATCGAGCACTGGGCGGGGGATGTTCGAGGATTATCCTCCGTTGAAGCCCTGCAGCGTTATCGAAAAGTCATGCACGACCTGATGGTCAACAAGACATCCTCGGCTCCGCCCTACGCCATCACAAATCCCCATGTAAAACCACCGCTTACTCGCACTCAGCTGGACGCACTGCAATACATTGTCGAAGAGCAGCAGACGGGAACAATCAGTGCTCGCTGGCATGATTACCATCTTTCGGTATTGCTGAGTGAATATGCGCGCCACCTAGCGAATGCCCATTCCACTTTTCTGGCGTTGGAAAACCGCGCCACGTTATTCAATCACCAGTTGAATCTGCTGAATGCCGAAGCAGCCGCTCACCGATTGGCAGAACAGCAACTGCAAGAGCAGCGCCTTCGCGCAGCGGCTCAAGCACGCGCGGCAGTTACCTATGCCGCCGGAATCAATGCGAGCTCATTGCCGTTCATATCCCCTCTCGGTGGTGGATCTTTCTCCATCAACCCGTCGACCTATGTCGCGCTACAGACAGCGGTGCGCCTCGCAATTCCCGCATTGCGCCTGGCGGTCCTGGTCAGCGGCCCGGTGCTGCTTGCCACGATCGCAGTGGGTGTCATCGCCCTGCTCTGGCCGAAAGAGCAAGAGGAGCCTCAGACAGCCATTTCGATTCCTCTCGCTGACCTGTCACCACCGGACAACCTTGACCTGGCCAGCACAGCGATCTCGGGCGCCAGCGTAAACCTGCCCTTCACACCATTTGCCCTGAGCGAAAATTCTCGAACCAGCTTGATCATTGCTGCCACGCCGGCCAACCATGCGCTTGGCCGGGTACCAGTGGTCGCGGCGCAATATGACGCCCAATACGGGGTTTACAGTGTCGCGCTGGAAAACCCCCAGAGGGTTCTCACCTGGCCCCCTGTGTCAGCGCCAGGCGGAGGGTCCTCTACAACGGTCCTGCCTGAACATCGCCCCGAGGGCTCCGTTTACGAAGGGGCCAGCCTGAGCCCCGTTCAGGCGCTGGTGGAAAGCTATCCGGCTCTGGACCTGATCGGCCAGGACCGCATCATCGTCACCTTCCCGGCGGATTCCGGGATGGCGCCGATATTGGTGATGTTCAGGGATCGGCGGCTGCTTCCGGGAGTCGCCACCGGGAAAGGAATTTCCATTACTGGGGCCTGGCTAGGCGACGCGACAAGAGGTGGCGGGGCTCTGGTGCCGACACAAGTTGCCTCGCAACTGGCAGGAAAAGAGTTCAAGAACTTCGGGGCGTTCCGAGAGGCCTTCTGGAAAGCTGTCGCTACCGATCCAACGCTCGTACCTCAATTCGACAAGCGCAATATCAGTTTGATGAGGAGAGGAAAAGCGCCCAAGGTTCGCAAGGAAGACAGGTATCTATCACTCAATACCTTCACGCTGCATCATCAACCGATTTCTGAAGGTGGTGGAGTATACGACCTCGACAATATCCGCATCGTCACCCCCCTTGCTCACAATCACATTCATTATGGGGAAAAACCATGACGCAAAAAAAATCAATTGCCGATTACACCGAGGCAGAATTTCTAGATTTCTTGCGATTGATCGATGAGAAAAATGAAAGTGCAGAGGAAGAGGAACTGGACGCTCTTCTCGACCAATTCGAAGCACTGACTGAGCACCCGTCAGGGACCGATCTGCTTTATTGGCCAGAAACCGAAGCACAAGGCGAGATAGAGCAGGTACTCATAATCATCAAGGAATGGCGCGCCGCAAACGGCAAGCCCGGCTTCAAACCCGAGTAACTAACCCGCTCGCCAGTCAAGAAAAAACCCGCGATGGCCTTCACCATCGCGGGTTCTTTCGTGTCAGCCCGGACGCTTAGATAGCGCCACGCTCACGCAGCACATCCAGGACCAGCTTCACACCCTCTTCCACGCTGGTGGACTGGGTGTCGATGACCAGGTCGGCATCCTGCGGCACATCGTACGGGAAGCTTTCTCCCGGGATGTTGTCGCCACCGGCGGCGTACAGGCCTTGCGGGTCGCGTTCGCGGCAGGCCAGCGGCGACGCCTGGACGTAGACGGTGACCAGACGCTCCTTGCCGATCAGCGCCTTGGCCTGTTCGCGGCCTTCGGCATCCGGGGCAACGAAGGCGGCCAGGGTGAGCATGCCGGCTTCGTTGAACTGGCGCGCCACATGGGCGGCACGGCGCCAGTTCTCGGTGCGACCGGCGCGGTCCTGCGGCAGGCCCTTGTTCAGGTCATGGCGCAGGTTCTGGCCGTCGAGGACGTAGACCGCACGGCCCATGTCGAACAGCTTGCGCTCGACGGCATAGGCCAGGGTGCTCTTGCCGGCGCCGGACAGGCCGCTGAACAGCACGGTGGCTGGCTGCTGGCCGAAGCGCAGGGCGCGTTCCTCGGTGGACACGTGGGCCTGCTTGCCATGCTGACCGGTGCTGCCGTGCGGCAGGACCGGCGGCGCGATGATCATGCCGGCACCAACGGTGCCGTTGGTCAGGCGGTCGATGACGATGAAGGCGCCGGTGGTGCGGTTGCTGTCGTAACCGTCCAGGGCGATCGAGGCGTCCAGGGCGACTTTCACCCGGCCGATCTCGTTCAGTTGCAGCGCGCTCGCGGCGCCCTGCTCCAGGGTGTTCACATCGACCTTGTGGGTGATGCTGGCGATCGAGCCCGGCACGTAGCTGGTGGCGCGCTTGATGTCGTATTTCTTGCCCGGCAGCATCGGCTCTTCGGCCATCCACACCAGCATGGCGTCGAACTGGTCGGTCACCGGCGGGACGTTGTCGGCGTGGACCAGCAGGTCGCCACGGGAGATGTCGATCTCGTCTTCCATGGTCAGGGTCACGGCCTGGCCGGGACCGGCGTTTTCCAACTCGCCCTCGTAGGTGACGATGGACTTGACCCGGCTGCTCTTGCCCGACGGCAGCACGACGATCTCGTCGCCCTTGTGCACCAGGCCGCTGGCGATGGTGCCGGCGAAGCCGCGGAAGTTCAGATTCGGACGGTTGACGTACTGCACCGGGAAACGCAGGTCGGTGAAGTTGCGGTCGGCGGCGACTTCGACGGTCTCGAGGATTTCCATCAGCGCGGGGCCGGTGTACCACGGCGAACGCTCGCTGCGGTTGACCACGTTGTCGCCCTTGAGCGCCGACATCGGCACGAAGTGCAGGCTGCTCGGCTTGAGGTCGATGCCCTCGGCGAACTTCAGGTAGTCGGCCTTGATCGACTCGAAGACCTGCTCGTCGAAGTTCTTCAGGTCCATCTTGTTGACGGCAACGACGATGTGCTTGATCCCCAGCAAGGATGCGATGTAGCTGTGCCGGCGGGTCTGGGTCTGCACGCCGTAGCGGGCGTCGACGAGGATGATCGCCAGGTCGCAGGTGGACGCGCCGGTGGCCATGTTGCGGGTGTACTGCTCGTGGCCCGGGGTGTCGGCGATGATGAACTTGCGCTTGGCGGTGGAGAAGTAGCGGTAGGCGACATCAATGGTGATGCCCTGCTCACGCTCGGCCTGCAGGCCGTCGACCAGCAGCGCCAGGTCGACTTCCTCGCCGGTGGTGCCGACTTTCTTCGAATCGCGGGTGATGGCCTCGAGGTGGTCCTCGTAGATCATCTTCGAGTCGTGCAGCAGGCGCCCGATCAGGGTGCTCTTGCCATCGTCGACGTTGCCGCAGGTCAGGAAACGCAGGAGTTCCTTGCGCTCGTGCTGGGCCAGGTAGGCGAGGATGTCCTCGCTGATCAGATCAGATTGGTGCGACATGGAGTAACCCTGAAATTAGAAGTAGCCTTGGCGTTTCTTGTCTTCCATGGAACCGGCGCCATCGTGGTCGATGACACGGCCCTGGCGTTCGGACGTCCGGGTCAGGAGCATTTCCTGAATGATGTCCGTCAGGGTCTCGGCCTCCGACTCGACGGCTCCCGTCAACGGGTAGCAGCCGAGGGTACGGAAACGCACCTTCTTCTTGACGATGCGGGCCTTTTCCTCGTCGCTGAGGTGCTCGAGGATGCGCTCGTCGTCGATCATGATCAGGGTGCCATTCTTCTCGATGACTTCGCGCTCGGCGGCGAAGTACAGCGGCACGATCGGGATGCCTTCGAGGTAGATGTACTGCCAGATGTCCAGCTCGGTCCAGTTCGACAGCGGGAAGACGCGGATCGACTCGCCCTTGTTGACCTTGCCGTTGTAGATGTTCCACAGCTCCGGACGCTGGTTCTTCGGATCCCAGCGGTGCTTGCTGTCACGGAACGAGTAGACCCGCTCCTTGGCCCGCGACTTCTCTTCGTCGCGGCGCGCGCCACCGAAGGCGGCATCGAAGCCGTGCTTGTCCAGCGCCTGCTTGAGGCCCTGGGTCTTCATGATGTCGGTGTGCTTGGAGCTGCCATGGGTGAACGGGTTGATGCCCTGCGCCACCCCTTCCGGGTTGACGTGGGTAATCAGCTCCAGCCCCATTTCCTCGACCATCTTGTCGCGGAAGCGGTACATCTCCTGGAATTTCCACTGGGTGTCGACATGCATCACGGGAAACGGCAGCTTGCCAGGGAAGAAGGCCTTGCGTGCCAGATGCAGCATCACGGCCGAATCCTTGCCAATCGAGTACAGCATCACCGGGTTATCGAACTCGGCGGCCACCTCACGAATGATGTGGATGCTTTCCGCCTCCAACTGTTTCAAATGCGTCAGTTTGTCGACCATGGCTACTCACGGGAAAAACGATCTTTTATGGACGGCCAGGCGGGCCGTGTTCGAGCGGGCCACTCTATCACAGCGCCCGCTTCTATTTAGAAGGCCGCCTAGAACGAAACAATCTATGGATATGCCCAGGCGTTTGGGCTGTCACACCGGGTTCGGACAGTCGATGAACAGGTGCTCGAGGGCAAACCGGCGAGCCAGGTAGTCGCCCAGCGCCTGCACGCCGTAGCGCTCGGTGGCGTGGTGCCCGGCGGCGATGAAGCTGACGCCGTTTTCCCGCGCGCTATGGAAGGTCTGCTCGGAGGCTTCGCCGCTGATGAACAGGTCGACACCGGCGGCGATCGCCTGGTCGATGTAGCCCTGGCCACCGCCGGTGCACCAGCCGACCCGACGAATGACCGCCTCGCCCTCCACCAGCAAGGGCTCGCGGCCCATCACTTCATTGACCCGACGGGCGAAATCGCGCGCCGACAGCGGTTCGGCCAGCGAGCCGACCAGGCCTACCACCCTTGGATTGTCGGGGTCCAACGGGCCCTCGACGGTGATATCCAGTTGCCGCGCCAGTTGCACGTTGTTGCCGACTTCCGGATGCACGTCCAGCGGCAGGTGGTAGGCCAGCAGGCTGATGTCGTGCTTGAGCAGGGTTTTCAGGCGGCGCTGCTTCATGCCGGTGATGCACGGGTTCTCGCCTTTCCAGAAATAGCCGTGGTGGACCAGCACCAGGTCGGCATCGGCCTCGACCGCGGCGTCCAGCAGCGCCTGGCTGGCCGTCACGCCGCTGACGATGCGGGTCACCTGCGGACGGCCCTCGACCTGCAGGCCGTTGGGGCAGTAGTCCTGGATTTTCGCGCTACCGAGATAACGGTCGGCTTCCTCGACCAGGGTAGTCAGGGCAACAGCCATGGAAAAGACTCCTCAATTCAGCAGTTCAGCGCGGCACAAGGCCCCGTATAATGGCCATCATTATGGGCCGTCGACTGTTTTGGGGAAACCGACGGCAACTACCTGGGGGCATTCGACCGACGCCGTCGCACGTCGAATGATTTAGCGGTTCCTGCACAGGTCTTGCCGAAGTATGATCGCGCGCGGTCACCCTTCCCCACCGCATTACCGGCTCGGGCCAACTCCCCAGGATCCATTCAATGTTCAAGGCTTTGCGTTATTTCGGCTGGCCGCTGTTCACCGGCGTGCTGATCGCGTTGCTGGTCATCCAGCGTTTTCCTCAATGGGTCGGCCTGCCCAGCCAGGATGTGAACCTGCAACAGGCGCCACAGACCACCAGCATGGTCCAGGGCCCGGTGTCCTATGCCGACGCGGTGAGCCACGCGGCGCCGGCGGTAGCCAACCTGTACACCACCAAGGTGGTCAACAAGTCCGCTCACCCCCTGTTCGAAGACCCGCAGTTCCGCCGCTTCTTCGGCGACAACCTGCCCAAGCAGCGCCGCTGGGAGTCGAGCCTGGGTTCGGCGGTGATCATGAGCCCGGAAGGCTATCTGCTGACCAACAACCACGTGACCGCCGGTGCCGACCAGATCGTAGTGGCGCTCAAAGACGGCCGTGAAACCCTGGCCCGGGTCATCGGCAGCGACCCGGAAACCGACCTGGCGGTGCTGAAGATCGACCTGAAGAACCTGCCGGCGATCACCATCGGCCGTTCCGACAACATCCGCATCGGCGACGTCGCCCTGGCCATCGGCAACCCGTTCGGCGTCGGCCAGACCGTGACCATGGGCATCATCAGCGCCACCGGGCGCAACCAACTGGGCCTGAACAACTACGAAGACTTCATCCAGACCGACGCGGCGATCAACCCGGGCAACTCCGGCGGCGCACTGGTGGACGCCAACGGCAACCTGACCGGGATCAATACGGCGATCTTCTCCAAGTCCGGCGGCTCGCAGGGTATCGGCTTCGCCATTCCGACCAAGCTGGCGCTGGAGGTGATGAAGTCGATCATCGAGCATGGCCAGGTGATCCGTGGCTGGCTGGGTATCGAAGTGCAGCCGTTGAGCGAGGAACTGGCCGAGTCGTTCGGCATGCAGGGGCGTCCAGGCATCGTCGTCGCCGGGATTTTCCGCGACGGCCCGGCGCAACGGGCGGGTCTGCAACTGGGTGACGTGATTCTCAGCATCAATGGCGAGCCGGCCGGCGATGGTCGGCGGTCGATGAACCAGGTCGCACGGATCAAGCCGAGCGAGAAGGTCGCCATCGAGGTGCTGCGCAATGGCAAGCAGCTGAAGCTGGTGGCCGAGGTGGGACTGCGTCCGCCACCGGCGCCGGCGGTGAAGGAAGAAGAGAACTGATTTCACATATTGGGGCCGCTTTGCGGCCCTTTCGCAGTGGTTCGTCACACGACAAGCCAGCTCCTACAGAAAGATTGCTTGCGCCTCTCCTGTAGGAGCTGGCTTGCCTGCGAAGGACCGCAAAGCGGTCCCCAACGGCTTAATGCAGGATCTGACTCAGGAACAGCTTGGTCCGCTCGTTCTGCGGCCGGTCGAAGAAGTCATCCGGCGCCGCCTGTTCGACGATTTCCCCTTTGTCCATGAAGATCACCCGGTTCGCCACGGTCCGGGCGAAGCCCATTTCGTGGGTCACGCAGAGCATGGTCATGCCGTCTTCGGCCAGGCTGACCATGGTGTCCAGCACTTCCTTGACCATTTCCGGATCAAGTGCCGAGGTCGGCTCGTCGAACAGCATGATCTTCGGCTTCATGCACAACGCCCGGGCAATTGCCACGCGCTGCTGCTGACCACCGGACAACTGCCCCGGGAACTTGTGCGCCTGCTCCGGAATGCGCACGCGCTCCAGGTAGTGCATGGCGATTTCCTCGGCCTTGCGCTTGGGCATCTTGCGTACCCACATCGGCGCCAGGGTGCAGTTCTGCAGGATGGTCAGGTGCGGGAACAGGTTGAAATGCTGGAACACCATGCCGACTTCACGACGGATCGCCTCGATCTGCTTGAGATCGTTGGTCAGCTCCACACCATCGACGACGATGCGGCCCTGCTGGTGCTCTTCCAGCCGGTTGAGACAGCGGATGGTGGTGGACTTGCCCGAACCGGACGGTCCGCACAGGACGATACGCTCGCCCTGGCGCACATTGAGGTTGATGTCCTTGAGCACGTGGAACTGGCCGTACCACTTGTTCACGCCCTGCATCTGGATAATGCCTTCAGGGCCGACAGGCTGCTTGATCGCTTCACTCATTCGAAACACTCCTAACGCTTGTGGCCTGTGTCCAGCTTGCGCTCCAGATGCATGGAGTAGCGGGACATACCGAAACAGAAAATCCAGAACACCAGGGCTGCGAACACGTAGCCCTCGGTCGCCATGCCCAGCCAGGTGGGGTCGGCGGCCGCCTGCTTGACGCTGTTGAGCAGGTCGAACAGGCCGATGATGATCACCAGGCTGGTGTCCTTGAACAGGGCAATGAAGGTGTTGACGATGCCGGGAATCACCAGCTTCAGGGCTTGCGGCAGGATCACCAGGCCCATCGAGCGCCAGTAGCCCAGGCCCATGGCCGCGGCGGCTTCGTACTGGCCCTTGGGAATGGCCTGCAGACCGCCGCGCACCACCTCGGCGATGTACGCCGACTGGAACAGGATCACCCCGATCATGGCCCGCAGCAGCTTGTCGAAGCTCATGCCTTCAGGCAGGAACAGCGGCAGCATCACCGAGGACATGAACAGCACGGTGATCAGCGGCACGCCGCGCCAGAACTCGATGAAGGTCACGCAGACCACCTTCACCGCCGGCATGCGCGAACGTCGGCCCAGGGCCAGCAGGATGCCAAGAGGCAAGGCGCCGACGATACCGACGGTGGCGATCACCAGGGTCAGCATCAAGCCGCCCCACTGGCTGGTCGGCACCGTGGCCAGGCCCAGATGCCCACCGTGCAGCAGGGTGTAGGCGATGATCGGGTAGGCGACGAGGAAGCACAGGCCGTAGATCGCCTTGCGCGGGAAGCGCGAGATGAACAGCGGCGCCGCGCCGATCACCGCCAGCCAGACCGTCAGGTCGACGCGCCAGCGCAGCTCGGTGGGGTAATAGCCGTACATGAACTGGCCGAAGCGCTGCTGGATGAACACCCAGCAGGCACCTTCCTTGGTGCAGTCGGCGCGGGTGGTGCCGACCCAGTTGGCGTCGAAGATCGACCATTGCAGCAGCGGCGGCACGATCAGCCAGACCAGATAGATGGCGAACAGCGTCAGCAGGGTATTCAGCCAGCTGGAGAACAGGTTGGCCCGCAGCCAGGCGACGACGCCGACGGTCTTCACCGGTGGCGGCATGTCGGGTTTGAAAACATGGGTAGTCATGCGCGTCTCCTTACCGCTCGATCAGCGCGATGCGCTTGTTGTACCAGTTCATCAGCAGGGAAATGCTGATGCTGATGGCCAGGTACACGCTCATGGTGATGGCGATCACCTCGATGGCCTGCCCGGTCTGGTTGAGCACGGTGCCGGCAAACAGCGAGACCATTTCCGGATAGCCGATACCGGCCGCCAGCGAGGAGTTCTTCGCCAGGTTCAGGTACTGGCTGGTCAGCGGCGGAATGATCACCCGCAGCGCCTGGGGAATGATCACCTTGCGCAGCGTCGGGCCTTCGCGCAGGCCGAGGGAACGGGCCGCCTCGGTCTGGCCGTGGCTCACCGAGCGGATCCCGGAACGGACGATCTCGGCGATGAACGCCGCGGTATAGATGGTCAGGGCCAGGGTCAGCGCCAGCAGTTCGGGAATCAGCACCCAGCCGCCGGCGAAGTTGAATCCTTTCAATTGCGGCAGTTCCCAGCTCAGCGGATTGCCGAACAGCAATACGCTCATGCCCGGGATCACCAGCAGCAGGCCGACCGCGGCCCAGAACTTGTGGAACGGCTCGCCGCTCGCCTCGAAACGGCGGTTGGCCCAGCGCACCATGGCGACCACCGCGACGATGGCCAGCAGCACGGCGATCACGAACGGCCAGAAGCCCTCGGCGATCGAGGCGCCGGGCATGTTCAGGCCGCGGTTGCTGATGAAGAAGGTGTCGTTGAGGTTGATGCTGCCCCGCGGTCCCGGCAGGGTCAGGAACACCGCGAAGTACCAGAACAGGATCTGCAGCAGCGGCGGGATGTTGCGGAAGGTCTCGACGTAGACCGTGGCCAGCTTGTTGATCATCCAGTTCGGCGACAGCCGCGCCACGCCGATGATGAAGCCGAGCAGGGTCGCCAGGATGATCCCGATGAAGGTCACCAGCAGCGTGTTGAGCAGGCCGATGACGAAGACCCGGGCATAGGAATCGGACTCGACATAGGGAATCAGATGCTGGGCGATGCCGAAGCCGGCGCTGCGTTCGAGGAAGTCGAAGCCCGAGGTGATACCCCGGTGTTGCAGGTTGGTCTGGGTGTTGTGGAACAGATACCAGCCCAGACCGACCACGAAGACGATCGTGAGGATCTGGAACAGCCACGCGCGAACACGTGGATCGCTAAGGGACAAGCCCCTGGGTGGATTGTGCATGAAAGGCCCCGAAAAGAAGGAACGATACGGCCCGCGGTGACGACGGCGTCACCGCGGGCCGCCCCAATCAGCGCACCGGAGGCGCGTACTGGATACCGCCGTTGTTCCACAGGGCGTTCAGACCGCGGTCGATCTGCAGCGGGGTGCCCTTGCCGAGGTTCTTCTCGAACACTTCGCCGTAGTTGCCCACCTGCTTGACGATCTGCACCACCCAGTCCTTCGGCAGCTTCAGGTCCTTGCCGTATTCGCCGTCGGCGCCGAGCATACGGGCCACGTCGGGGTTCTTGGTGGCTTTGGCTTCAGCTTCGACGTTCTTCGAGGTGATGCCCATTTCTTCGGCATTGAGCATGGCGAACAGGGTCCAGCGCACGATGGAGAACCACTCCTCGTCACCCTTGCGCACTACCGGGCCCAGCGGCTCCTTGGAGATGGTTTCCGGCAGCACGACGTAGTCGGTCGGCGCCGCCAGCTTGGAGCGTTGTGCGTAGAGCTGCGACTTGTCCGAGGTCAGCACGTCGCAACGACCGGACTCCAGCGACTTGGCGCTCTCGTCGGAGGTGTCGAAGGTGATCGGGGTGTATTTCAGACCGTTGGCGCGGAAGTAGTCCGACACGTTCAGTTCGGTGGTGGTACCGGCCTGGATGCAGATGGTTGCACCATCCAGCTCCTTGGCGCTGGAAACGCCGAGCTTCTTGTTCACCAGGAAGCCGATGCCGTCGTAGTAGGTAACACCGGCGAACACCAGGCCCATGCCGGCGTCGCGCGAGCTGGTCCAGGTGGTGTTGCGCGACAGCACGTCGACTTCGCCGGACTGCAGCGCGGTGAAGCGCTCCTTGGCGTTGAGCTGGCTGAACTTGACCTTGGTCGCGTCACCGAATACCGCGGCCGCGACGGCGCGGCAGACGTCGGCGTCGATACCGACGATGGTGCCCTTGGCGTCCGGTACCGAGAAGCCCGGCAGACCGTCACTGACGCCGCACTGGACGAAGCCCTTCTTCTGCACCGCATCCAGGGTCGCACCCGCCTGGGCCATGGCGCTCACGCCCAGTGCCGCGGCAGCCGTCATGACTGCCAGGGTGGTCTTCAACATCTTCATTAAAACCTCCAGTTCGCTCTTATTGTGTTGAGCCGGCTTGCACCGCACCCTTATGAGGCGCATCCGACCCTTTTCGGCTTGTTATTGGGTCAATTGGCGCAATTCGCTGTTCTGTGACAGCCTTGGGTTTCCCATGAGGGGTGTTACCGCGCATTGCTACTTCCCTCACGTACCCGGTGGAATTGCAAAGCGCGTACCAGATCGTTTCGCTAAAGCGTTTCAGTCAGTTGCAACGGGCAAAGTTATAGCAATGCGACATCTTTTTTAGCTGTGATCCCCGCGTGCCTTCTTTTCATGCACCCCATTGAGATCGCGTGCACTTTTTCGGAGCAGTCATGAGCAAACCCTTGATTCTCGAGCCACAAAAGAACGCCGACGCCTGTGTCATCTGGTTGCACGGCCTGGGTGCCGACCGCTACGACTTCATGCCGGTGGCCGAAGCCCTGCAGGAACAATTGCTGACCACCCGTTTCGTTATGCCCCAGGCCCCAACCCGCGCGGTGACGATCAACGGTGGCTATGCAATGCCCAGCTGGTACGACATCAAGGCCATGACCCCGGCGCGGGCCATCGACGAGGCGCAGCTGGAAGAATCCGCCGCCCAGGTCATCGCCCTGATCGAGGAACAGCGCGCGCTGGGTATCGACCCCAACCGCATCATCCTCGCCGGCTTCTCCCAGGGCGGCGCGGTGGTGCTGCACACGGCCTATATGAAGTGGCAGGGTGCCCTCGGCGGCGTGCTGGCCCTGTCCACCTACGCCCCGACCTTCAAGGACGACACCCAGCTCACCGCCAGCCAGCAGCGCATTCCGGCGCTGTGCCTGCACGGCCAGTACGACCCGGTGGTGCTACCGGCCATGGGCCGCACCGCCTACGAACACCTCAAGCACTGGGGCGTCAGTGTCGGCTGGCTGGAATACCCGATGGAGCACGCGGTACTGCCGGAAGAAATCAGCGACATCGGCGCCTGGTTGCTGCAGCGCTTGCGCTGAAAGTCGCATTCCCTGTAGTTGTCGGTTCATTCCCCTACGCCGAGCCCGGATCTTGCATTACACTGCCCGGCGTACATTCCTTAACCAATTGACGAGAAGACCGTGCTCAAAGCACTCAAGAAAATGTTCGGCAAAGGCGAGGTCGAGCAACTCGCTGCCGAAAGCGCTGCCCCCGTGATGCAGCCGCCCGCTCCAGCACCCGCTCCCGCCCCAGCGCCCAGCGCCCCGGCCAGGAACACCGAAGCGGCCCAGCCCGTTCCTGTCGAGTCGGCGCCCGCTGAGCCTGCACCCGCCGCCAAGCCGCGCCGCGAGCGCAAGCCGAAACCCCAGGCCTCGACCTGGAAACTGGAAGACTTCGCGGTCGAACCGCAGGAAGGCAAGACCCGCTTCCACGATTTCAAGCTCTCCAACGAGCTGATGCATGCCATCCACGACCTCGGTTTCCCGTACTGCACACCGATCCAGGCCCAGGTGCTCGGTTTCACCCTGCGCGGCCAGGACGCCATCGGCCGGGCCCAGACCGGCACCGGCAAGACCGCGGCGTTCCTGATCTCGATCATCACCCAGCTGCAGCAGACCCCTCCGCCGAAAGAGCGCTACATGGGCGAGCCGCGGGCACTGATCATCGCGCCGACCCGCGAGCTGGTGGTGCAGATCGCCAAGGATGCCGCGGCGCTGACCAAGTACACCGGCCTCAACGTGATGACCTTCGTCGGCGGGATGGACTACGACAAGCAGCTCAAGGCCCTGGAAGCCCGCCATTGCGACATCCTCGTCGCCACGCCGGGCCGCCTGCTGGACTTCAACCAGCGCGGCGAAGTGCACCTGGACATGATCGAGGTGCTGGTCCTGGACGAAGCCGACCGCATGCTCGACATGGGCTTCATCCCACAGGTCCGTCAGATCATTCGCCAGACCCCGCCGAAGAGCGAGCGTCAGACCCTGCTGTTCTCCGCCACCTTCACCGAAGACGTGATGAACCTGGCCAAGCAGTGGACCACCAACCCGGCCATCGTCGAGATCGAGCCGGAGAACGTCGCCAGCGAGACCGTGGAACAGCACGTCTACGCCGTGGCCGGCAGCGACAAGTACAAGTTGCTGTACAACCTGGTGACCGAGAACAAGTGGGAGCGGGTCATCGTCTTCGCCAACCGCAAGGACGAGGTACGGCGCATCGAGGAGCGCCTGGTGCGCGACGGCGTGAATGCCGCGCAACTGTCCGGCGATGTACCGCAGCACAAGCGCATCCGCACCTTGGAAAACTTCCGTGAAGGCCGTATCACCGTGCTGGTGGCGACCGACGTGGCAGGTCGCGGCATCCATATCGACGGCATCAGCCACGTGATCAACTTCACCCTGCCGGAAGATCCCGACGACTACGTGCACCGCATCGGCCGGACGGGCCGCGCCGGGACCAGCGGCGTGTCGATCAGCTTCGCCGGCGAGGACGATTCCTACCAGTTGCCGGCCATCGAGGCCTTGCTGGGACGCAAGATCAGTTGCGAAATGCCGCCGACGGAGTTGCTCAAGCCGGTGCCGAAGAAGCACGGGTAAGGGGTAAGTGCCTGAGCAGAGAACGCAGCCTGAGTGCTGCGTTTTTTTATGGGTGGCGTTTTCCAGGACCGCAAGATTTTTCAGACGACGGGGGATAGCAAAAACTTAAACTAAAAGTCCATAATGGAAAAATTAGTTTAAACCCAACCCCGGAGCACCCCGATGGCCGCCCCCCTCGTTCTCGATCAGCAGCAAGCCCGTCAACTGCTCGCCCAGGTGGATGTTCCCCGGGTGATGCGCGACCTGTTCCGCGACCTCGCCGCCGGCCAGGCGGTACAGCCCGCGCAGCAACTGGTGGAATTCCCGGCCGGCCAGGGCGACTTCATCAACTACGGCGGCGTGCTCGCCGAGGACCGCGTCTACGGGGTCAAGACCTCGCCCTATATCGTTCGCGAACAGGGCCCGCTGGTGACCGCCTGGACCCTGCTGATGTCGATGGACAGCGGCCAGCCGCTGCTGCTCTGCGATGCCGGTGAACTGACCATCGCCCGCACCGCCGCGGCCACCGCCGTAGCCGTGGACGCCCTGGCCCCCGACAGCGCCCGGCGCCTGACCATCATCGGTGGCGGTCCGGTCGCCCGCGCGCACCTGCACTACGCGCGTGAGCTGCGCCCATGGCAGGACATTCGTCTCTACGCCCCGAGCCTGAAGGACCTCAGCGCCAGCGAACGCGATGCCCTGGCCTCCAGCGATCCACGCCTGAGCCTGCACGACGATGCCGACGCCGCGCTGGTCGACGCCGATGTCATCCTGCTGTGCACCTCCTCGGCCCGTCCGGTCATCGATCCGGCCCGCTTGAGCAAGCCGGCGCTGATCACCTCGATCAGCACCAACGCCGTACGCGCCCACGAAGTGCCACCGGCCAGCCTGGCGGCCATGGATGTCTACTGCGACTACCGCCAGACCACCCCCGGCAGCGCCGGAGAAATGCGCCTCGCCGCCGAACAGCACGGCTGGGACCCGGAAGCCATCCGCGGCGACCTGCCGGAACTGGTCAGCGGCCAGGCAGCGCGTCCGGACTACCAGCGCCATGCGTTCTTCCGCTCCATCGGCCTGGGCCTGGAAGACATCGCCCTGGCCAACGCCCTGTATCACCTGCAGCGCGGCCACTGAGCCGTGGAGAGCGCCATGCACCAGGCTGACTACCTCATCATCGGTGCCGGCATCGCCGGCGCCTCCACCGGCTACTGGCTGGCCAACCACGGCAAGGTGCTGCTGCTGGAACGGGAAACCCTGCCGGGCTACCACTCCACCGGCCGCTCCGCGGCGCTGTACACCGCCGCCTACGGCACGCCCCAGGTACGCGCCCTGACCCTGGCCAGCCGCGCCTTTTTCGACCAGCCGCCGGCCGGCTTCGCCGAGCATCCGCTGCTGATGCCTCGCGGCGAAATGACCGTGGACTTCGACGGCAACGCCGAGGAACTCCAGCGCCAGTTCGACAGCGCCCGTGCCTGCGTACCGGACATGCAACTGCTCAGCGCCGACGAAGCCTGTGCGCGCCTGCCGGTGCTGCGCCGGGAAAAAGTCCACGGCGCGCTGTACGACCCCAGCGCCAGCGACATCGACACCGACGCCCTGCACCAGGGTTATCTGCGCGGCATTCGCCGTCAGCAGGGCGAGATCCACGGCGACTGCGAAGTGCTCGCCCTGCAGCGGGATGGCGAAGGCCAGTGGCTGGTGCAGACCACCCGCGGCCCGTTCCGCGCGCCGGTGCTGATCAACGCCGCCGGCGCCTGGGCCGACCAGATCGGCCAGTTGGCCGGCGCCAAGGCGCTGGGCCTGCAGCCCAAGCGCCGCGCGGCATTCATCTTCGAAGCGCCGGCGGACATCGACAGCCATGGCTGGCCGATGCTGGTCAGCCTCGACGAGTCGTTCTACATGAAGCCGGATGCCGGCATGCTCCTCGGCTCGCCGTGCAATGCCGACCCGGTCGAACCCCACGACGTGCAACCGGAAGAGCTGGATATCGCCACCGGCATCTACCTGATCGAGGAAGCCACCACCCTGAGCATCCGCCGGCCGTTCCGGACCTGGGCCGGGCTGCGCAGCTTCGTCGCCGACGGCGATCTGGTGGCCGGTTTCGATCCGCGTGTCGACGGTCTGTTCTGGGTCGCGGCGCAAGGCGGCTACGGTATCCAGACCTCGCCGGCGATGGGCCAGGCCAGTGCTGCGCTGGTGCGCGGCGAGCCGTTGCCGGAAAGCCTCGCCGCCTTCGGCCTGAGCGCCGCGCAACTGTCGCCCGCACGCCTGGATGGATGACGCCCCCGCGCGTTTGCGGCACACTCCCAGCGCCCTTGCTCCAAGGGCGCTGACCCCCTTCGCGGAGCCCGCCCGAATGTCCACCACCGATCCTTTCCTGCAGAACTACCGGGCGATCGCCGACGCCATCGCCACGCTGTTCTTCCCCCACGCCGAAGTGGTGCTGCACGACCTGCGCACGCAGAAGATCGACTACATCGCCAACAACCTGTCCAAGCGCGAGATCGGCGACGACGCAGCGCTGGAGGACATGTTCGAGGAAGGTAGCGACGAGACCAATATCGGCCCCTACGAAAAGCTCAACTGGGACGGGCAGAAGATCCGTTCGCTGAGCACGGTGCTGCGCGACCCGCAAGGCCAGCCGCTGGCGGTGCTGTGCATCAACCTGAACATTTCCCTGTTCGAGAACGCCAAGGCGGCGCTGGACCTGTTCCTCTCGCCGAGCAAGCTGATTCCGCAGCCGGACGCGCTGTTCCGCGACGACTGGCAGGAGCGCATCAACACCTTCCTCAACAGCTGGCTGCGCCAGCGCCAGCTCAGCCTCAACCTGCTCAACCGCGACCACAAGCGCGAGCTGGTCCTGGCCCTGCACGCCGAGGGCGCGTTCCGTGGCAAGAGTGCGGCCAACTACGTGGCCAATGTGCTGAACATGGGGCGGGCGACGGTGTACAAGCACCTGAAGGAACTGAAAGCCTGATGGCTTTTGGGGACGGCGCTGTCGCGCCGTCTGTGTAGGAGCTGGCTTGCCTGCGAAGGACCGCATAGCGGTCCCAGACCTCACCGCTGTCGGGGACCGCTATGCGGTCCTTCGCAGTGGTTCGTCACACGACAAGCCGGCTCCTACAAAAACCGCGGCAGATCAGTCGCCGTAGATATCGTTCTTGAAGTACTTGGCCTGGATCTTCTGGTACTCGCCATTGGCGCGGATCGCGTCGATGGCGGCGTTGAGCTTGTTGACCAGCTCGGTGTTGCCCTTGCGCACGGCGATGCCGGCACCTTCACCGACGAACTTCGGATCCTTCAGCTCCGGGCCGACGAAGGCGAAGCCCTCACCCTTCGGCGTGTCGAGGAAGCCCAGCTGCAGCGGGATGGTATCGGCGAACACGCCGTCCAGGCGTCCAGCGACCAGGTCCATGAAGATCTCTTCGTTGGTGCTGTAGCGCACGGCAGTCACACCTTTCGGCACCAGCACCGCCTCGACGTAACGGTCGGTGGTGGTGGCCCGCTGCACGCCGATGCGCTTGCCCTTCAGCGCTTCATACTGGTCGTCGACCTGACTGCCTTCCTTCATCGCCAGGCGCGCGGAGGTGAAGTAGTACTTGTGGGTGAAGTCCACGTTCTTCTTGCGATCCTCGGTAATGGTGATCGAGGACAGCGCGGCGTCGATCTTCTTCACCTTCAGCGACGGGATCAGACCGTCGTACTCCTGCTCGGTCCACTGGCATTCGACCTTCATTTCGGCGCACAGGGCATTGCCGATGTCGTAGTCGAAACCGGCGATCTTGCCTTCCGGGGTCTTGTAGGCGAACGGCGGATAGGCGGCCTCGATGCCGATGCGCAGGGGCTTGTCGGCCGCGAACAGCGGGCTGCTGGCGAACAGGCCAAAGGCCAGACCGGCGATCAGGTGGGAGGTCTTCATGTTGGGTCTCTCTCGCTCGTTGTTGTTGGGGTGGTGACAAAGCAGAGGAAAGGGGGGCATTGCCTGTATTTGTACTTGTAAGTCCATACTGGACTCTATTGTATGAAATTACAACAGACGGAGATGAGCGGAGACCGAACGGGCGTCATCGCTGCGGTTCGGCGCTCCGAACCGCAGCGATGACGCCCTTGAAGACCAACAGGGAAAAAGGATCTACCAGCGATCGGCAGCGTCCGAATCGCTCTGCTTCCCGTCCACCCAGCGCTCGCCTTCGCTGGTCTGTTCCTTCTTCCAGAACGGAGCGCGGGTCTTGAGGTAATCCATGATGAAGTTGCAGGCGTCGAATGCCGCCTGGCGGTGGGCGCTGGCGACGCCGACGAAGACGATCGGCTCGCCCGGGTCGAGGGCGCCGATGCGATGCAGCACCTCGACCTTGAGCAACGGCCAGCGCTGCTCGGCCTCGACGACGATCTTGCCCAGGGCCTTTTCGGTCATCCCCGGATAGTGTTCGAGGAACATCCCCGCCACCTCGAGGCCATCGTTGAAATCACGCACATAGCCGACAAATGCCACCACGGCGCCGACACCGACGTTGGCGGCATGCATGGCACTGGTTTCCGCCCCCGGATCGAAGGGCGCGTTCTGGACCCGAACGCTCATCTCAACCTCCGGTGACCGGCGGGAAGAAGGCCACTTCGTCGCCGTCCTCCAGGGCTTCGTCGGGCTTGCACAGGTCCTGGTTGCGCGCGCACATCAGGTTCTGCTCGGCCAGCACGGCATAGGCCTCGCCCTTGCCGAGCAAGGCCTGGCGCACATCCTCGATACGGCCGAAAGCACCGTCGAGGGTCTCGCCATCGCGGCCCAGCAGCTCGCGGTAGCGAGCGAAATAGACCACCTTGATCTTCATTGCGCCTCCGCCTGGTAGTGACCGCTCTTGCCGCCGAGCTTCTCCAGCAGACGCACGTTCTCGATGGTCATGCCGCGGTCCACCGCCTTGCACATGTCGTAGATGGTCAGCGCGGCGACGCTGGCGGCGGTCAGCGCCTCCATTTCCACCCCGGTCTGCCCGGCCAGCTTGCAGCGCGCGACGATATGCACGCAGTCGTCACCCTCGGCACTCAGCTCGACCTTGACGCTGGTCAGCATCAGCGGATGGCACAGCGGTATCAGGTCACTGGTCTTCTTCGCCGCCTGGATACCGGCGATGCGCGCCACGGCGAACACGTCACCCTTGGGATGGGCGCCGTCGACGATCATGCGCAGGGTCTGCGGCAGCATGCGCACCCGCGCTTCGGCCACGGCTTCGCGGTGGGTCACGGCCTTGTCGGTCACGTCGACCATGGCGGCGCGACCTTGGGAATCGAGATGAGTCAGCACAGCGGAAACTCCTGATCGGGGGCGCTGATTGTAAACCCGCGGGTCAGGATCTGGCAGCGAAAAAAAGCCGGACGGCACGGGGCCGTCCGGCGGACGGGTCTACAGATGGGATTCCGCGTATTCGGCGAGAATCGACCGTGGTACCCCCTGCAGGGTGATGTGCACGCCGTTGGGGAAGTCCTTGAAGCGCTCGGTGAGGTAGGTCAGGCCGGAGCTGGTGGCCGACAGGTACGGGGTGTCGATCTGCGCCAGGTTGCCCAGGCAGATCACCTTCGAACCGGCGCCGGCACGGGTGATGATGGTTTTCATCTGGTGCGGGGTGAGGTTCTGGCATTCGTCGATCAGGATCAGGCTCTGCTGGAAGCTGCGCCCGCGGATGTAGTTCAGCGATTTGAACTGCAGCGGCACCCTTTCGAGAATGTATTCGACACTGCCGTGGGTACTCTCGTCGTCCATGTGCAGGGCTTCGAGGTTGTCGGTGATGGCGCCGAGCCAGGGCTCCATCTTTTCCGCCTCGGTGCCGGGCAGGAAGCCGATCTCCTGGTCCAGGCCCTGCACGCTGCGGGTGGCGATGATGCGCCGGTAACGCTTGCTGACCATGGTCTGCTCGATGGCCGCGGCCAGGGCCAGGATGGTCTTGCCGGAACCGGCGGCGCCGGTCAGGTTGACCAGGTGAATGTCCGGGTCGAGCAAGGCGAACAGCGCCAGACCCTGATGAATGTCCCGCGGTTTCAGGCCCCAGGCTTCCTGGTGCAGCAGCGGCTCCTGGTGCAGGTCGAGCAGCAGCAGTTCGCTGTCCTTGATGCCCTTGATCCAGCCGACGAACCCCTGCTCATCGATGATGAACTCGTTGACATGCACTGCCGGCAGGTTGTCGATCAGTTGTACCCGATGCCAGGTGCGACCGCGCTCCTGACGAGTCTCGACCTTCGCGACGCGGTCCCAGAACGAACCGGTGACCGAGTGATAGCCCTTGGACAGCAAGCTGACGTCGTCAACCAACTGGTCGGTGCTGTAGTCCTCTGCCGCGATCCCACAAGCGCGGGCCTTGAGGCGCATGTTGATGTCTTTGGTCACCAGCACCACGTCGCGGTCCTTGTGCTTGGCGCGCAAGTCCAGGACCTGGTTGATGATGATGTTGTCGTTGAGGTGCTCCGGCAGCAGGCGATTGGGCTCGGTACGCGCGGTCATCAGGATCGACAGGGAGCCCTTCGGACCGCTCTTGCCGCGCTGGATCGGCACACCCAGTTCGACATCGGACGGCGTCGCATCGCCCAGGGTCTGGTCGATCAGGCGGATCGCCTGGCGACATTCGGCGGCGACGGTGTGTTTACCGGTCTTGAGCTTGTCGAGTTCCTCCAGCACCGTCATCGGAATGGCGACGTGGTGTTCTTCGAAGTTGAGCAAGGCGTTGGGGTCGTGAATCAGGACGTTGGTGTCCAACACATACAGGATTGGCTGGTTGGAGGAAGAAGTGCGTCCTTGGTCATCCATACTCGGTCACCTTATGTGGGAGCTACACGATGCGCTACTGCCGCATCGCAGAGTGACCGCCGTTCTTCCCGTATCCGCGTCGTTACGGGCGGGAAGCGCACCTGCACTAAGGAGTGTCCGAAAGACGCCACCTGGCTGCAGGATTCGGCTGTCTGACTCTTACATACCGCAAAAACGATTACCGGAAAAAGCGTTTTTGCATGTAAGTGAAGTTTATTTTTCGGTTTGACGAATAGCCCTTGGCGCGTGGGAAAAGCACGACTACAGTCATGATTGGACCTCGTTGAAACCTTTCCCTCCGGGCGCGCCAACGCCTTTCTCATTGCCGTTCGGCAAAGTCCTTGCAACTTTCCCAACCAATCCCACTCTGCGCCGTATTGCTCAGCAACCAGGTCACCACCTGCTGCGCCTTCGGCTGGCTGTCATGCAGCTGGATCAGGCCGCGGCGCCACAGCAGCATCAGGGTCAGGGTGCGCTGCGCCGACTGTTCGGCGGTGAGCGGGCTGAGGTCCTGGGCGTCGATGTCCCACAGGGTGACGCGCAGGTTCTGGCTGGCGAAGAAGGCCGGGCTGTCGGCGCGGCGCTGGCCGTAGGGTGGGCGGAACAGCGGCACGTACTGCTCCGGCAGATCGCTCTGCGCCCGCGCCGCACCGCGTATCACCGAATCCTCCCAGTCCTGCCACTGCGCATGGGAGCGGTACTGCCAGCCCTGGGTACCGACGCACTGGCCGCGGTAGATATCGCGCAGGTCCTGCAGCGATTGCTTGTCGCGACGGCTCTGCAGGTTCTGCCCGAGGACGAAGAACAGCCCCTGCAACTGCTGTTTGCGCAGGAACGCGGCCAGGGCCTCGGTCGTGCCGGGGACCACGCTCGGCCCACCGTCGAAGCTGAGCAGGAACAGGCGGTCGTTGAGACGGTCGCCGGTGACCTCCTGCGCCGAGAAGAACGCCACTTCGCTGGCGGTCTGGGGAAACAGCGCGGCCTTGCGCAGCAGTTCGTTGAGGTAGGCGATATGGAACTGCCGGCTCGGCTCGGCCCAGCCGGCATAGAAGGAACCGGCCTCGACGGCGAAGCTGGCGGCGGTGCGGCGCAGGTCGCCGAGGTTGTCGACGGCGTAGCAGAACGATGCATCCTGCTCGCAGCTCTGCTGGGCCATGTCGTAGTTGCGCCAGAGCATGCCCCAGAGGCGCTCGCGCAGTTCGCGCAGCTGCGGCAGGTTGGCCTGGCGCAGTTGCAGGCGCGCGGTCAGGGTCGCGTCGTCGAGGGATTCGGTTTCGCTCAGCACACGGGCGAAGGAGAGAATCTCGGCCCGCGAGGCGACATCGAACAGTACCGGGGTGTCGAGGGTTTCCGGCCAGTGGCTGCGCTCGACAATGGCGATCGGCTGCGGGGCGGCCTGGGCGCCGAAGGCGAGCAAGGCGGTCAGGACAACGAGGGCTAGGCGCACGGTGAAGACTCTTCGGTTGATCCGCCGGGCACTATAGCAGCGCGTCCGCCTATCGCCGCGATAGCTGGAGAACATCCGCCCTGCCCCGTAGAATCGCCCGACGATTCAAGGAGCCGACCCCATGCTGACGGTGATTTCCCCCGCCAAGACCCTCGATTACGACACCCCGCCGGTGACCGCACGGCACACCCTGCCGCAATACCTGGACGACTCCCAGGAACTGATCCTGCAACTGCGCGAGCTGTCGCCGGCGCAGATCAGCGAACTGATGCACCTCTCCGACAAGCTCGCCGGCCTCAACGCCGCGCGCTTCGGCAGCTGGACCCCGCAGTTCACCCCGGCCAACGCCAAGCAGGCGCTGCTGGCCTTCAAGGGCGATGTGTACACCGGGCTGGATGCCGAAAGCCTGAGCGAAGACGACTTCAGCTATGCCCAGGCGCATCTGCGCATGCTCTCCGGCCTGTATGGACTGTTGCGCCCGCTGGACCTGATGCAGCCCTATCGCCTGGAAATGGGCACCAAACTGGCCAACGCCCGGGGCAAGGACCTGTATGCGTTCTGGGGCACACGGATCAGCGAATGGCTGAACCAGGCCCTGGCCGACCAGGGCGACGACCTGCTGCTCAACCTGGCCAGCAACGAATACTTCAGCGCGGTGAAACGCAGCGCCCTGAAGGCTCGGGTGATCAACACCGAGTTTCGCGACCAGAAGAACGGCCAGTACAAGATCATCAGCTTCTACGCCAAGAAGGCCCGCGGCCTGATGAGCCGCTTCGTGATCCAGGAGCGGATCGAGGACCCGGAGAAGCTCAAGCAGTTCGACGTGCAGGGCTACTACTACAGTGCCGAGCTGTCGAAGGTGGATAACCTGGTGTTCCTGCGCGATCACCCGAACGACTGATCGCCGCAACTGAGCTGGCTTGGACCTGTAGGAGCGTGGCTTGCCCGCGAAAGGACCGCATGGCGGTCCCGGATCTCAGTGCTATCGGGGACCGCCATGCGGTCCTTTCGCGGGCAAGCCACGCTCCTACAGGTCAGCCATAAACCCTGATTTCGCCAAAAATCCAGCGCCATAAAACCAGCGCCACGCCGTTATCGCAAAACGCCATAAGACCGCTCGTAGTTTTTTGACGAAAAATCCTGAAATTTTTTCGGGTACTGGCACAAAAACATCCCACCTCAATTTCGCCCTTTATATATAGGGGTGAAACTCCCGCGTGCTATCAGATTGAAAGTACTGCAATCAGAAAAAATATTAAAAAATCTTTCACCAGCACTTTGCCCCCCCGGAACTTCTCCCCGGTTCATCCGCTCATACCACCGGTAACGATTTTCACGCTCCATGTGAGAAATGACTTACATAACAAATCGTCCCCATTGGAAGTTGTACGGACCTTCGGCGAGCCCCGCCCGGAACCCCTCCGGCGCGCCGCTCAGGCTCAGGAGAAGACGCCCTAAAAATTCGTCCTAGTGGTTGATTTCAAAGGATTTTATCCACTTGAAAAAACAAGCACTGCAGTATCGAAAGATGGGTACTGCAATAAAGACGGCCGACGTTTGGGGCATGCCCCGTTTTATGGCTTTTGCCTGCCTTATTCGAGTGCACCTGTTTTAGCGCTCACAACTTACTTATGCCTGCGTTCGACACCGCGAACTAACGGAGCGGCGTCGTGCGCCTGGAAAACGGCTGGTAATTCAACCCGGTCCGGTTCTTTGAAGGGAATCGGCGTAGCTAACTACATGAGGTGAATGCGATGCGTATCAGCATCTTTGGTTTGGGTTATGTGGGTGCGGTCTGTGCCGGTTGCCTGTCCGCCCGCGGCCATGAGGTCATCGGCGTGGATGTGTCCGCGACCAAGATCGATCTGATCAATCAGGGCAAGTCGCCGATCGTCGAGCCCGGTCTGGAAACCCTGCTGCAACAGGGCATCGCCAACGGCCGCCTGCGTGGCACCACCGACTTTTCCCAGGCCATCCGCGACAGCGACCTGTCGATGATCTGCGTCGGCACCCCGAGCAAGAAGAACGGCGACCTCGGCCTCGAATACATCGAGTCGGTGTGCCGCGAAATCGGCTTCGTCCTGCGCGAGAAAGCCAGCCGCCACACCATCGTGGTACGCAGCACCGTACTGCCGGGCACGGTGAAGAACGTGGTGATCCCGATCCTCGAGGACTGCTCCGGGAAAAAGGCCGGGGTCGACTTCGGCGTCGCGGTGAACCCCGAGTTCCTGCGCGAAAGCACCGCGATCAAGGACTACGACCAGCCGCCGATGACCGTCATCGGTGAACTGGACCGCGCCAGCGGCGACGTGCTCCAGGCCCTCTACGAAGAACTCGACGCACCGATCATCCGCAAGGACATCGAAGTCGCCGAGATGATCAAGTACACCTGCAACGTCTGGCACGCGACCAAGGTCACCTTCGCCAACGAGATCGGCAACATCGCCAAGGCAGTGGGCGTCGACGGCCGCGAAGTGATGGACGTGGTCTGCCAGGACAAGGCCCTGAACCTGTCGCAGTACTACATGCGCCCGGGCTTCGCGTTCGGCGGCTCGTGCCTGCCCAAGGACGTGCGCGCCCTCACCTACCGCGCCGGCAGCCTCGACGTGAAGGCGCCGCTGCTCGACTCGCTGATGCGCAGCAACGAATCCCAGGTGCAGAACGCCTTCGACATCATCGAAAGCCACGACAAGCGCAAGGTCGCCCTGCTCGGCCTGAGCTTCAAGGCCGGCACCGACGACCTGCGCGAAAGCCCGCTGGTGGAACTGGCCGAGCGCCTGATCGGCAAGGGCTACGAGCTGAACATCTACGACCAGAACGTGCAGTACGCCCGGGTCCATGGCGCCAACAAGGACTACATCGAGTCGAAGATCCCCCACGTCTCGTCCTTGCTCAATGCCGATTTCCAGAAGGTCATCGACGACGCCGAGATCATCGTCCTGGGCAACCGCGACGAGCAGTTCCGTGCCCTCGCCCAGCAGGCCCCGGCCGGCAAGCAGGTCATCGACCTGGTGGGCTTCATGAGCAAGGCCACCTGCGCGACCAGCCGTACCGAAGGCATCTGCTGGTAAGCAGACCGCGCGGGGCCAGGCGGTCCCGCGCGCTTTTCCGAACGTCCCGTCACCGATACGGATGCTGAACATGCAAAGCCTCAAGCACGGCCTGCTGCAGGCCGCCGGTTGGCTGTTCTACGTGAGCCTGCTCATGCTGATCGCCCTGGCCCTGCCCAATACCCTGTTCGACCCCGACTCCAAGGACTTCCTGTTCCTCATCGGCGCGGTCGGCATCTGGCGCTATTCCATGGGCGCAACCCACTTCGTGCGCGGCATGCTGTTCCTCTACGTGGTCTACCCGCGCCTGCGGCGCAAGGTGCGCAAACTCGGCGCCGCCGCCGACCCGTCGCACGTGTACCTGATGGTCACCAGTTTCCGCATCGACGCCCTGACCACCGCCCAGGTCTACAGCTCGGTGATCCGCGAGGCGATCGACTGCGGCTACCCGACCACCGTGGTCTGCTCACTGGTGGAGATGTCCGACGAGCTGCTGATCAAGAGCCTGTGGGCCAAGTACAACCCGCCGCAGCGGGTCAGCCTGGACTTCGTGCGGATCGCCGGGACCGGCAAGCGCGATGGCCTGGCCTTCGGTTTCCGCGCCATCTCCCGCCACCTGCCGGACGACAACGCCGTAGTCGCGGTGATCGACGGCGACACCGTGCTCGGTGAAGGCGTAGTGCGCAAGACCGTGCCCTGGTTCAAGCTGTTCGGCAATGTCGGCGGCCTGACCACCAACGAATTCTGCGAAGTACGCGGCGGCTACGTGATGAGCGAGTGGCACAAGCTGCGCTTCGCCCAGCGCCACATCAACATGTGCTCCATGGCGCTGTCCAAGCGCGTGCTGACCATGACCGGGCGCATGTCGATGTTCCGCGCCACCGTGGTGACCAACCCCGAATTCATCGCCGACGTGGAAAGCGACTCGCTGTACCACTGGCGCCTCGGCCGCTTCAAGTTCCTCACCGGCGACGACAAGTCCAGCTGGTTCAGCCTGATGCGCCTGGGCTACGACACCTTCTACGTGCCCGACGCCGACATCAACACCGTCGAGCACCCGCCGGAAAAGAGCTTCTTCAAGGCCAGCCGCAAACTCATGTACCGCTGGTACGGCAACAACCTGCGGCAGAACTCCCGTGCCCTGGGCTTAGGGCTTCGCCGCCTCGGCCTGTTCACCAGCATCGTCCTGTTCGACCAGCGCGTGTCGATGTGGACCAGCCTGCTCGGCCTGACCGTGGCGCTGATCGCCAGCTTCAAGTTCGGCGCCAAGTTCATCCTCGCCTACCTGCTGTGGATCGGCATCACCCGGCTGATCCTGACCATCATGCTGCTGTGCTCCGGACACCGGATCGGCCCGGCCTATCCGCTGATCCTCTATTACAACCAGATCGTCGGCGCACTGATGAAGATCTACGTGTTCTTCCGCCTCGACCGGCAGTCCTGGACCCGCCAGCCCACCGCCCTCAAACGCGACCTCGCCAGCTTTCAGCAATGGTTCAACACCTGGTCCTCGCGGACCATGACCTTCTCGGCGGCCAGCATCTTCGTGGCTGTGCTGTTCGTGGTCGTGTGAGTCGCAGCCCCTACGGATCCAACAGGAAAACATCACCATGAATACCGCCGTGAACGTCAATGTCGTGCATGAATCCGAGACCCAGCGCCAGCATGCCCGGGTGAAAATCCCGGCGAAGCTGCGTTACCTGGGCGCGAACCGCGAGACCCTCGAAGCCAAGGTCGAGGACCTCTCCGCCGGCGGCCTCAGCTTCCATGCCAGGCAACCGCTGAACATCGGCGAAGTGCTGCGCGGGCGCCTGCAGTTCACTGTCGACAACCTCGGCCTGTCGATGGACATCGAGTTCCAGGTACGCTCCTTCAACCCGGCCAGCGGCCGTGCCGGCGTGCAGTTCCAGAACCTCGAACAGCGCGACATCGCCACCCTGCGCCACCTGATCACCTCGCACCTGTCCGGCGAGCTGATCAGCATCGGCGACGTGCTCAGCACCCTGCAGCGCGACAACTTCACCAAGGCGCGCAAGCAGAAGCACGACGGTGGCGGCCTCAGCCCGCTCGGCCGGCTGCGTGCGGTGACCTTCAGCCTCGGCGTGTTCGTGGTCGGCGTGGCGGCGTTCGGGTTCATCGCCAAATCGGTGTACGGCGTGTACTTCGTCAGCCATGCCGAAGCCGGTGTGGTCAGCGTGCCCACCACCCAGGTCACCATGCCCCGCGACGGCACGGTGCAGGCCCTGGTGGAGAACGGCGGCCAGGTGGTCAAGGGCGCGCCGCTGGCCTCGTTCAGCACCAGCATGCTCGACCTGCTCAAGGGCCATCTGGACGACCAGCAACTGCAACCGGCCAAGGTCGAGGAACTGTTCGGCAAGCAGCTGAGCGGCACCCTCACCAGCCCCTGCGACTGCACCGTGGCCCGCCAGCTGGTGGATGACGGCCAGTACGCGGCCAAGGGCACGGTGATCTTCCAGCTGATCCCGCGCAGCCATGTCCCGACCGTCGACGCGCGCTTCAGTTATCGCCAGTTCGACGACGTCAAGCCAGGTACCCGGGTCAACTTCCAGGTCGCCGGCGACGACGAAGCGCGCAGCGGCATCATCGTCAGCAGCACCAGCCTGAACAGCGAGGACCTGTCTTCGGACATCCGCGTGCAGATCAAGCCGGACGAGGCGCTGCCCAGCGAGATGGCCGGGCGTCCGGCCAGCGTCAATGCCAAGCGCGGGCCGTCGTTCGACTGGCTGATCGACAGCGCCATGGCGCATGGGCTTTGAGGGAGACCTGGCCATGAACCAGTCGAAAACGTCGGGGACCGCGTCGCGGTCCTTCGCAGGCAAGCCAGCTCCTACAGCGAACGGCCGCGCCAGCGGCCGCAAAGCCTGCCCCCACATGATTTGCGGCCTGACCCTGGCCCTGGCCCTCAGCGGCTGCGCCGGCCTCCCCGACCAGCGCCTGGCCAACGAAGCCCTGAAGAACGGCGACACCGCCACCGCCGAGCGCAACTACCGGCAACTGGCCGAGCTCGGCTACAGCGACGCCCAGGTCGGCCTCGCCGATATCCAGATGGAAACCGGCGACCCGGCCAGGCTCAAGCAGGCCGAGGCGACCTATCGCGCAGCGGCGAAAACCTCGTCCCGCGCCCAGGCTCGCCTCGGCCGCCTGCTGGCCGCCAAGCCGGACGCCAGCGACGCCGAACGCCAGGAAGCCGAGGCCCTGCTCAAGCAAGCCTTCGCCGCCGGCGAGGGCAATACCCTGATCCCCCTGGCGATGCTCTACCTGCAACACCCGCAGAGCTTCCCCAAGGTCGACCCGCAACGCCAGGTCGACCAATGGCGCGCCGCCGGCCACGCCGAGGCCGGCCTGGCCCAGGTCCTGCTGTACCGCACCCAGGGCAGCTACGACCAGCACCTGGACGAGGTCGAGCGCATCTGCAAGGCGGCGCTGAACAGCACCGACATCTGCTACGTGGAACTGGCGACCGTCTACCAGAAACGCGCCCAGCCCGAGCAACAGGCGGCGCTGCTGGAGCAGCTGAAAGGCGCCCACCAGCGCGGCCAGGTCCCGGCCAGCCGGGTCGACAGCGTGGCCCGCGTACTCGCCGACCGCAGCCTGGGCCAGACCGACGAGAAAACCGCCCAGGCCCTGCTGGAGCAGATCGCCCCGCAGAACCCCGGCTCCTGGGTCAGCCTGGCGCAACTGCTCTACGACTTCCCCGAACTGGGCGACAGCGAGCAACTGCTCGGCTACATCGAAAAAGGCCGCGCCGCCGAACAGCCACGCGCCGAACTGCTGCTGGGCCGCCTGTACTACGAAGGCAAGAGCCTCCCCGCCGACGCCCAGAAGGCCGAGACCCACCTGCTCGCCGCCGGCCAGGCCGGCGAGATCAGCGCCCATTACTACCTGGGCCAGCTCTACCGGCGCGGCTACCTCGGCAGCGTCGAGCCGCAGAAGGCCGTCGACCACCTGCTGCAGGCCGCCCGCGGTGGCCAGCTCAGCGCCGACTACGCCCTCGCCCAGCTGTTCAGCGAAGGCCACGGCATTCGCCAGGACCCGGTCAACGCCTGGGTCTTCGCGCAGCTGGCGCAAGCCAACCCGAGCGAGCAATCCACCGCGCTGGCCAGCGAACTCGACGCCCGCCTCAGCCCCGCACAGAAAGCCGGCGCCCAGCGCCTGCTGGAGCAGGAACGCGCCGCCCGTGGCGCCATGGGACCGGGCCCCGGCGCCCTGGCCCTGCAAGCCGTACACAGCTCCGAAGAAGACAGCCCCGAAGAAGAAGGTGAGGACGCTTCCCTATGATGCTCAATCCGTGGATGAAAGCCGGTCTCGGCCTGGGCTTCGCCCTGTTCTGGACGTGCCCGACCCTGGCCGCCGAAACCGCTGAAAAGAACTTCGGCCTGGAAGTGAAGGTCACCGGCCAGTCCGAGGACGACCGCGACCTCGGCACCCGCGATGGCGGCGACGTCAACGGCCTCGGCCTCGACCTGCGCCCCTGGGTGTTCTTCGAGCGCGGCGACTGGAGCGCCTACGCCATGGGCCAGGCGGTGACGGCGACCGATACCATCGAGACCGACACCAGCCGCCAGTCCGCCGACGGCAGCCAAGTGCAGGACAGCAACGCCAGCGACGACAGCCGCGAAGCGGACAAGAGCTACCTGGCCATGCGCGAATTCTGGGTCGGCTACAAGGGTCTCACCGCCTACCCCGGCGAAGAACTGCGGTTCGGCCGCCAGCGCCTGCGCAACGACGACGGCATGTGGCGCGACACCAATATCGAAGCGCTGAACTGGACCTTCGACACCACCCTGCTGCGCGCCAACCTGGGCGTCGCCGAGCGCTTCAGCGAATACCGCACCGACCTCACCGAACTGGCCGCCGAGGACAAGGACCGCCTGCACGTCTACGGCGATGTCGCCACACAGTGGACCCCGGGCCACTGGGTCGGCCTGCGCGCCCACCACAGCCACGACGACGGCAAGCTGAAGAACCCCGGCGAGACGGTCGACGCCCTGGACAAGACCCGCACCGGCGACCTCACCTGGCTGGGCCTGGAAGCCAACAGCGACGCCTACAACTGGCGCAACCAGAACACCGTCAACTACTGGGGCAGCGTGACCTGGCTCTCAGGTGACCGCGACACCCTCGGCACCACCACGGTGGGCGGCGAACAGGTCGCCAGCGGCAAGCAGAGCGGCGACGTCAACGCCTGGGCCACCGACCTCGGCATCCGCCTGCGCCTCGATCCCAACTGGCAGGTGGGCGCCGCCTATGCCCGCGGCAGCGGCGGTGGCGGCAGCGACGGCTCGAACAACTACGAGCAGACCGGCCTGGAGTCCAACCGCTCCAACTTCACCGGCACCCGCTCGCGCGTGCACCGCTTCGGCGAAGCCTTCCGCGGCGAGCTGGGCAACCTGCAGGCGGCGACCCTGTTCACCTCCTGGCAACTGCGCGACGACTACGACGCCAGCCTGATCTACCACAAGTTCTGGCGCGTCGACGGCGAGCAGAACATCGGCAGCAGCGGGATCAACGCGGTGGTCGACGACAACGGCATCAACCGCCCGCTGGTACAGGGTGAGAAAGACCTCGGCCAGGAAATGGACCTGGTCGTCACCAAGTACTTCAAGCAAGGCCTGCTGCCGGCGGCGCTGAGCAAATCCATCGACGAACCCTCGGCGCTGGTGCGTTTTCGCGGCGGCGTGTTCAAGCCCGGCGACGCCTACGGCAAAGAGGCCGACTCGTACATGCACCGCGCCTTCGTCGACGTGGTCTGGCGCTTCTGATGGGCGGAGAGCACTGACATGAACCTTCACGCGAACAGGCTCCACGCCTTGCTGGCCGGCACCCTGCTGCTGGCCGCCGGCATCGCCCAGGCCAATGGCCCGGCGGCGCCGATGGCCAAGGGGCTGCAACAGGCCAAGACCTACACCGTCAGCAGCGCGCCGGTGGAGCCGCTGCACCTGGACCCGCCGACGCCGCCGGACCTGTCCGGCTACACCGCGCAGGCCGTGCAGAAAAAGATCGACCGGCGCACCAGGGGCAAGGTCTCGCTGCGGCGCATGCTGCAGGAGAACAGCCTCAAGGAGTTCATCGGCGGCGACAACAAGGGCGCCGAATGGGTGGTGCGCCAGCATGGCATTCCCCAGGCGATCTTCGTCGATGGCGGGCATGTCGACTTCACGGAGCTTGCGAAGAAAGTCCCCGAGCGCTACCTGCGCGAAGTCGCGCCGGGGGTGTACCTGGCACGCCTGCCGATCGTGGTCGGCCACGGCGCGACCCTGGAAATCGACGGCAAGGTCAAGGAACTGCGCCTGTCCCAGGAAGGCGGCGCGTTCCTGGTCAACGACGGCAAGCTGTTCGTCAGCGACACCCGGGTGATCGGCTGGCGCGAGCAGGACAACGGCCCGGCGACCTTCCGCAAGGCCGACGAATTCCGTCCGTTCCTGCTGTCCTGGGGCGGCACCGAGACCTACATCGTCAACACCACCATGGCCAGCTTCGGCTACGCCAAGAGCAAGTCCTACGGCGTGAGCATCTCCCAGTACACACCGAACATGGCCAAGCAGATGGGCCGCGGCGAACCCACCGGCTGGATCATCGGTTCGACCTTCAGCGACATGTGGTACGGCTTCTACTGCTACGAAACCAGCGACTTCGTGGTCAAGGACAGCACCTACCACGACAACATCGTCTACGGCATCGACCCGCACGACCGCTCGCACCGCCTGATCATCGCCGGCAACACCGTGTACGGGACGAAGAAGAAGCACGGCATCATCATCTCCCGCGAGGTCAACGACAGCTGGATCATCAACAACAAGAGCTATGACAACAAGCTCTCCGGCGTGGTCATCGACCGCAACAGCGTGAATAACCTGATCGCCTGGAACGAGATCTACCGCAACCACACCGACGGCATCACCCTGTACGAGAGCGGCGACAACCTGATCTGGGGCAACAAGCTGATCAGCAACCGCCGCCACGGCATTCGCGTGCGCAACAGCGTGAACATCCGCCTCTACGAAAACCTCGCCATGGCCAACGGCCTGGTCGGTGTCTACGGGCACATCAAGGACCTTTCCGACACCGACCGCGACATCGCCCTCGACCCCTTCGACACCAAGGTCTCGCTGATCGTGGTCGGCGGCGAGCTGGCGGCCAACGGCAGCGGCCCGCTGTCCATCGACTCGCCGCTGAGCGTCGAGCTGTACCGCGTCTCGATGCTGGCCCCGAGCAAGGCCAGCGGCATCAGTTTTTCCGGCGTGCTCGGCGAGCGTCAGGACGAGATCCTCGACCTGATGGTGCGCCAGAAGAAAGCCGTACTGATCGACCCGGTCGAACGCCAGACCGAAATGCTCGACTGAGGAAGCCCGGACCATGACTCCACACCTGATCAAACTGCTGGGCCTGAGCGCCAGCCTGCTGGCGCTGGGCAACACCGCCAATGCCGACGACATCAAGGCCCCGGCCTTCCACGCCGAGCCGTGCTGCCAGCTGTGCCCCGAGGCCCACGACGCCAGCCGCTACACCACCCGCTACCAGCAGAACTTCACCACCCTGGTCCAGGCCAGGGGCGACTGGCTGTTCCGCACCCGCGAGGACCTGCGCACCGAGTTCGACACCACCCCCGCCGGCTACAAGCGCCTGCAGCAGCTGCACGATGCGTTCAAGGCGCGCGGCATCGAGCTGGTGGTGGTCTACCAGCCGACCCGCGGCCTGGTGAACCGCAACATGCTCAACCCCGAGGACAAGGCGGCGTTCGACTACCAGAAGGCCCTGGGCAACTACCAGGCGATGCTCAAGCGCTTCCGCGCCATGGGCTACAACGTTCCCGACCTGTCGCCGCTGACCAACGAACAGCTGGCCGCCGCCGACCAGGGCAAGGATTTCTACTTCCGCGGCGACCAGCACTGGACCCCGTATGGCGCCGAGCGCGCGGCGAAGATCGTCGCCGAGACGGTGCACGGCATGCCGGCCTTCGAAGGCATCCCGCGCAAGGAGTTCGAGACGAAGAAGGCCGGGCGCATGGGCAAGACCGGCACCCTGCACAACGTCGCCGGGCAGCTCTGCGGCACCAGCTACGCGGTGCAGTACATGGACCAGTTCGCCACCGAGCCGAAGGGTGAAAGCGGCGGCGACGATCTGTTCGGCGACTCCGGCAATGCCCGGATCACCCTGGTCGGCACCAGCCACAGCGGCAAGAACTACAACTTCGCCGGCTTCCTCGAACAGTACATCGGTGCCGACGTGCTCAACGTCGCCTTCCCTGGCGGCGGCCTGGAAGGCTCGATGATCCAGTACCTGGGCAGCGAGGAGTTCAAGAACAATCCGCCGAAGATCCTGGTCTGGGAATTCTCCCCGCTGTACCCGCTGAACCAGGAGACCATCTGGCGGCAGATGCTCGCCCTGCTCGACAACGGCTGCGAGGGCAAGCCGGCGCAGATGAGCGCCAGCACCGCGCTCAAGCCGGGCACCAACGAGCTGATGGTCAACGGCCGCAACGGCGTGATCAAGGACCTGACCAACCGCAACCACCAGCTCGACGTGCGCTTCGAGGACACCTCGGTGAAGGTCCTGCAGGCCACCCTCTGGTACCTCAACGGCCGCCACGAGGACATCAAGATCGAGAAGCCGACCACCTCCGACACCGACGGCCGCTTCGCCTTCCAGTTGCGCGAGGACGAGGACTGGGCCGCGCAGACCCTGCTCGCCGTGGAGCTGCAGGGGCCGCAAAGCGGCACTCAGAAAGTCCAGGCCACCCTGTGCAAACGCGGCGCCTCGGGCAATGCCCAGGCCGGATTGTGAGGACATCATGAACAGACTCAGCATGCTCGCCAGCGCGGTGCTCCTGGCCCTTTCGGGCCAGGCCATGGCTGCCCTGGTACCACCGCCGGGGTACTACGCCGGCATCGAGAAAGCAAAGAGCGGCGACGGCGACTTCAAGTGCCCAGCCGCCCCGGCGCCCTACACCGGCAGCCTGCAGTTCCGCAGCAAGTACGAGGGCTCGGACGCCGCCCGCGCCACCCTCAACCACGACTCGGAGCAGGCCTTCCGCGACTCGACGCAAAGCATCACCACCCTGGAGCGCGGCGTGGCCCAGCAGGTCACCCGCTACATGCGCGACGGCCGTCCGGCGCAGCTGGACTGCGCGCTGACCTGGCTGGACCGCTGGGCGCGGGCCGATGCCTTGCTGTCGAAGGACTTCAACCATACCGGCAAGTCCATGCGCAAATGGGCGCTGGGCAGCCTCAGCGGCTCGTGGCTGCGCCTGAAGTTCTCCAATGCGCGGCCGCTGGCGGCGCACCAGGCCCAGGCCGAGGAAATCGAGAAATGGTTCGGCCGTCTCGCCGACCAGGTCGTGCGCGACTGGAGCGACCTGCCGCTGGCCAAGATCAACAACCACAGCTACTGGGCGGCCTGGTCGGTGATGGCCACGGCCGTGGTCACCGACCGGCGCGACCTGTTCGACTGGGCGGTGAAGGAATATCGCGTCGCCGCCAACCAGGTGGACGACCAGGGTTACCTGCCCAACGAGCTCAAGCGCAAGCAACGCGCCCTCGCCTACCACAACTACGCCCTGCCGCCGCTGGCGATGATCGCCAGTTTCGCCCAGGTCAACGGCGTCGACCTGCGTGACGAAAACCATGCCGCGCTCAAGCGCCTGGGGGACCGGGTGCTCAGCGGGTCGAAGGACCCGGCGCCGTTCAAGAGCCGCAATGGCGAGAAGCAGGACATGGCCGACCTCAAGGTCGACAGCAAGTACGCCTGGCTGGAGCCGTGGTGCAGCCTCTACCCGTGCAGCGCCGAGGTGCAGCAGCGCCGGCACGGGATGCAGCCGTTCAACAGCTTCCGCCTGGGCGGGGATGTGACGCGGATCTATGACCCGCAGGCGGAGCGCAGGTAACGCAATCCCTGTAGGAGCGGGCTTGCCCGCGAAAGGACCGCGCAGCGGTCCCGGAACGCGGTGAGGTCCGGGAACGCGGTGAAGTCCGGGAACGCGGTGAAGTCCGGGACCGCTTTGCGGTCCTTTCGCAGGCAAGCCAGCTCCTACAGGGGCCGCAGCAACATTGAGATATGGGTTTCCCCCATCCAGATGGCTGGGGGGTTTGGGGGGCGCTGTTGCCCCGTAGCTGACCACCAAGGAGAACCGGGATGGTCTTCTCGTCCAACGTGTTCCTGTTCCTGTTTCTGCCGATCTTCCTCGGCCTGTACTACCTGAGCGGGCAACGCTATCGCAACCTGCTGTTGCTGCTGGCCAGCTACCTGTTCTACGCCTGGTGGCGGGTCGATTTCCTCGCCCTGTTCGCCGGGGTCACCCTGTGGAACTACTGGATCGGCCTGAAGGTCGGCGCCGCCGGCGTGCGTACCAAGCCGGCCCAGCGCTGGCTGCTGCTCGGCGTCGCCGTCGACCTGTGCATCCTCGGCTACTTCAAGTACGCCAACTTCGGCGTCGACAGCCTCAACGCGATCATGACCTCCTTCGGTCTTGAACCCTTCATCCTCACTCACGTGCTGCTGCCGATCGGTATCTCGTTCTACATCTTCGAGTCGATCAGCTACATCATCGACGTGTACCGCGGCGACACCCCGGCCACGCGCAACCTGATCGACTTCGCCGCCTTCGTCGCGATCTTCCCGCACCTGATCGCCGGCCCCGTGCTGCGCTTCAAGGACCTGGCCGACCAGTTCAACCACCGCACCCACACCATCGACAAGTTCGCCGAAGGCTGCACGCGCTTCATGCAGGGCTTCATCAAGAAGGTGTTCATCGCCGACACCCTGGCGGTAGTCGCCGACCATTGCTTCGCCCTGGAAAACCCCAGCACCGGCGACGCCTGGCTCGGCGCCCTGGCCTACACCGCGCAGCTGTACTTCGACTTCTCCGGCTACAGCGACATGGCCATCGGCCTGGGCCTGATGATGGGCTTCCGTTTCATGGAGAACTTCAAACAGCCCTACATCAGCCAGTCGATCACCGAGTTCTGGCGACGCTGGCACATCAGCCTGTCGACCTGGCTGCGCGACTACCTGTACATCACCCTCGGCGGCAACCGCGGCGGCACCTTCGCCACCTACCGCAACCTGTTCCTGACCATGCTCCTGGGCGGCCTGTGGCACGGCGCCAACTTCACCTACATCCTCTGGGGCGCCTGGCACGGCATGTGGCTGGCGATCGAGCGGGCCCTGGGCATCGACACCAACCCGCAGCGCTTCAACCCGATCAAGTGGGCCTTCACCTTCCTTCTGGTGGTCATCGGCTGGGTGATCTTCCGCGCCGAAAACCTGCACGTCGCCGGACGCATGTACGCCGCCATGTTCAGCCTGGGTGACTGGCAACTGTCGGAACTCAACCGCGCCAACCTCACCGGCCTGCAGGTGGCGACCCTGGTGCTGGCCTACATCACCCTGGCCTGGTTCGGCCTGCGCGACTTCCATCGCAACGCCCGGCCGGCGGCCAAGGCCAGCCCGGCGCTGGTCCACCGCGACGGCAGCGTCGGCCTGGACTGGAGCCTGTACGCCACCCGCGTGCTGGTCCTGCTGCTGTTCGTCGCCTCGATCCTCAAGCTCTCGGCGCAGAGCTACTCGCCCTTCCTCTACTTCCAGTTCTGAGCGAGCCGACCATGACCCGATCATTACGCATCCTCTATTCGCTGCTGTTCCTCGCCCTGCTCAGCGCACTGGGCCTGTGGTCCCTCGGTGGGCTCGGCGGCTTCCAGCGCACCGCGCAGATGAGCCTGCTCGACGGCAAGCTGGCCAAGGCCGCCGAGACCCACTACGACGAGCAGTTCCCGCTCAAGCGCATCGGCACCAACCTGTGGGCGGCCCTGGACTTCAAGCTGTTCAACGAAGGCCGCCCGGGTGTGGTCCTGGGCCGCGAGCAGTGGCTGTTCAGCGACGAGGAATTCAAGCCCGTGGCGCAGTCCGACCTGAACCGCGCGGAAAACCTCGCCCTGCTCCGCGGCGTGCGCGACACCCTGCGCGAGCACGGCGTGGAACTGATCCTGGCGATCATCCCGGCCAAGGTCCGCGTGTATCCCGAGTACCTCGGCGTGCAGGCCCCGGCCAGCGTTCACCACGACCTGTACAACGCCTTCCACACCCAGGCGCGCCAGGCCGGCATCTTCGCCCCCGAGCTGTTCGGCCCGCTGCAGGCGGCCAAGTCCCGCGGCCAGGTGTTCCTGCGCACCGACAGCCACTGGACCCCGCTGGGCGCGGAAGTCGCCGCCCAGGAACTGGCCGCGGCCGTGGCCCGGCAGACCCTGCTCAGCGGCGAGCCGCAGACCTTCATCACCGAGAACACCGGGCAGACCTCGCACAAGGGCGACCTGACCAACTTCCTGCCCCTGGACCCGCTGTTCAGCGAGCTGATGCCGGCCCCGGACCCGCTGCAGCAGCGCAGTACCCGTCCGCTCGCCGAGCCGGGTGAAAGCGGCGACGCGCTGTTCGGCGACAGGCAGATCCCGGTCGCCCTGGTCGGCACCAGCTACAGCGCCAACCCCAGCTGGAACTTCCTCGGCGCCCTGCAGCAGGCGCTGCACAGCGATGTCGCCAACTACGCCGAGGACGGCCACGGACCGATCCTGCCGATGCTCAAGTACCTGCAAAGCGACGAATTCAAGAACAGCCCACCGCAGTTGCTGGTGTGGGAGTTCCCCGAGCGTTATCTGCCAATGAAGAACGATCTCAGCGGCTTCGATCCGCACTGGATCGCGCAACTGAAACAAACCCGTACTGCCAATCAAGAGCTGGCCCTGTCGTCCCATCGGACGGAACACTGAAGAGGAAACGCACATGACCTTGCACACTTCCAAGCACCGCATCGCCAAAGCCTGCGCCCTGGCCGCCGGCCTGACCCTGGCCTCGCTGCAGGCCTGGGCCGGCGCCGACGCCGCGCTCTACGGACCGACCGCGCCCAAGGGCTCGACCTTCGTGCGCCTGTACAACGCTGGCAGCCAGCCGGTCGCCGCCAGCGTCGGCAACACCCCGATCAACCAGGTCGGCGCCCAGTCCAGCAGCGATTTCAGCTTCATGCCGCAAGGCGACTACAGCGCCAAGGTCGGCAGCCAGAGCCTGCCGGTGAAGCTGGCCGCGGACCACTACTACACCCTGGTCAACCACGCCGACGGCAAGGCCCAGCTGGTGGAAGAACCGCCGTTCCGCAACAAGCAGAAGTCCCTGGTGCGGGTGCAGAACCTCAGCGACCAGGCCCTGACCCTGAAGACCGCCGACGGCAAGACCGAAGTGGTCAAGCCGGTGGCCGCCAGCGGCCGCGGCGAACGCGAGATCAACCCGGTGAAAGTCAGCCTGGCCCTGTACGAAGGCGACAAGAAGGTCAGCGACCTCAAGCCGGTCGCCCTCGAACGCGGCGAAGCGGCGGTGCTCTACGTCACCGGCTCCGGCAGCAACCTCTCGCCGGTCTGGGTCAAGCGCCCGGTCGCGACCCGTTAATCCACCCTATTCGCAGCTTTTTGGAGAACACCCATGATCCCAGTCATCCTGTCCGGTGGTAACGGTTCGCGCCTGTGGCCGCTGTCGCGCAAGCAATTCCCCAAGCAGTTCCTCGCCCTCACCGGTGAGCACACGCTGTTCCAGCAGACCCTGTCGCGCCTGGTCTTCGACGGCATGGACGCGCCCATCGTGGTGTGCAACAAGGACCACCGTTTCATCGTCAACGAGCAACTGGGCGCGCTCAAGCTGGAGACCCAGGCGATCCTCATGGAACCCTTCGGCCGCAACACCGCACCGGCGGTGGCGCTGAGCGCGATGAAGCTGGTCAACGAAGGCCGCGACGAGCTGATGCTGGTGCTCCCCGCCGACCACGTGATCGATGACCAGAAGGCCCTGCAACGCGCCCTGGCCCTGGCCACCATCGCTGCCGAACGCGGCGAGATGGTGCTGTTCGGCATCCCCGCGACCAAGCCGGAAACCGGCTATGGCTACATCCGCTCCAGCCAGGACGCACTGCTCCCCGAGGGCGTCAGCCGGGTCGCCCAGTTCGTCGAGAAACCGGATGAAAAACGCGCCCGCGAATTCGTCCAGGCCGGTGGCTACTTCTGGAACAGCGGCATGTTCCTGTTCCGCGCCAGCCGCTTCCTCGAAGAGCTGAAGAAACACGACCCGGACATCTACGACACCTGCCTGCTGACCCTCGAACGCAGCTCTGAAGACGGCGACAGCATCAGCATCGACGACGCCACCTTCGCCTGCTGCCCGGACAACTCCATCGACTACGCGGTGATGGAAAAGACCCAGCGCGCCTGCGTGGTGCCGCTGAGCGCCGGCTGGAGCGATGTCGGCTGCTGGTCGTCGCTGTGGGACGTGCACCCGAAGGACGACCACGGCAACGTCACCAAGGGCGACGTGGTGGTGCAGGACAGCCGCAACTGCATGATCCACGGCAACGGCAAGCTGGTCTCGGTGATCGGCCTGGAGAACATCGTCGTGGTCGAGACCAAGGACGCCATGATGATCGCCCACAAGGACAAGGTTCAGGGGGTCAAGCAACTGGTCAACACCCTCGACGCCCAGGGCCGCAGCGAAACCCAGACCCACTGCGAGGTGTACCGGCCGTGGGGCTCCTACGACTCGGTGGACATGGGCGGGCGCTTCCAGGTCAAGCACATCACGGTCAAGCCGGGTGCCAGCCTGTCGCTGCAGATGCACCACCACCGCGCCGAGCACTGGATCGTGGTCTCCGGCACCGCCGAGGTGACCTGTGACGAGAACGTCTTCCTGCTCACCGAGAACCAGTCGACCTACATTCCGATCGCCTCCATCCATCGCCTGCGCAACCCGGGCAAGATCCCCTTGGAGATCATCGAGGTGCAGTCCGGCAGCTACCTGGGCGAGGACGATATCGAGCGCTTCGAGGACATCTACGGGCGCTCGACGCCCATCGAGCGCGGCGTGTCGATCAAGACCATCGCCCAGTAACCCCGGCGGGAAATGACAGATCCCCTGCCTGACGACTAGGATCAGGGGATCGTCTTTCCCGGGGCATTGCACATGATCATCGGCATCCTGCTCATCCTGACCTGGCTGGTCCTGCTCCTGCGCTACCCGGCCAAGGCACTGCCGGTGTCGCTGGCGGCGCTGTTCGGTCTGGTCATGGTCGGGCTGTGGGTGGTCTGGCTGGACAACCGCGAGGCACGCCAGCTGGCGCGCCTCGAACTGCGTCTGGACTACGCCCCGCAGGACTGCCCGGCCGGGCGGCCGCTGCGGGTGAAGATGAACAACGGCAACGACGTGCCGCTGGTGGAACTGCGCTGGCGCGTCGCCGCCTATGCCCCCGGCGATACCGTCAACCTCGCCGAGAACACCTACGCCGCGCCGCGCTATCGCGGCCCCGGCGAACTCCAGGCCGGCGCCGACTGGAGCGACTGCCTGCCGCTGCCGCCGCTGCGTCCGGGCTACCGCGCGCAATCCCTGGAATTTCGTGCCGAACATCTGCAGGGCAGCTTTGCGGACTAGCATTTTTGTCAGTTTCGCGAAATCCCGCATCGGTGTTGAATGACGCTCATGAACCGCCTGCCGGCAAGGAAGGCCCCCATGGACGTGCGTCGCCTGACCTCCCTCGACTCACTGGAAGCCCTGCTGAACAGCGATGAGCGCGAACGACCCGGGTTGATCCTGGTCGGCGCCACCACCGTGCCGCAGACCTTCGCCCTGCTCCCGCACATCGAAGACCTGGCCGACCTGCTGCCGCAGTTCGTGTTCTACGCCCTCGACCTCGACGACTACCGCACCCCGCGCCGGGCACAGGCCCTGAACCGGTTGCTGGAGGCCTTGCACATCGATGCGCCAGCGCAGGTCCTGCTGCCCAGCAACTGCCCGCCGGTGACCCTGCACGCCACCCGCGACGAAGAAATCGACAAGGCATTGAAGCGGCTGTACTGACGCTTCCCGCGACGCCAGACGGAACTCGCCCATGACCGCTCCCGCGTCCCCGCATACCGCCACGCCCACCCTGGCCGCCGTCGATCCTCGCGGCCTGGCCCTGCGTACCGTCGGCTACTGCCGGGAGCACAGCGACCAGGCGCCCGCCGCGCGAATCGAGCGCTGCGCGCACAACGCCGCCGGCCAGCGCCAGGCCAGCTGGGACCCGCGCCTGTGGGCCCAGGGCAGCGTTGCGAACCTGCGACAGGTGTACGGGTTGTCCGGCCGCCTGCTGCTGAACGACAGCGTGGATGCCGGCTGGTCCCTGCAACTGCTCGCCGAAAGCGCGCTGCCCGTGCTCGTCTGGGACGCCCGCGGCACCCGTCGGCGCCTGGCCTATGACGAACGGCTGCGCCCTGTGGAAATCGCCGAGACGCCGGCACAGGGCAGTGAAAAGGTCAGCGAACGCTACGAGTACGCCGGCGCCGACAGCGGCTTCGCCGCGCACAACCAGTGCGGACGGCTGCTGCGTCATGACGATCCCGGCGGCACCCTGCACCTGCGCGGCTATGCCCTGAGCGCTGCACTGTGCCGGCAGACCCGGCATTTCCTCCAGTCCCTCGATGCGGTGGACTGGCCGAGCGCGGCCGCCGAGCGCGACGCCTTGCTGGAGCCTGGCGCCGGCTTCTCCAGCCATGAGGTCCATGACGCCGCCGGCCAGCTGATTTCCCGCACCGATGCGCGGGGCAACCAGACCCTGTTCCGGCATACCCTCGACGCCCGCCCCGGACCAATCGCCCTGCGCCTGGCCGGGGCCGGCAGCGCCACCGCGCTGCTGACCCGCGTGACCTACGATGCCTGGGGTCAGGTCGAACAGCAGACTGCCGGCAACGGCGTGCTCAGCCACTACACCCGCGATCCCGCCAGCGGCCGCCTGCTGCGCCTGCAACACGGCGTACCGGGGCTGCCTGCGCTGCAGGACCTGCACTATCGGCACGACCCACGCGGCAACCTGGTCGAGATCGTCGATGCGGCCATGCCGGTCCGGCATTTCGCCAACCAGCGCATCGAACCGCGCTGTACCTACCGCTACGACAGCCTCTACCAACTGGTCGAGGCCAGCGGCCACGAGTTCGTCGATGCCGTCCCGGGCCCGGGCCTGCCGCCGTTGCAGGCGCTGCCCGTCGCCCTCGCCCGGGCCGCACCCTGCTGGCCGAGGTCCGCTACCTGCCGGGGCTGGAACTGCGCAGCGACGACGCCAGCGGCGAACGCCTGCAGGTCATGCGCTGCGGGGTGGCGGAGGTTCTGCACTGGGAGCAGGGCCTGCCGTCCCGGCTCGCCAACGACCAGCAGCGCTACCCGCTGCGCGACCACCTGGGCTCGCACAACCTGGAGCTGGACGAGCAGGCCACGCTACTCACCCACGAGATCCACTATCCCTTCGGCGGCACCGCCTGGTGGGCCGCGTCGAGCAGCAGCCAGGCACGCTGCAAATGGCGTCGCCATGCCGCCAGGGAAATGGATGCCAGCGGCCTGTACTACTACGGCCAGCGCTACTACGCGCCGTGGCTGCAGCGCTGGATCAGCGCGGATCCGGCCGGCCCGGTCGACGGCCTCAACCTGTACCGGATGGTCGGCAACGACCCGCTGAACTTCGGCGACCACCAGGGCACGGTGAAGATTCCGGTGGATATCCTGCTGGTGGATGTCCTCGACCCGATCAGCGAGTCGATCGGCACTGGCTGGTACGAGGAACTGCGCTGGGATGCCGGCAGCCATGGCTTCATGCCGTCGCGCACGGTGTACAGCCGGGGCATGGCGCCGCTGGCCAGCGCCGAGGCGCAATGGTCGCTGTCCGAGGAAGGCAGCGCGGTGGCCCTGTTCCGTGATCGGCACGGCAGCCTGCGGCTGTTCGCCAACACCTTTCATCAGCACATGGGCATCCAGCCCGACATGGGCCTGCCCCTGTTCGCCGGGCTGCTCCAGCGCGGTGGCGACGGACAGGCCGTGTTCAGCAATCACTCCGGGCATTACAAACCGCCGGCCGCCGTCACCGAGGTGGCAGCGCTGCTGGAGGAACTGGCGCCCGCCGCCGGCCTGCGCTACGCGCCGATTGCCGAGTCCGCCGGCTTCGAAACCCGCCCACGGCTCGACCAGGTGACGGGGCCCGAGGCCTACGCGGACCTGGTCAAGGGCTTTCGCGCCGACAAATCCAGGCTCATCGACTACCTGAAGAGCAACGACCTGTGGGACGCCGCCCGCGCCGAACACCAGGACAACGAGGTCCTGAATGTGCTGTTCGAGATGGCCGACCACGGCCTGAGCGCCGACCAGGTCCATCAGCAGCGCCGTGCCAGGGCCCAGACCGCGGTGATGCCGTCCAGACCGCAGCGTCAGCGACCGAGCAACCCGCCGCCGCCCTCGCGGCAAAGCGCCGTGGTGCCCCGGCGGCCGGGCGGTCTCTTCGCGGTGTTGCGCAAATGCGTGGGGCGTTGAAGGGCGGCCAATCCGGGCTATGATCGCTGCTTCCCCTTTTAAGGATCGCTCCATGCCCGTCGCCCTGATCACCGGTTGTTCCAGCGGCATTGGCCGCGCCCTCGCCGACACCTTCCGCGATGCCGGTTTCACCGTCTGGGCCACGGCACGCCGTGGCGAGGACGTCGACCTGCTGCTGGCGGCGGGGTTTCGCGTGTGGAAGCTGGACGTCAACGACGCGCAGTCCCTGGCCCTCCTGGCCGAGGCGCTGGAAGCCGAGCACGACGGCCTCGACGTGCTGATCAACAACGCCGGCTACGGTGCCATGGGGCCCTTGCTCGACGGCGGCGTCGAAGCGATGCGCCAGCAGTTCGAGACCAATGTCTTCGCCGTGGTCGGCGTGACTCGTGCGCTGTTCCCGTTGCTGCGGCGCAGCCGCGGCCTGGTGGTGAACATCGGCAGCGTTTCCGGGGTGCTGGTGACGCCGTTCGCCGGCGCCTACTGTGCCTCGAAGGCCGCGGTGCATGCCTTGAGCGATGCCTTGCGCCTGGAACTGGCGCCGTTCGGGGTGCGGGTGATGGAAGTGCAGCCGGGGGCGATCCAGTCGAGTTTCGCCAGCAATGCCGGGCTGCGCGCCGAGCAGTTGCTGAAACCGGATTCACCCTGGTGGCCGCTGCGGGAAAACATCCGCGCCCGGACCCGGGCCTCGCAGGACCGGCCGACCCCGGCCAGCGCATTCGCCGCCGGGGTGCTGCGGGCCGTGCGCCAGTCGCCGACGCCGGGGCTGGTCAGGCTGGGCAATGGCAGCCGCGCCTTGCCGCTGCTGGCCAGCTGGCTGCCGAGCGGGTTGCTGCAGAAGGTGTTGAAGAAGAAATTCGGGCTGGATCGGCAGTTGTAATACCGTTGCGGCCTCATCGCCGAACCTTGTGGGAGCGGGCGTTGCCCGCGATGAGGCCCGCAAGAGCAACGCAGGACTCAGGCGATCGACCGCACCACCCCGCCATCCACCCGCATCGCCGCCCCGGTGGTCGCGCTGGCCTGGCGCGAGGCCAGGTAGACCACCAGGTTCGCCACCTCTTCCACCGTCGCCAGGCGCTGGATGATCGAGCTCGGGCGATGCTCGGCGATGAAGCTGGCTTCCAGCTCGGCCGTCGACACGCCCTGCGCCCTGGCCATCTCGCCGAAGAAATCGCCCACCCCTTCCGAGCGGGTCGGCCCTGGCAGCACGGCATTCACCGTCACCCCGGTACCGGCCAGGGTTTCCGCCAGCCCGCGAGACACCGCGAGCAGCGCGGTCTTGGTGGTGCCGTAGTGGATCATCTCGGTGGGGATCTGCAGTGCCGACTCGCTGGACAGGAACAGCACCCGGCCCCAGTCGCGCTCCTTCATGCCCTGCGCATAGTGCCGCGACAAGCGCACCGCGCTGAGCACGTTGACGTCGAAGAAACGTTGCCATTCCTCGTCGCTGATCTCGAAAAAACCCTTGGGCTCGAAGATGCCCAGGTTGTTGACCAGGATGTCGGTCTGCGGCACCAGGTCGAACAAGCGGCGGGCGCCTGCGGCCGTGCCGAGGTCGGCGGCGACGCCGATGATCCGTGCCGCCGGCACGCGCTCGCGGACCTGCTTGAGGGCCTGGTCGACCCGCGCCTGGGTGCGCCCGTTGAGCACCACCTCGGCGCCGGCATCAGCCAGGCCGATGGCGATGGCCAGGCCGATGCCGGCGGTGGAACCACTGACGATGGCGCGTTTGCCGTTCAGGGAAATGTGCATGATCTGCCTCCCGGTTGATCAGAAATTCGTGTGGTGTTGGGTGAAGCAAAAACATCCTTGTAGGAGCGAGCTCGCTCGCGAACGGGCGCGCAGCGGCCGCAACACCGGATAACACCGATTGGGGACCGCTATGCGGTCCTTCGCGACGGTTCGGCGCTCCGACAAGCTCGCTCCTACAGAGTGCGTGCAATCAATGGCTGGCCACAGGTTCATCGAACGCCTGCCAGCCACCGCCCAGGGCCTTGTACAGGCCCACCAGGGCCTGGGACACCGCCGCCGAGCTGTCGATCCACTGCTCCTCGCTGGCCAGCAACGCACTCTGCACGCTGAGCACGTTGAGGAAGTCCACCGCCCCCTCCACGTACTGACGCTGCGCGGTCTCCAGGGCGATGCGGTTCTGCTGCACGGCCTCGGCAAGATGATCGCGACGCAGCTGACTGGCGTTGTACAGGCGTAGCACATCGTCGATTTCATGCCAGGCCCGCAGCACCACCTGGCGATAATTCAGCGCCGCTTCCTGCTGCTGCGCCTCGCGCAGTTCGAGCACGCCGCTCAGGCGCCCGCCCTCGAACAGCGGCAGGGAAATCTGCGGGCCGATGGCAAAGCGCCGGGCATCCCAGGCGCCGAAATCGCTCAGTTGCATGGCCTGGAAACCAAGGTTGCCGGACAAGCGAATGCTCGGATAGAAGTCGGCCTTCGCCACGCCGATGCTGGCCGTGGCGGCATGCAGGCGCGCCTCGGCCTGGCGAATGTCCGGACGCCGCGCGGCCAGTTCCGACGGCACGCCGATGGCGAAGCGTTGCTGCGGCGCCGGCAGTTCGGCGGGCGCCAGCAGCTCGTTCTGCAGGCTGCGTGGCGGCTCGGCAGCGAGCAGCGCGAGGGCGTTGAGCAAATCCGCCTCGCGCGCTTCCAGGGTCGGCAGGCGGGCTTCGATGGACGCCACCTGGGCGCTGGCCTGGGCCACGTCGAGGCGGGTGGCGACGCCCTGGGCCTGACGGTCGTTGGACAGTTCCAGGCTGTGCCGCGCCACCTTGAGGTTGTCACGGGTCACCGCCAGGGTGTGCTGCACGGCGCGCAGCTGGATGTAGTCACCCGCGGTTTCCGCGAGCAGGGCCAGCAGCACGCCGCGCCGGTCGTTTTCCGCGACTTCGATGCTGGCATCGGCAGCTTCCACCTGGCGCCGCACGCGGCCCCAGAGGTCCAGTTCCCAGCCGGCGACCAGATCGCCCTGCCACAGGTTGTAGGCCTTGCGCCCGGCATTGCCCGATGGGTCGTTGAGGCCTTCGGCACTGTTGCGCGCACGGCTGTAGCCGGCGTTCAGGTCCAGCGCCGGGGTCTGCTCGGCGGCGATGCTGCTGCGCAGGGCGCGGCTTTGCACGAGACGGGCGCTGGCCATGCGCAGGTCGAGATTGTTCTGCGCAACGCGCTGGATCAGCGCACTGAGCCGGGCGTCATGAAAACCCTCCCACCAGCGCGCCTCCAGCGGCTCGGCCTGGGGCTGGCTGGGCGCGGCCTCGCCCTGCAGCGGCGCCCACTGCTGTGGCGCCTGGCTGTCAGGACGCTGGAAATCAGGCCCCAGGGTGCAGCCGGCAAGGACCACGCCGAGCAGCAACGGACTCATGCGAAACAGGCTGTTCATCGCGCACTGACCTCCCTGGCGGCGAGGACATCGCCCTGGGTATCGATGCGCGCTTCCACCGACATGCCCACGCGCAGGCGCTGCAGCAGCGGCTGGTCGGCGTCGAAGACGATCTTCACCGGAATGCGCTGGACCACCTTGGTGAAGTTGCCGGTGGCGTTGTCCGGCTTGACCGCGGCGAAGGTCACCCCGGTCGCCGGGGCAATGCTCTCGACGTGACCGCGCAGGGTCTCGCCGGAAAAGGTGTCGACGCTGATGTTCACCGGCTGCCCCGGTTGCACGTGGGTCAGCTGGGTTTCCTGGAAGTTGCCGACCACGTAGGCGCGGTTCAGCGGCACCACCGAGAGCAGGCGCGCGCCCGGGTTGACGTAGGCGCCGACGCGCAGCGCGCGCTCGCCGACCATGCCGTCCACGGGGGCGACGATGCGCGTATAGGACAGGTCCAGGTTGGCCTTCTCCAGCCCCGCTTCGGCGCGCTTGAGCTGGCCGTCGGCACTGGCCACCTGGGCTTCGAGGATATCCACCTGCTTGCGCGTCGCCAGCAGAGCGGCCTCGACGTTGGCCAGGCGGGCACGGGCCTGATCGACCCCGCTGCGGGCCTGCTGGGCGTTCTGCACGGTGCCGGCGCCCTGCTCGGCGAGGCGGCTGTAGCGGGTCACTTCATGATCGGCGAAGGCCGCCTCGGCCTGGGCTGCCTTCACCGCCGCCTCGGCCTGGGCGATCACTGCCGCCTGGCGCTCCAGGGTCGCTCGGGCATCGGCACTCTGCGCCCGGGCCACCAGCAACTGGGCCTGGGCGGCATCCAGCGCGGCCTGGTAGTCGCGGGCGTCGAGGGTCGCCAGCAACTGCCCGGCCTGGACCTGCTGGTTGTCTTCCACCAGGACTTCCTTGATGAAGCCGGCCACCTTCGGCGCGACCACGGTGTAGTCGGCGCTGACATAGGCATCGTTGGTACTTTGCGAATGATCGTTGCCCAGCAGGTGCGGGCCGGCGATAGCCGCGCACACGGCGATGGCGAGCAGCGAGCCGATGAGGATGTTCTTGCGAGTGTTGGTCATAGCGACAATCTCTTGTTCGTCCAGGCTCAGGCCACCGCACGCGGTGGATAGACCCGGGTGGGCACGAAAGGAATCAGGCAGATCAGGGCCGCGGCGATGCAGGCCATGACCAGGTAGAGGTCGGCCGAGGTCAGCACCAGGGCCTGTTCATGAATGCGTCTGGCCAGGCCGGCGGCGCTGTCGTCGATCAGCGGTGCGTTGCCGAGGCTGTCGGCCAGATGCGTGGAATGGAAATGCCGGCGCACGGTGCCAAGGGCGTCGAGCAAGCCACCGGCGACCACCGCGGCGAGGCCCTTGACCGTGTTGAACCAGGCCGAGGCGAACGGGCCTTCCTGCGGGGTCATGCCGTTGGTGGACAGCATCAGCAGCGGCAGCACCGCCATCGGCTGGCCGAACACATGCAGCAGTTGCAGGACATAGAAATTGTCGCGAATCCACACCGAGGTCAGTTGGGTGCCGCCGATGCAGGCCAGCATCAGCATGCCCAGGCCACAAGCCAGGACCCAGCGGCAGTCCACCGCGCGGATGTTGCACAGCGCCGCCACCAGCGGCAGCGAAACCAGTTGCGGCATGGCCACCAGCAGCATCAGCGGGCTGGTCTGCGCCGGGCGATAGCCCTGGATCTGCGCCAGGTACGCGGAGGGAATGCTGATCGCCGCGGACAGCACGATCAGCACCCCGGCCAGGGTCAGCAGGGCGAAGCTGAGGTTGCGCCGCTGGAGCATGCGCAACTGGAAGAACGGCAGCGGCTCGGACCACTCGTTGAACAGGAACAGCACCAGCAGGACCAGGCCGCCACCGAGCAGCCAGCTGATCAGCGGCGAATCGAACCAGCCCCAGCGATCGCCCAGGGTCAGGCCGAGCACCAGCGAGCTGATCGCCGGCAGGCCGAGCAGCACGCCGCGCCAGTCCAGCTGACGGAAGCGTTCGAGGCGCAGCGGGTCCTGCGGCAGGCCCCAGCCGACGCAGAACATCGCCAGCAGCGAAGGCAGGATGATCTGCCAGAACGACCAGCGCCAGCCGACGTACTCGGTCCACAACCCGGCCAGCGGCGTGCCCAGGTTGGGGCCGAAGGTGGCGGTCAGGGCATAGCAGGCCAGGCCGTAGACCTTGATCCCCGGCGGCAGGAAACGCAGGGCCACGCTCATCAGCATTGGCGGTAGCGCACCGGAGGCCAGGCCCTGGAGGGTGCGCAGCAGCATCAGGCTGTGCAGGTCCGGGGCATAGGGCTGGACCAACCCGAGTACAGCGAACAGGCCGATGGCGGACAGGGTGAAACGGCGCAGGGAAAAGGTCGCCGCCAGCCACGGCGAGAAGGCCATGGCCGACACCGAGGCGGCGGCATACACCGCCACCAGCCAGGCGCCTTCGTCGGCGCCAATGCCCATGGCGCCGCGGATATCGGCCAGCGAGACCTTGGTCACCATCTCGTTGAGCCCGGCACAGAGCACCGCCAGCAGCACGCCGAACAGCCCGACCACCACCCGCAGGCCGAACGGCTGCGCGGGGGCTGCCGCTACGGGAGCGGCAGCGGGCGCGGCGAGGGGCGCGGACAGGGACGTCATCAGAAATCTCCAGCAACAAATTGACTGGAGAGAGTCTAGAAACCCGTAATGCTGACGAAAACTGACTTATTGGCAGTTTACAGTTGCAGCAAACGCAATCCGCCGGTCACGGGTCGACTTCGCAGCAGGTTTTCAGGGTCTGGCGCAGCCAGCGGTGCGCCGGATCGTTGTGAAAGCGCGGGTGCCAGGCCTGCATCACCGTGACCCGTTCCAGCGGCAGCGGGATCTCGAAGGAGCGCAGCGGCAGGCCGAGGCGGTGCACGCTGTTGAGGATATTGGCCGGCATCGGCAGGAGCAGGTCCGACGCCGGCAGGGAGAACATCGCCGAGTGGAAGCTCGGGGTGATCAGCGCCACCCGCCGCTGCACCTTGTAGTTGGCCAGCTCGACATCGATCGGCCCGTTGGCCCGACCGCGCCGCGAGACGCTGATCTGCGGGTAGGCGGCGAAGGTCGCGGGGGTGATGTCGCCATCGAAGATCGGATGGTCGCGCCGCGCCAAGCCGACATAGACGGTGTTGAACAGGCTCTGCACCTTGATCTCCGGGCCCAGGTCGATGGTCGAGCTGATGATCAGGTCGGTGCGTCCGTCGCGCAGCACCAGGTCATCGTCACCGCCGGTCTCCGGGACGAAGCGCAGCACGGTGCGCGGCGCCTGCTCGTGCATCATGCGCAGCAACTGGGCGCCGTAGAGGGCAATGAACAGGTCGTTGGTGCGGATGTTGAAGGCGCGTTCGAGGCTCGGCAGGTGCACCTCGTCGCCGCCATGGAACACCTGGCCGGCCTGTTCCACCAGGGTCCGCACCTGCTCCTGCAGGGCCAGGGCCCGTGGGGTCGGAACCAGGCCGCGACCGGCGCGGACCAGGATCGGATCGCCGAGGGCTTCGCGGATCCGGCTCAGGGTCCGGCTCATCGCCGCCGGGCTGAGGTTCATGCGCTGGGCGGCACCAACCACACTGCCCTCGTCGAGCAGGGCATCGAGGGCGACAAGCAGGTTCATGTCCGGGAGTTGCATGGCCAGGTTCCGTTTGGCGAATGATGGAAAGGCGATGGTAACAGCTCGCTGGATTGCGTCGGACGCAACATTCCAGTGCATGGCAGGCCATTTATCAGGGCAGTGGTATGGATCGAGAATGCCCTGCTTTCGCCGCTTTCCAAGGAGTTGCCCATGCCCAGCCCGGTTCTGATCGCCATCGATGCCTCACCCTCCTGCACGGCCCTGCTCGATCTGGTGCGGCGTTACTGTCGGCCACGGGAGCATCAGTTGCATGTACTGCTGGCGATCGACAGCAGCTTCGCCGTGCATGACCATGCCGCGCCCTATACCCGTGGCGAACTGGCGGAGTACCCGGCGGCCTGCGACGAGCAGCAGCAGGCCGAACGCGCGGTGGCGGAGGCGGTCTGGGCGCTGCGCGACAGCGGGTTCGGCGACTGCATCGGCAGCATGGTGGCGCAGGAGCCGGTCGAGGCCATCGTCGACAAGGCACGGGAACTGGGCTGCGAGTTGATCGTGATGGGCCACCGCCACCTGTCGCGGTTCGGCCGGCTGCTGGACCCGTCGATCAGCAGCAAGGTGATCGATCGGGTGGCCTGTCCGGTGCTGGTGGCACCGGCTTGAGCATCCGGGCCTGCGAAAGACCATCCATCGATATCAGGCCCGCACCTTGCTAAGGATCTGAACTCCCCCTTTTTCGACCAGTCAATCGATGACTGTCATTGCAAGGTGAAGCGTCATGCACAACCCCTTTCAACAGATCAGCGCCGCGTTTTCAGCGCGCTACCGGGTCAACCTGAGCATCGAGCGCCTCGACGGCAGCATCATGCTGACCCTCTCCGACGACGACGGCATCGTCGCCAAGCGCCTGATCAGCCCGGCCCAGCGCAACGACCCGCAGCGCCTGGAACGGCTGATCGACAGCGTGAACTTCGGCATCGCCATCGAGCAGGGGCACAGTGCGCTGGAGGTCCTGGCGGCGATGACCGAACGCGGGGCGGGTGCCAGTCGCTGGAACAGCAGCACTCATCACTGACAGGCCGGTTCAGTCCCCCCAGAAAGCCCCGCTGACATCGATGGCCCGGTCCTCATCGACAAACGCCACCCGCCGCCGCACCTGCCGATACAACTGCGCGGCGCCCTCGCCCAGGCGGATGTCCCCACGCAGATCCACCGCCTGCGCCGCGATCACCGCTTCGATGCGGATCAGCCAGTCCAGGCGCTGCAGCAGCGTGCCGGTCTTTTCCACCACACCCAGGGCCTGCCCGGCATAGTCCTCGACCCGGTCCGCCACCGGCACGCTGAGGGCCGGCAACGGGTTGGCCAGGTGGACGATGTCCGCCACCAGCGCCGCCGCGGTGCGCTGCAAGGCCGCCAGGCCGACCTGCCCCGGCCTGGGGCTGAGCGCGCGCGGCAACTCGCTGGACGTCGGCGACAACAGCTTGGCCATGCGCTCGGCACTCGCCACCGCCACCCGGCTCAAGGCCAGCCCCAGGCCCTCGAACGCCAGCGCCAGAGGGGTGCTGTCAAAGTTGGCGGTGACCAGCACCTGACGGCTCTCCTCGACCAGCGCCGGATTGTCCGCGCCACTGCCCAGCTCGATCTCCAGCACCTCGCCGGCCCATTGCCAGGCATGGCGCGCCGCCCCCAGCACCACGGTGGCGCAACGAAAACTCAAGGGATCCTGCAGGCGCCGCGCCTGCCCCGGATCGAGCAGATCACTGGCCGCCAGCAAATCCAGCAAGGCCGCCGACACCTCGGCCTGCCCCGGCGCCGGACGCAGGCGCGCGGCCCACGGCTGGAACGGCACGAGGCTGGCGCGATAGCCCTCGCAGGCCAGGGCCAGCACCGCCAGTTGCCGCTCCAGCAGGCGCCCCGCCTCGGCCACCAGCAAGGCCCCCAGGCCGATGCTCGCCGAGTTGGCCGAGACCAGGGCGAGACCGTCCTTGTCCTTCGGCAGCAACGGCTGCAGACCGGCACGGCGCAGCGCCTCCAGTGCCGGCAGACGCTCGCCGCGGTACTCGACCCAGCCCTGCCCCTGCAAGGCCAGGGTCACATGGGCCAGTGGCGCCAGGTCGCTTTCACCCAGCGAACCGAGCAACGGCACCTCGGGATGGATGCCGTGTTCGAGCAAGGCCTGCAGGGCCTCGGCAGCGTGCAGGGAAATCCCCGAACGGCCCTGGGCCAGCCCGGCAAGACGCGCGCAGATGATCGCGCGCACTTCGCGGCGCGACGCCAGGCGCCCCACACCCACCGCGCGCCCAGCGGCGATGCGCCGCTGGAAGTCGCCATCGTCCTGGCGCTGATCCACCGCCGCACCGAGCCCGGTGCTCACGCCGTAGATCGGCGTGCCCGCGGCGATCAGCTCAAGCAGCAGGCGGTGCCCGGCCGCGATGCGCTCCCGCGCCGTCTCGCCCAGGCACAATGGCGCGTCGTCATCCACCACCGCCAGCCACTGCGCCAGGGTCAAACCGCCGCGTCCCGGCTCCAGCGTGCTCATGCAAAGCGCAGCCGCTGGCCGATCCCCAGGCGCCTGGCCTTGTCCAGCAAGGCATGGCCAAGCGCGATATCACTGAGGCTGAGGCCGCGATGCCAGAACAGGATGGTTTCCTCCGGGTGCTCACGGCCGGGCTTGCGTCCGGCGACGATCTCGCCGAGCTCGGCATGCAGGGTCTCGGCACTGAGCCTGCCGCTCTCGACATGGGCCCGCAGCGCGCCGAACTGCCCCCCCTTGCACTGGCCCCAGTCGTCCACCACCAGCTTGTCCATGATGTCGGTCAGCGACAGTTCCACCGCGCTCATGGTCCCGTAGGGCACGACGAAGGCACCGGGCTTGATCCATTCGGTACGCAGCAAGGGCTCCGGCCGTTCCAGGCGCGAGGCTTCGACGACGATATCGGCGCCGCGCACGGTGCTTTCCCAGTCCTCGGTGACCCGCACCGGCTTGCCCAGGTCGCGGCGCAGGCGCTCGGCAAAGGCCTCGCGGCTTTCCACCCGGCGCGAATGCACGCGGATCTCGTCGAAATCGAACAGGTGATCGAGCAGGCGCACATTCCAGTAGGCCGTGCCGCGCGCGCCGATATGCGCGAGCACCTTGCTGCGCGGATGGGCCAGGTGGCGGGCACCGATGGCGGTCAGGGCGCCGGTGCGCATGTCGGTGATCACCGAGGCGTCGAGAATCGCCTGGGGCACGCCGGTGGCCGGGTCCATCAGGTTGAGGATGGCCAGCTCGGAGGGCAGGCCCAGGCGATAGTTGTCGACGAAATCGCCGACCACCTTGACCCCGGCGCGGCCGATATCACCGCCGAGCACGCCACGCAGGACATTGAAGTGACCGTTGATGCCCTGACCGGGTATCAGGTGGGTACGCGGCTCGATCACCGCCTCCCCGCGCCCTTGCAGGCTCAACCCGGCCTCGACGGCGGCGAGGATCTCGGCGTTGTCGAGGTTCAGTTCGGCGATGTCCAGGCCGTTGAGAAAATCGATATGGATCGGTGCCATGGCAACCTCGCTCATCACAGGCTCCCGCTGACTTTCGCCGCCACGTCCGCCGGCACCCAGGCACTCCACACCTGCGGATGCTCCCGCAGGAAGGCCTGGGCCACGCTGCGCGGTTGCAGGCGTTTTTCGCTCATCTGGCCGAGGGTCTGGTTGAGCAGGTCGATGGGCAGGTCGACCTTGCTGAAGAACTCGACCAGCTCCGGATACTGCGCATGGAAAGGCGCCGACACCCCGATCGCCAGGCGCGCCGGCATCGAGCGCGTGCCACGCGGGTTGGGGTGGCTGGCGTTGGACAGGGTCTTCCAGGCCTCGGCATCGAAGGGCGGCTCTTCCAGCTTGACCAGCTTGTAGCGGCCCAGCAGCGGGGTCGGCGACCAGTAGTAGAACAGCACCGGCTTGCCGCGGCGGATCGAGGTCGCCACCTCGGCATCCAGCGCCGCGCCGGAGCCGGTGCGGAAGTTGACGAAGCTGTCATTCAGCCCATAGGCCTTGAGTTTCTGGCTGTTGACGATTTCCGAGGTCCAGCCGGTGGGGCTGTTGAGGAAGCGGCCCTTGTCGGGCGACTCGGGGTCGCGGAAGACGCTGGCGTAGCGCGGCAGATCGGCCACCGATTTCAGTTCCGGGGCCAGGGGCTGGATGCCGCGCTCGGGGTCGCCCTTGATGACGAATTCCGGCACCCACCAGCCTTCGGTGGCGCCCTTGACCGTATCGCCGAGGCCAAACACCTTGCCTTCGGCTTCGGCCTTGACCCAGGCCGGGCTGCGGCCGGCCCATTCCTCGCCGATGACCTGGATATCGTTCTTCGCCAGCGCCGCTTCGAGGCTGACGGTGCTGCCCGGCAGGGTGTCGGTGGGATAGCCGTAGCCTTTTTCGACGATGGTGCGCAGCAGCTCGGTGATCAGGCTGCCGCTTTCCCAGGTGATGTCGCCGAAGTGGATGGGTTGCGCCTTGTCGCTGGCGTGGGTGGTCAGGGAGAGGGCCAGGAGTGAGGTGGCCAGCAGGGATTTGAGTCGTTTCATGGGTACCTCGGTGACGAGGGGACCGCTTGCGGTCCTTCGCGAGCAAGCTCGCTCCCACAGGGGTTGGCTCAGGTCCTGGCCTTTCCTGTGGGAGCGAGCTTGCTCGCGAAGGGCCGCAACGCGGCCCCAAAAAGGTCAGAAGTCGTAAGTCAGCTTGGTGTAGTAGAACGCCCCCTCCGGCGCCGAAGGCGCGAGGTAGCTGTACTGCTGCCCCGGCGTCTGGCGCAGACGGAGATTGAAGTCATCCGGCTTGCTGTCGAACAGGTTGTTGGCGCCCACCGACAGCTTCAGTTGCTTGCTGAACGCATAGTTCACGTCCAGGTCGGTGTTCCACTGCGCCGAGAAGGTCTGGTCGTACTGCGCATTGGCCGCCGAGGCCGCGTACTTGCGGTATTCGCCATAGCGGGTCTGGGCCAGGCTGACGGTCCACGGCCCATAGCGATGCACCGCGCCCAGCACCAGTTTGTCCTCCGGATAGCCATGCTCGAGATAGCCACGCGCCTCGCGGGTCAGCACATCGAAGCCATAGGGGTTGGCATTCACCGACTCGATGGTGGTGCGCGCCTTGGTGTAGCCCGCCGACAGCGCCAGGTTGCCGAAGCGCTGCAGGTCGAGGTTGTACTTGCCGACGATATCGACACCACGGGTGCGGGTATTGGCCGCGTTGGTCATGAACTGCGCCCAGCTGTACTGGCCGTAGCCGGCGGCGGCGAGGATGCGCTCGGCGTCCGGACCGGAGATGCCACCGCTGTAGAGCAGGCGATCGCGGATGCTGATCTGGTAGGCGTCGATGGTCAGCGAGGCCTGCTCGCTCGGCCGCAGCACCAGGCCCAGCGAGTAGTTGGTCGACTTCTCCGGCTTCAGCGCCTCGGCGCCGAGGGCCTGGGCCGCCGGGTGGTCCACCGGCAGCATGCGGGTGAGCACCGGGTTGCCGTTGACATCGACGTTGGTGGTGGTGGTCCAGGAGGTGCCGATCTGCCCCAGGGTCGGTGCGCGATAGGCGCTGTTGATGGTGGCGCGCACGCCGATTTCCGGGGTCAGCTCGTAGCGTGCCGAGACCTTGCCGGTGGTCGCCGAACCGAAGTCCGAGTAGTGCTCGGTACGCCCGGCGATACCCACCTGGAACTTGTCGGTGAGCTGGTTCTCCAGACCGAAGTACACCCCGCCGACATCGCGCTTGTAGCGCCCGGCGTCGTCCGGTGTCAGGCCCGAGGCCTGCACCGCGCCGACCTGCACGCCGTCGATGCCGCCGAAGGAATAGGAGTCGTAGTCGCCCTCTTCCAGGCGGTACTGCTCATGCCGGTAGGCGAGCCCCGCGGACACCGTCAGCGGGTTGTCCGACCAGGCCACGGCCAGGTCCTTGGCGTAGTCGACGCCGACGTTGGTCTGTTCGTTGATCAGGGTGGCGACATCGAACTTGGTCGGGCTGTTGGCACCGTAGCTCGGGTTGACCGTATCGAACGCCAGTTCGTCGTGCTTGTCGCGGCCATAGGTGGCGCTGATATCCAGGCGCCCGAGGGTAGCGTCCTCGAAACGCGAACCGACGGTGAACGAGGCATCCTCGTAGCGATAGCGGTACTTGGGAATGGTCCCGTTGGGATACAGCGCCGCCACGTTGTTGGGGTTGGACGCCAGCAACGGCGGCGTGTTGTTCACCGACTTGTCCTGGCCGAAGGTGGCGAAGCTGTACAGCCGCCACTGGTCGTTCAGGCCCACCTCGGCATTGGCCGCGAGGTTGTACTTGTCGCGCGAGGCGCCGCCCCAGCGCGGGTCCTGCCAGCGGCCGCCGGCCTGGTACTCGTCGCCGATATCGGTGGGCTTGGTGTTGACCCCGTTGAAGCTCAGGGTCAGGAAACCATCGCCCGGCAGCCCGAGGCCGTACCAGCCGTCGGCGCTCTTGCTGAAGCCGTCGCCCTGGCCGTACTTGCCCACCTGGGTGTTGAGCTGGCCACCGCTGTCGCGCTCCTTGAGGACGATGTTGACCACCCCGGCCACCGCGTCAGAGCCGTACTGCGCCGAGGCGCCATCACGCAGCACCTCGACATGGTCGATGGAACTGATCGGGATCATGTCCAGATCCACCGGCTGCGAACCAATGAACGGCACACCACCGGAAATGTTCACCACCGCCGAGGCATGCCGGCGCTTGCCGTTGACCAGCACCAGGGTCTGGTCCGGGGCCAGGCCGCGCAGCGAGGCACCCTTGGGGTTCTGGCCGCGGGTGGCGCTCTGGTTCTGCGGGAAGTTGAACGACGGCAGCAACTGGAACAGCGCCTGGTTCAGGGTGGTGGCACCGGTCTGCACCAGTTCCTCGTTGTTGATCACATCCACCGGCGCGGCGCTGGTCAGGGCGGTGGCGTCGCTGCGCCGGGTACCCAGGGCGACCACCCGGTCCAGGGTCGGCACGCTGGCCCCGGCGCTGTCGTGGCTGGCCACCCGGCTCGCGGCGGCGGCGGTGCTGGCCGAGGGCTCGGCGCGGCGGTCCTTGATGATGAAGGCGCCGGTCGGGCTGACTTCCAGGGCCAGGCCGGTGCCCCGCAGGGCCGCGCTGATGGCCTGCTCGGCGGACAGGTCGCCGTCGACCCGGGCCGAGGAATAGCGCCCGAGGTCCGGGGTGAAGGAAATCACCTGGCCGCTCTGCCGGCTGATGCTCAGCAGCACTTCGTCCAGCGGACCCGGGTTGATGTGATAGCTCTGCCGAGCCTCGTCGGCGAGCGCCGAGGCGCTGAGCAGCAGCCCCATCAGCGGGCCGATGGCGAATGCGTTGCGGACAGTCGTGTTGCGGCGGTTGTTGTGATCGTTCTTGCGCACTGCGATTCCCCCCACGGAATCAAAACGACGCTGCTCCCTCGGCAGCGCTTACGTGAGGGTTGTGACGCGGCGCGGGGAAAACTTGCAGATCGTTTGGTTATGGTCTTAGAACCGTGTTCAGGCCGGGACCAGGGTGACCCAGTACGCACTGTGGCGGTTGACCCGAATCGGCAGCGTGCGGCTCAGGGCCTCCAGCACCACATCGCTCTGGTCCAGGCGATACAGGCCGCTGACCCGCAGCCCGGCGATGGCCGGATCGAGGCGCAGGATGCCGTGGCGATACGGACGCAGCGCCTCGATCACCTCGCTCAGCGGACTGTCGCGCACTTCCAGCAGGCCGTTGACCCAGGCGCTGTCGCCGCTGCGCACGGCGTGCAGCGGGCCGAAGCGGTAGCGGTCGTAGCTGACTTCCTGGCCCGCCTGCAACTGCAGGCGGTCGCCGCCGCGGGTGACGATCTGCAAGGGCGCATCGAGCGCCCCGACCCGGCATTGCTCACCACGATCGTGCAACAGCACCTGGGCGGCGCGGGCGCAGAGGTCGCCGCCACTGGTGCGCACGATGAACGGCCGCGGATCGCCGACCACCCGGATCAGCCCTTCCCCGCCGCGCCATTCGAGCAACCGGCGTTGCCCGTCGAAACGCACGTCCACTGCACTCCGGGCGTTGAGCAGCAGTTCGCTGCCATCGTCCAGGCGCACGCGCTGGCGCTGCGCGACGCCCGTCGCGATATCGGCGTTCAGCGCCTGCAGCGACGGGCTGAGGGCCCAGCCGCCGCCGATCATCAGGCCCGCCCCGAGCAGCGCGCGCTGCAGCACCTTGCGCCGACTCGCCGGCGCCTCCAGTGCGCGCTGCAGCAGGGCGCCGTCAACGCCCTGGGCAATCGGCACCTGGAACACTCCAAGTGTGCCTTCCAGGCGCTTGCACAGCGCCTCGTGCCGCGGGTCGCGGGCGCGCCAGGCAAGAAAGGCCTGGCGCTCCGCCTCGCTGGCATGGCCGGAACGCAGCAGGACGATCCAGCGCGTGGCCTGTTCGATCAGGTGGTCCTGTTCGGTGCTCATGTCACTCCAGGCTGGCCTTGAGACAACGGTGGATGGCCTTGGCCATGTAGTCGCTCACCGAGCGTTGCGAGATGCCCAGTTGCGCGGCGATTTCCGGGTAGGTCAGGCCGTTGACCTGGGACAGCAGGAAGGTCGCCTTGACCTTGCCCGGCAGGCCGTCGAGCAGGTTGTCGATGATCTGCAGCGCTTCGAGCATCTGCGCCAGTTCTTCCGGCGACGGCGCCTGGACCTCGTCGTCCTGCAGCAGGGCATCGAGGTAGGCGCGCTCCAGGTCGCGGCGCCGCCAGAGCTGGTACATCAGGCGCTGGGCGATGGTGGTGAGCAGCGCCCGCGGCTGGCGGATCGGTTCCGCGGCAGGAGCGCTGAGCAGTTGCACGAAGGTGTCGGCGGCGATGTCTTCCGCCACCCCGCTGCCGTCGCCCAGATGCCGGCGCAGGCGTGAGCACAACCACGAGTAATGGCTGCGGAATAGACCGCCAACGTAATCGCTGTGCGAAGTGTCGAAACCGGACATGAATGACTCCAGAAGGAGGATTGCCTGAGATGTCCGGTGGTCCGGTGACGCCATGCTAGAGGGACTGCTTATTCTTTAAAAATATTTAAATCGCATTCATTTATTCGATTATGGAATTAACTGCATCAGTCCCTGTCGTGCTGCCTGGTCCTGGTAATCCAGGAGGATCTGGTAATCGTCTGCGCTGGCCGGGAGGATCTCGCGGATCGCCAGCGTCTCGGCGAACGCCGGCAAGCTCTGGTTCAAGGCGTCGCGGATACGCGCGGCGCCGGCCTCATCGAGGTGCGCCGGGCCGATGAACGGCAGGCTCGGGCTCGGTGCGCTGAGCGCGACCAGTTTCACCCCCGCGACTTCCTCGCTGTGGTCCCGGGCCAGGTAGCCGTAGGTGACGCTGTCGATCGCCGCCAGGTCGCCGCGCCCTTCGCGCAGGGCGCGCAGGCTGTCGCGGTGGCCACCGGTGTAGCTGATCGCGGAAAAGAAGCGACCGTCGCGCTGCAGGGGCGCGAGGCGATGGCGCAGCAGGTTCATTCCGGAATTGGAGTCGGGGCTGTTGACCAGGCCGTGGCTGCCGAAGAACTCGTGCAGCTCGCCACGCGGATCGTCGGCGCGGGCCAGCAGCAGGCTGTGGTGCGTGCCGGCGCTGGCGTGGGGCAGTTCGTAGCGCGGCCGGCCGATCACCCGCACCTTGCCGCGCAGCAGGGTCATCAGCGGATAGCCGCAGGTCTGGGTGAACAGCAACTGCGGCGACAGCCACAACGCCGCCAGGTCCAGATGACTGGCATCCTCACGCTGCGCGCCCAGGTGCGCCAGGGTGGACTGCAACCAGGCCTCGCTGGCCGCGCAGACCCGCGGTGGCGCCACGTACATCAGCAGTTCGGCGTAAGCCATGGGTACTCCAGGTCAGGCAAAGGGATGTTCGGGACTGTCGATGGGACGCCGGCCATGGCGGCGCAGCAGCTCGCCATAGCCGCGCACCAGAAAGCCGCCGCTGCGCGCCAGCCACTGCTCGCGGCGCTGGCGGTAGACGCTGGGCAGGAAAAACCACGGCAAGCCCGGCAGGTCGTGATGCACCAGGTGCAGGTTGAGGTGCAGGAACAGCCAGCGCCAGGGCCAGCCGGCTTCGTTGAGCACGGTGCGCTGCTCCGGGCGCTCGGCGGGGCGGTGTTCGTAGAAGGAGCGCAGCATCGCCACCGACAGCGCCGGGACGCTGGCGAAGAACAGGTACTGGCTGATCGACAGGGCGCTGTATTCGACGATGAAAGCGAGCATCAGGGCGACGCACACACCGTGCGTCAGCCACATGCGCCAGGCCTGGCGATCGCCCTTGCGCAGCCGGGCGAATTCTTCGCGGGCCAGGCCGAACAGGGCCTGGGGTGCACCGGTGAGCAGACGCCCGGCCACGGTCTTGTCCAGCCAGCGCAAGGCCCGGGCCAGGCGCGGCGTGCGTTGCCAGCGGGCGCGGGCGAGGTAGCGGCTTTCCGGGTCGCGGCCGGGCAGGGTCAGGTCTTCGTCACGGTGATGCAGCAGGTGGCTGTCACGGTACAGGGTGTAGGGGTACCAGACGGCGAAGGGCGCGTAGCCGAGCAGCTTGTTCAGCCACAGCAGGCGGGTCGGGTGGCCGTGGAGCAGTTCGTGCTGCAGCGACAGCCACAGCACCAGCAGCGGAATCAGCAGCAGCGTGGTCGGCCAGGCGCCGAGCCGCGCACTGCCGAGCAACAGGGCGAACCAGCCGCCATAGACCCCGACCAGCAGCAACCAGGTGGGCCACTCGCTGCGCCCGAGAAAGCTGGCCTGCAGGCGCAGCACGTCTTCGCGCTGGGCGTCGTCGAGGTAGTTGGACATTGGCGTGGGGGTCCCGAGTCATGGCTTATGACCCCCTGTGGCGTGAGGCGGCTGAATCTTGCAGATCCTTTGGTTATAGCGTTATGCCGAAATCAGCGGCCGTCCTCGACGTCCTTGCCACTGGCATCGATCGCCCGGCTCGACGGATAGCGCGACGAGGCATAGCGCACCACCAGGATCGAGAACGACAGCAGCAGGATCCCGCCACACAGGTACAGCAGCCCCTCGTCCGGCGCCTTGTGGTGCGACACGTCGCCGATCAGCAGGCGGGTCAGCGCGGTGATCGCCACGTACAGCAGGAAGCGGATCGGCATGTGGTTGGTCTTGAAGTAGATCCCCACCATCGCCCCCAGCTCGAGGTAGATGAACAGCAGCAGGATATCGTCGACGCTCACCCCGCCCTTGCCGAGCATGTCGAAGAAGGTCGTCACCGCGGCCCAGGCGGTGATGCCGCCGATGCCGAACAGGGCCAGGTAGTGGAACGACTCGACGCACAGATTGCCCAGCGAGTCGGCGGTGCCGTGCAGGCCCTTGCGCAGTTTTTCAGCCCATTTGATGTTCACGATGCGATTTCCCTGATACGGCCTGGAGGAGGATGCGGCAGACACATGACGCTTTGCCTGCATGCAGTAAAAAGGCCAGCGGCCACGCTTGAGAAGGCGACCGATTGCCGCAAGGCACGTGTGTCCCGGATCAGGTCGGAAAAACTGGGCTATAAAAAGGCCACTATCCAATGCCGGATGATTACTGTATAAATACCCAGTATTCGTATTCTTCAATTTTCGAAAAAAGGCGTGAGGTGATGAATGGCCGTCGAAGTGGTGTACCGCAGCAGCCGCGACCTGGAGCGTTTGTTCATGGATAAAGCCGAAGCAGATCGTCACGACAAGATGCTCGAGCTGGCGGAAATGCTCGCCGAAGTCCTGAAGAAAGCCGTGCCGTCGCTGGATGAACAGCAGGTCGACGACATCGGTATCTACATGGCGAAGAACCGCGACGTGTTCGCCAAGGCATTCAAGAGCCAGCCGGATGCCCTGTCCGAGTTGCTGGACGGCTCGCCTGCCGAGGAATGAGCCTCAGCCGCCGTATACAAGACGCTCCGCGAGTTGCTCGGCGACCCGCGCCGGCGAGCGCTTTTCCGCCTGGGCGTGGGCGAACACCTCGGTCAGCCGGGTGGGAATCCGCGCCAGGTGCGCGGTGATGGCGGTGGGCTCGACGCCCTGGTGGGTCAGGGCCACGTAGATCAGCCCGCCGGAATTGATGATGTAGTCCGGGGCATAGAGAATGCCGCGGTTCTCCAGTTGGTCAGCCACCTGCAGGCTGGTCAGCTGGTTGTTCGCCGAGCCGGCCACCGCCGCGCAGCGCAGCTGCATCACGCTCTGCCCGGTGAGAATCGAACCCAGCCCGCACGGGGCGAAGATATCGCAGGGCGTACCGACCAGCGCCTCGGAAGCCACCGGCTGCGCGTTGAACTGCTCCATCGCCAGTTGCACCCGCCCCTGGTCGTGGTCGCTGACCAGCAACTCGGCCCCCGCCGCGTGCAACTGCTCGGCCAGCGCATAGCCAACGTTGCCCAAGCCCTGTACCGCCACCCGCAAGCCTTCCAGGTTGTCGCTGCCCAGCCGTGCCATCGACGTCGCGCGAATGCCGGCGAACACACCCATGGCCGAGTGCGGCGAAGGATCGCCGGCGCGGGTGGTACTGGTGACATGCGGGGTGGACTGGGCGATGCAGTCCATGTCCAGGGTCGAGGTGCCGCTGTCGATCGCGGTGATGTAGCGTCCTTCGAGGGAATCGACGAAACGCCCGAACGCCTCGAACAGCGCAGCGCGGTTTTCCACATGGGGATTGCGGATGATCACCGCCTTGCCGCCACCCAGCGGCAAGCCGGCCAGGGCGGCCTTGTAGGTCATGCCCTGGGCCAGACGGATGGCATCGGTCATGGCGCTGTCGTCGTCGGGATAGGCCAGGTAACGACAACCGCCCATCGCGGGACCCAGCCGTTCGTTGTGGATCGCGATCACCGCCTTGAGGCCGGTGGCCGGGTCGATGCACAGGTGCAGGGACTGGGTGCGGGTGCTTTGCATGAGAGCGAACATCTGCGGGCCCTCGTTAAGAGTGCTTCCACCAGTATAGGTGGCACTCCGGCACCTGCGCGGACACTGGACGAAACGATTCCCCAGGTCTAAAACAGTAGTCTCAGCGGAGACCGCCATGACCCCACGCCAAGCCTGCCTGGCCTGCCTCGAACGCACTCCCCCGGCCTTCTTCGAGGCCGGGTTGTGGATTGCCGTGGAGCACGATGCCGCGGTCGAGCCGGCGCAGGTGATGCGTGCGGTGAAAGACCTGCAGCACGAGATCAGCAACGACCTGCCGCTGCTGCCGCTGCACGAGCTGGCCCAGCCGCTGCTGCGCAAGCTGTGTGCGCTGGGTTTCCAGGAAGACGAATATCACCCGCTGCGGCCCCAGGCCGCCCTGCTCGATCAACTCCTGCTGCGGCGTCGCGGCCAGCCGCTGGCGCTGGCCCTGCTCGGCCTGGAACTGGCGCGGGGCCTGTCGATTCCGCTGGAGGGGGTGAATTTTCCCGGCCATTTCCTGCTGCGTGTGCCGGGGGCGGATCATCTGCTCGATCCCTGTGGCGGACGGCGCCTGTATCCGGCGGACTGCCGCGAGTTGCTCGGCCGGCAGTTCGGCCCGCAGGTGGCCTTGAACCGGGAGCACCTGCAGACCGCCACGCCGATGCAGATGATCCAGCGGCTGTCACGCAATCTGCGCCAGCTGCACTCGACCCATGACGATGACCTGGCGGCCTTGAAGGACGCCGAACGTGTGCTGCAACTGGGGCCGGCGCTGGCCAGCGATTATCTGGCGCGAGCGACCTTGTACCAGCATCTGGAGTGCCCGCAGGCGGAGCGCTTCGACCTGGAGCATGCGCTGTTGCTGACCGATGACCCGATCCAGCGCCTGCGCCTGACCGAGCGCTTGAGTCATTTGCCGGTGGGGAAAAGGTCGGTGCATTAGGCGTCGTTTTTCGGGCCTTGTCGATGCGGTTTGATGCCCTGACAAGCCGGCGATGAGCAACAACTCCGAAAGCCTGACAGGAAAACGCATCAGGGCCGCCAGGTGCCCGTCTTGAGTCTTGCAGCGCCCTCAAGATCGAGCGCCGCCCGCGCGGCGCATCGCGGGCTACGCCCGCTCCCACATTTGTTGCAACGTGCCTATGCCTGACAGGCCATGGTTTGAGCTGGGCAGCACAGTTGACCGCCTTGTTGGTTCGACGCGATACCGAGTCGAACCCAACAGCCTCTCCGCGATGCATCGCCGTGAGACAAAGGCTGGCAACTCAAATCCAACAGACCATGGCACGTTGCAACAAATGTGGGAGCGGGCGTAGCCCGCGATGCGCCGCGCGGGCGGCGCTCGATCTTCAGGGCGCTGCAAGACTCAAGACGGGCACCTGGCAGCCCTGATGCGGTTCCCTGTCAGGCCTTCAACGCTATGTAGATACCCATGCCAGCGATAACACCCGAAACCAACAATCAACCCGCAGCCGGCGCATCCGCCTGCCGCGCAGGATGCGCCATGACGAACGCCGCATGCTCCTGCGCCAACCCCAGCACCCGCAGGATCCGCGGATAACCGCCAAGGTCGACATTGAAGCGCTGGGCCGCATACACCTGCGGAATCAGGTACACATCGGCCAGCCCCGGTTCCTCGCCGAAGCAGAAACCTTCATCCCCGATCAGTTGCTCGACCACCGCCAGGCCCTGGCCGATCCAGTGGGCAATCCACTGGTTCACCGCCGCCTCATCCTGGCCCTGCTCGCGCAGGTGCTTGAGCACGCTGACGTTGTGCAACGGATGAATATCGCAACCGATCAACGCCGCCACGCCGCGGACCCGAGCACGCTGCACCGGGTCCTGGGGCAACAGCGCCGGCTGTGGATAAACCTCCTCCAGGTACTCGATGATCGCCGGGGACTGCAGCAGCAGTTCACCGGAGTCGACCCGCAGCGCCGGCACCCGGCCCTGCGGGTTGAGCGCGAGGAAATGCGCCTCGTGCTGCTCGCCCTTGAGCAGGTTGACCGGCACCGACTGGAACTCCAGCTGCTTCAGCGCCAGGGCGATCCGCAGCCGATACGACGAGGTGGAGCGGTAGTAGGTGAACAGTTCCATGGATCAGGCCTCTCAGTGCGCCGCCACGACCTTGCCGCGGCATTCGCCGAAGCCGATGCTGGCCACGCCATCGCGCCTGGCGCGGGCGCGCAGGATGATTTCGTCGCCGTCCTCGAGGAACTTGCGCACCTCGCCCGACGCCAGTTCCACCGGGTGCTTGCCGCCCTCGGTGATCTCCAGCAGGCTGCCGAACTGCCCCGGCTCGGCCCCGGACAGGGTGCCGGAACCGAACAGGTCACCGGACTGCAGTTGGCAACCGTTGACGCTGTGGTGCGCGACCATCTGCGCCACGGTCCAGTACATGCTCAGGGTGTTGCTCAGGGTCAGGCGATGCGCCGGCAGGTTCTGCTCACGCATGCGCTCGGTGAGCAGCAGCACTTCCAGTTCGATATCGAACGCGCCGCTGGCCTGGTCACGGCTGTCCAGCAGGTACGACAGCGGTTGCGGATCACCGGCCGGACGGGCTGGCTGGGCACAGCGGAACGGCGCCAGGGCCTCGGCGGTGACCACCCACGGCGACACCGTGGAAATGAAGCTCTTGGACAGGAATGGGCCCAGCGGCTGGTATTCCCAGGCCTGGATATCGCGCGCCGACCAGTCGTTGAGCAGGCAGAAACCGGCAATGTGCTCGGCGGCATCGCCCACGGCGATGGCCTGGCCCAGTTCGTTGCCCTGGCCGATCCAGATGCCCAGCTCCAGCTCGTAGTCCAGCCGCGCGCACGGCCCGAAGCTCGGCTCGCTCTGCCCGGCCGGCAGGGTCTGGCCCTTGGGCCGGCGCACGTCGGTGCCGGACGGACGGATGGTCGAGGCCCGGCCGTGGTAGCCGATCGGCACGTACTTGTAGTTCGGCAGCAGCGGGTTGTCCGGGCGGAACAGCTTGCCGACGTTCTTCGCGTGTTCGATGCCGACATAGAAGTCGGTGTAGTCGCCGATCCGTGCCGGCAGGTGCAGCGCGCAGGCGCTGGCCGGATATAGCGCCGCCTGCAGCGCGGCCTGGTGTTCGCTGCCCTCGGCGAGCAGTTCCAGCAGCCGCTCGCGCAGGGCCACGCGGGCGCCACGGCCGAGGGCGAAGAAGGCGTTCAGCGCGCCGCCACGGGTGGCTTCGACGGCGACCCGCGCCTCACCCTCGAACAGGCCGGCGGCGAGCACCGCCTCCAGGTCGAGAATGGCCTCGCCGATGGCCACGCCACAACGGCGCTCGCCACCGGCGCGGCTGAAGATCCCCAGCGGCAGGTTCTGCAGGGGGAAGTCGCTATGCCCGTTGGCGGTATCGACCCAACTGCGGGCAATGGCGGTCTGGTTCATGTTCATCTCCGGTTCGGGGTGAAGGTGCTCGGCAGCGTGGCCCAGCAACTATCGTAGTCGTTCTGCAACTGCGGGCAGTCCAGGGCATGGCGGGTCGGACGCAGCACCTGGCTGGTCTCGAACATGAAGGCCATGGTGTTGTCGATCTTGTTCGGCGCCAGGTCCGCGGCGATGGCCCTGGCGCAGGTCTCGGCGTCGGGACCGTGGGCACTCATGCAGCCGTGCAGCGAGGCGCCACCCGGCAGGAAGCCTTCGGCCTTGGCGTCGTACTCGCCCTTGATCAGGCCCATGAACTCGTTCATCAGGTTGCGGTGGAACCATGGTGGCCGGAAGGTCTTCTCGGCCACCATCCAGCGCGGCGGGAAGATCACGAAGTCGATGTTGGCCATGCCCGGCACGCTGGTCGGCGAGGTCAGCACGGTGAAGATCGACGGATCGGGGTGGTCGTAGCTGACCGTGCCGATGGTGTTGAAACGACGCAGGTCGTACTTGTATGGCACGTTGTTGCCGTGCCAGGCGACCACGTCCAGCGGCGAGTGCTGCAGTTCGCAGCCCCACAGCTCGCCGCAGAATTTCTGCACCAGTTGCAGCGGGCCCGTCTGCTCTTCGTAGTGCGCCACCGGGGCGAGGAAGTCGCGCGGGTTGGCCAGGCCGTTGCTGCCGATCGGCCCGAGGTCCGGGATGCGCAGCGGCGCGCCATGGTTTTCGGCGATGTAGCCGCCGGCTTCGCCGTCCAGCAGTTCGACGCGGAACTTCATGCCGCGAGGAATCACCGCGATCTCCAGCGGCTCGACGTCCAGCACGCCGAGTTCAGTGACCAGGCGCAGGCGACCCAGCTGTGGCACCAGCAGCAGCTCGCCATCGGCGTTGAAGAACACCCGCTCCATGGACCGGTTGGCGCGATAGCAGTGGATGCTGATGCCCGCCGGTTTTTCCGCCGCCGAGTTGGCCGCCATGGTGACCCAGCCATCGATGAAGTCGGTGGGCTCGCCCGGCATCTCCAGGGGGCTCCAGCGCAACCGATTGGGCGTCAGCGCACCCAGTCCACCACCGGCAAGCTGGCGTTCCAGGCGCTCGAACGCCGGGTGCAGCGCCGAAGGACGAATGCGGTACAGCCAGGTGCGCCGCTGCTCGCTGCGGCTCATGGTGAACGCCGTGCCCGAGAGCAGTTCGGCGTACAGGCCGTAGGGGGCTTTCTGCGGGGAGTTCTGGCCGACCGGCAGGGCGCCGGGCAGCGCCTCGCTGGCGAATTCGTTGCCGAAGCCGCTCTGGTAAGCGAGGGCGGAAGGGGAATCGGAGTTCATCGAGCCTCCTGGCCGCGGGGGCCGGTTATTGTTATGCGTAATTCGATTACGTATAACGTAATTTGATTGACCTGGACCGTCAAGGTCCAAATGGGCTGCGAAGCAGCTCCTGAAAGTTGAAACCCTCACAGCCAGGCCTTACCCTCCTCCCCCGTCCCGCACAGTGAATGCAGCCATGAGCAAAGCCACGCCCCCCGCCGACAACGGCAAACAGAAGGTCCGCTCGGCGGAGGTCGGCACCGATATCCTCAAGGCCCTGGCGCAGCTGTCGCCGGCCACCTCGCTGTCGCGCCTGGCCGAGCATGTGGACATGCCGGCGAGCAAGGTGCATCGCTACCTGCAGGCGCTGATCGCCAGCGGTTTCGCCGAGCAGGACCCGGCCACCAACCACTACGGCCTGGGCCGCGAGGCGCTGCGCGTGGGCCTGGCGGCGCTGGGCGGGATGGATGTGCTGAAGGTGGCGGCGGTGCCGCTCTCGGAACTGCGCGACCAGCTCAACGAGAGCTGCTTCATCGCGGTATGGGGCAACCAGGGCGCCACCGTGGTGAATATCGAACCGGCGGTGCGCGCGGTGACCGTGGTCACCCAGATCGGCTCGGTGCTGCCGCTGCTCAGTTCGTCTACCGGCCTGGTGTTCGGCGCTTATCTGCCGGCGCGGGAAACCCTCGAACTGCGCGACCGCGAACTGGCGCACCTGGATCACGACGCCAACCACTACGACACACTGTTCGCCAGCATCCGCGAACGCGGCCTGCATCACGTGCACGGCCTGCTGATGCCGGGGGTCGATGCCCTGTCGGCGCCGGTGTTCAATGCCATGGGGCAGATCGTCGCGGTGCTTACCGTGGTCGGCCCGACCTCGATCTTCCATGCCGATGAACAGGGCCCGGCGGCACAACGCCTGCGGGCGGCGGCCGAGGCCATCAGCTGGCGGATGGGCTACGAAGGGGCACGGTGAACCGGATTGGTGCACTGTTGCCGACGATGCAACAGTGAATGTCAGAAAGCGCTATTTTTCCGCGGGTAGCCTCTGACTATCCTTCTCCTGCCTTGACGACCCGGTGTTCGCCAAGGCGCGAAGTTGACGCTTCGGCCCCCTTAACGGTCGGTTAACGCTCTCCCCCTAGAGTGCTCCTCGATTGTCGTTCCAAAGCGTCACCCTTCAGTTCACCGACGTTGATTTTGAAGCTCCTTGATCTACGTCTACTTGGCCGCTGCCTGTGCAGCGGCCTTTTTTATTCCCGCTCAATCGTCGCAATGAAAGCGGTGCAGCAAGCGATGCGCCACCGGCGCCAGGATCAGCCCGATACTGGCGACGAACACCAGCCCCACATACAACCCATAGACCGCAAAGAACAGCTTGCCGCCATGGGTCTGCGGCAGGTTCACCGGCCCCATGCCGCCCAGCAGCAGGGTGGCGTTGAACGCCGCGTCGTACCAGGTCACGCCTTCCTCGAAATGCAGGTGCCCGACCACCCCGATCAGGATCGAGCCGAACAGCAGCAGGACCGCGCCCAGGGCATGCAGCAGCAGCCGGCTGCGGAAGGCTTCGCTGGAAAGGACCTCGTCGTTCTTCGATTCGTACATGCTGTGCACTCCTGTCGCGACCAAAGCCTCCCAGCTTAGGAAAGATCTACCGATCGCGACAGAAAACGCGGTGTCAGGGTTTTGCGAACCGTTGCAGGTTGGCCATCATCTGCTGCAAGGCCTGCAGGCTGTCGCGCGGATGCTCGGCGCCCTCGAAATCGCCGATCTGCCCCCAACTGGCGGCGACATCCTCGACGCTGAACCCGCCCAGCGGGTCGAAGCCGACACCCAGGCTGCGCTCCCAGCGCACCTGGCCGATCCAGCCGCCGCCGACCTCGTACAGGTTGCCGCTGTCCTGGCACTGCTCGCTGCCCAGGTACACCACCAGCGGGCTGATCAGTTCAGGCTTGAGCTGTTCGAACACCTGCGGCGGGATCAGCCCTTCGGTCATGCGCGTGCCGCCGGTCGGGGCGATGGCATTGACCAGCACGCCGTGCTTGCGGCCTTCCAGGGCCAGGGTGCGGGTCAGCCCGTAGAGACCGAGCTTGGCCATGCCGTAGTTGGCCTGGCCGAAGTTGCCGTAGATCCCGGAGGTGGACGAGGTGAAGATCACCCGCCCCCAGTTCTGCTCGCGCAGATGCGGCCAGGCGGCGCGGGTGACCTTGTAGGCGCCCTCGACGTGAACCTTGTAGACCAGGTCCCAATCGGCGTCTTCCATCTTGTGGAAGGTCTTGTCGCGCAGGATCCCGGCGTTGTTCACCAGGATGTCGACGCGGCCGAAGCTGTCCAGGGCCTGTTCGACGATACGCTGGCCGTCGGTCACCGAGTCGTGGTTGGCCACCGCCTCGCCGCCCGCCGCGCGGATCTCCGCGACCACGCGGTCGGCAGCCGAAGCATTGGCGCCTTCGCCATGGGTCGAGCCGCCCAGATCGTTGACCACCACCTTCGCCCCGTGACGGGCGAACAACAGGGCATGGGCGCGGCCAAGGCCGCCACCGGCGCCAGTGACGATCACCACTCTATTTTCCAGGCGCACCGAATCACTCATGACGCAACTCCAACTGAACAGGGAACGGAACCGGCAGTGTCGGCCAGCGCCCGGCCCGGGACAACGAACCGGGTGGGCGCTGAATGGCAGGCGATAAGCCAGGCCTGGGTCAGGACCAGGCGACCTGCTGCGGACGCCACGTCAGCGGTTGGTGGCGGAAATCCAGGTAATGCCGCAGCACCTGGCCTGGCGACTCGGTATGCGGGTAGTGGCCGATCCCCTGGAGCAGCACGGTGTCGGGCTCCGGCACCAGTTCCTCGTAGCGCTCGACCATGTGCGCCCCGGCTGACGGATCCACCGCGCCATTGATGAAGCGCAGCGGCATGCCCGCGGTCTGCAGCGCGCCGACCCAGCGCTGGCGATGCGCCTTGCGCTCGACCAGGTAACCCGACAGACGGTGCAGGATGCGGTTGCCGCGGTTCGAGGCGATCAGGCTCCAGTAGTCGTCCAGCGCGCTTTCACTGGGATGGGTGCCGGGTCCGTAGGTCTGCCCGACATTGCGCACCAGGCCGTCGCGGTCGAACGTGCGCGCCACCAGCCAGCCCAGGCGACTGAGCAGCAGGCGCTGGAACAGCAACGGTCGATGGCACTCGGGAAACAGCCCGGCGTTGAGAAAGGCGCAACTGGCGATCTCGATCCGCCCTTCCTGATGACGCGCCAGCAACTCCTGGGCGACGCTGCCGCCATAGTCGTGGGCGAGGATATGCACGGGCTCGCGGACCTGCAGGTGGGCCAGCAGGGCCTGCTGCAGATCGGCCTGCTCCAGCAGGCTGTAGTGGTGCCCGGGCGGCTTGGCGGAATCGCCGAAGCCGAGCATGTCGCAGGCGATCAGGCGAAAGCGCTGGGCCAGCGGCTGCCAGAGGTAGTGCCAGTCCCAGCTGGCGGTTGGAAATCCGTGAATGAGTAGCAGTGGCTCTCCCTGCCCTGCCGTCCAGTAGCGAATGCTCTGGCCGCGGAACGTGAATCCCAGGCTCCGTGTCCGCCAGACGCACAGAGGAATCTCTGCCAGTGGCATTGGGAGATCTCGGCTGGTGGTGGATTGTATTAAGTGTTGGTCACGGCGGCACATTTTCGTGCTCTGTGGGACAGCATAGTCAGCCGTGGAAGAAGCGGAAGTTTCCTTGGCAGCCAGCTTGATGACCTTGCAGGACAGGCGCCGAACGGCGCGAAGGTCAGGCGGCGGCGCGACCGGGGGTTGCCGCGCCGCCGGGGGCGATCAGCCGCGCAGCCTGGCGGCGAAGTCGGCCAGCCAGGGCTCGGCGTCGACTTCCGGGGTGACCGTCTCGCTGGCATCCAGGCGCAGCATCGGCTGGACTTCCTCGATCCCCAGCTCGGCGAACAGCTCGCGCAGTTGCTCGCCGCCGCCGCAGAAGGTGTCGCCGTAGCTGGAGTCGCCCAGCGCCAGCACCGCGCCCGGCAGGCCACGCCAGGCCGCGGGCAGGCTGTCACGAATCTCGCTGAACAGCGGCACCAGGCTGTCCGGCAGTTCGCCCATGCCGGTGGTGGAGGTCACCGCGAGAAATGCCTGGGGCTCGAACGCCTGGACATCGGCGAGCGTGGCGCGAGCCGCGTGCCAGGCCTCGAAACCCGCGGCCTTGAGCAGTGACTGGGCGTGACGTGCGACTTCTTCGGCGGTGCCGTAGACCGAACCGGACAGGATGACCACTTTCATGACAAATTCCGTATCTGAGCAAAAGCGTAGGATACTAGCACCGATGGCTGGCAAAAGGCCTTATCCGCTGGCCTGACATGCACTAGAATCGCCCCTCCCAACAGCCCTTGCGCCGGTTCTCCCGATGATCAACGCCACACTGCTGCAACGCATGATCGATGCCTCCAACGACGGTATCGTGGTCGCCGAACAGGAAGGCGACGAAGACACCATCCTGATCTACGTGAACCCGGCGTTCGAGCGCCTGAGCGGCTACGACGCCAATGACATCCTCTACCGCGATTGCCGCTTCCTCCAGGGCAGCGACCGCGACCAGCCGGCCCGCGCGCTGATCCGCCAGGCCCTGGAAAGCCGCCAGCCGTGCCGCGAAATCCTGCGCAACTACCGCAAGGACGGCAGCGCCTTCTGGAACGAGCTGTCGATCACTCCGGTGTTCAACGAGGCGGACCAGCTCACCTACTTCATCGGCATCCAGAAGGACGTCACCCGCCAGGTCGAGGCCGAGCAGCGAGTAACCGAGCTGGAGCGGCAGCTGGCCGAGGCGCAGGCACGCATCCAGCAGCTGGAAAGCGACCAACGGTCCTAACAAAGGCACCGATTCGCTGTCCATTCATCACCCGGAAAAATCGCAGCAGTAGCCATCATGCAAGCCGATGCCCTTCTGACCCAGGACGAGCTGGATTTCATCCAGAGCGTGCACCGCTCGCCCCAGCTCAACCGCGTGGACCCCAACTCCACGCTGCGCCTCAATGGTCGCAGCGACGTCCAGCAGTTGCTCACCCGCCTGGTGGCCAACGAACAGGTCACCGTGCAGGCGCAGTTGGACAATCAGCAGATGAGCTTCCCGCTGTTGCTGGTGGAGGACGAGTTCCACGCCCTGCACCTGCAGGTGGGCGCGCCGAGCATCTATGAGGAAGGCGCGGTGGTGCGGCCCTGGCGCCTGAGCCTGGACACGCCGGTGATGCTGGAGGACCAGCTGGGCCTGAGCAGCGGCCTGAAAGTCCGGGAGATTTCCTTCAAGGGCGTGCTGCTGGAGCTACCGCCAGGGCGCAAGGCGCCGAAGACCTTCAATCTCTGGTTCGCCCCGGACGGCATTGCCCCCATCGCCCTGCGCGGCACCCTGCAACGCCTCACCGTGGAAGGCCTGGCCGCCTACAAGCTGAGCCAGCGCCAGCCGGAAGAGATCGAGCGCTTGCGCCAGTACATGTTGCAGCAGCACCGCCGCACCCACCCGCAAGTGCACTGCAGCTAGCTGTCGAGGTGGCCGTCGAGGCACTGCTGCAGACGCCGCCGCATCAGGCGCCCTTCCCCACCCAGACAGACGATCTGCGAACCGACCAGGTTGTCCTGAAGCATTTCCGACGCCTCGCCGGCGAACAGCAGCGGACAATCCAGGGCCAGTGCCAGGCGTGCCAGGCGCTTGGCCAGGTCGGCGGCGGGGGCGTGGTTGGAAAACAGCACCAGCGCATCGGGGGTCATGCGTTCGCAGACCAGGCTCAGTTCCTCCAGCGGCTGCCCCGGCGCCAGCACGCTCACCGCCACCTCGCTGCTGCCCAGCAACAGGGCGCAGACCAGCAGTTCCAGCTCGCGGCACTGCTCCGGCAGCGCGGCCAGCAGCACCCGTGTGGATTGTTCTTCCCGCGCCAGTTGCAGGCGCTGCCAGGCGCGGGCACGCAGGAAGGTATCGAGGAACAGCCATTCGCTGAGGCGGCCGAAACCGTCATGGGCCACGCGCAGTTCCTGCCACAGCGGCATGAGGATGTCCTGGAACACCACGGCCAGGGGATAACTGGCGAACACCTGGCCGTAGACCCGCTCCAGCCGGCTTTCGTCGAAGCCCTGCACCGCCTGGCGCAACTGATTGCGCCATTGCTCGTGGTCCCTGACCGGCGGGGAGCTGGCGCTCTCGTCGGGCTGACTCTGCGCCGCACGGTCGCGCGCGAGGATCTTGCCGACCTTGCTCACTGCCACGCCGCGTTCGATCCAGCCGAGGATATGGCGGACGTCGTCGATATCGGAGCGCGAATACAAGCGATGCCCACTTTCGGTGCGTGTCGGCTGGATCAGGCCATAACGGCGCTCCCAGGCGCGCAGGGTGACCGGATTGATGCCCGTCAGGCGCGCCACCTCACGAATGGGAAACAGCTCCTCATGGTCCAGACCGCGTTCGCTGAGTGAAGCCGGGGAAAGCTCGATCATCGCCTGACACGCCGCAGGTTGTAGGAAAAGGATGACCATTCTAGCCCGGCGAAGGGAAGCAGGACCAAACATCCGCGTGAACCAGGTCAAAGCCGACACTGACGAGTCACACTATTTACGGAATAATCCTTGCTTGTTTTCGGACGCTGCCCAACACCCCGGGCGGCGATCCATGGTCATGGCTACCCGCCGCGACCCGTTGCCAGGAGATACACGATGTCTACCCCTCCCGTTACCCTGATGCTCGCCCGGCGCGCTGCCAAGGGCCGTTATCAGGACATGATCGCCTGGCTGCACGAAGGCGAGCAGTTGGCCACCGACTTTCCCGGCTACCTCGGCTCCGGCGTGCTGGCCCCGCCGCCCCAGGGCGACGAATTCCAGATCATCTTCCGCTTCGTCGACGAAAAGACCCTGCACGCCTGGGAGTTCTCCGCCTCGCGCAGCGCCTGGCTGGCCCGCGGCAACGGCCTGTTCGAACAGCCGACGGAAAAGCGTGTCAGCGGTATCGAAGGCTGGTTCGGCAACGACGCCGCGCAGCGTCCGCCGCGCTGGAAGCAGGCAGTGGCGATCTGGCTGGCGTTCTTTCCGGTGTCGCTGGCGTTCAACCTGCTGTTCGGCCACTGGCTGGCGGAACTGAGCCTGCTGCCGCGCATCCTGCTCAGCACCCTGGGGCTGACGCCGCTGATGGTGTACCTGTTCATTCCCCTGTCGACCCGTTGCCTGGCCGGCTGGCTCAACGCCCGTCCCGCGGTGCCGCCAGGGCCGGGCAGCGCCGGCGAATCGCTGGAAAGCCGCTGACCGGCCGGGGGCGGTCATTCCAGGCGAGTTCGGGTATGCTGGCGACTGACCGCGAACCTGAAAAAGTTGATCGTCCCCGCATATGAACAGCCCAATCCTAGTTACCGGTGGCAGCCAGCGAGTCGGGCTGGCGCTGGCCACGCAACTGGCGCAGGCCGGCCACACGGTGGTCAGCGCCAGCCGCAGCAAGATCACCACCCCGGCGCATCCGAACATCATCCCGTTCCAGGCCGACCTGTGCCGCGAAGACGACCGCGAAGCCCTGATCGAGCACCTGCGCGGCCACTACGACGGCCTGCGCGCGATCGTCCACAACGCTTCGCTGTGGCTCGACGACGACCTGGACAACCTCACCACCATGTTCAAGCTCCACGTCGAGGCGCCGTACCACCTCAACCTGGCCCTCGGCGAGCAACTGCTGAAGCTGGACAAGGCGGACATCATCCATATCTGCGACGAGACCTCCTCGCGCGGCAGCAAGAGCCATATCGGCTACGCCGCGACCAAGGCCGCGCTGCAGAACATGGTGCTGTCGTTCGCCGAGAAGTACGCGCCCACGGTGCGGGTGAACGCCGTGCTGCCGGGGCTGCTGATCCTCAAGGAAGGCGGCGACGAGCAGTACCGCCAGCAGACCCTGAAGAAGGCCCTGCTGGAATTCGAGCCCGGCGCCCAGCCGCTGATCGACGCGGTGTTCTTCCTCCTCGAAAGCCAGTACAGCACCGGCAGCAACGTGGTCATCAACGGTGGCCGCCACCTGAAGAACCGAATCGCCTGAAACCGAGAAAGCCATGACTCCGCAAGAACAACTCGAACTCGAAGCCGCGGCGTTCCGTCGCCTGGTCGAACACCTGCGCCAGCGTAGCGACGTGCAGAACATCGACCTGATGAACCTGTCCGGCTTCTGCCGCAACTGCCTGTCCAAGTGGTACAAGGCCGCCGCGGACGAACGCCAGATCGACGTGAGCCTGGATGACGCCCGCGAGGTGGTCTACGGCATGCCTTACGAGCAGTGGAAAAACCAATACCAGAAAGAGGCCAGCGCCGAGCAGCAGGCCGCGTTCGCCAAAGGAAAAAGCCATGACTGATCTGACCCGGCTGCGTGCCAGCCTCGACACCGGCGAACATGTTTTCGCCGACACCCTGGCCTTCGTCGCCGAGCACTATGACTACCAGCAGACCGCCTTCGACAACGGCGGCGTGGCCAGCGCCGCCGGGCAGAACGAAGGTTCGTGCAAGACCCTCGGCCTGGCCCTGCTGGAAGGCCTGAGCGACCAGGAAACCCTGCTGGCGTTCGGCGAGCACTACCGCGCGGTGCTGGCCACCCCCGAAGGTAGCGACCACGGCAACATCCGCGCGCTGATCGCCCATGGCCTGGCCGGGGTGAAGTTCGCGGGTGAGCCGCTCAAGCGCAAGGCTTGAGGGGGCGGTTGCAGCGCCTGGCGCCTGTCTTGAGGCTTGCAGCGCCCTGAAGATCGAGCACCGCACGGGCGGCGCTCGATCTCAAGGGCCTCGCACCTGTCACGGCGAGCACTTGGCAGCCCCCCTCACTCCTCGATCGTCAACCACGACCAGCGCTCCTGGTACTTCCTGGCCTTTTCCCGGAACAACCGCGGCTGGTGATTCAACGGATTGCTGCGCAACACCCCCCGCTGCAGATCATCCAGCCCCCAGGTGCTGTACAGCTCGCCACTGCGCACATCCAGCCCCAGGCAGGTAGAACGCACCAGGTAGCGGTCGATGCCGTCGGTGACCTTGAGCAGCGGCGTATAAGGCACGCCGAACTTGCCCTCGTACCAGAGGTGCACCCGCGCCTGGTTGCGCACCTCGACCTTGTCGGCCAGCGCGCCACAGGCCTGGTGCACGCGCTGGATCACGCGGTCTTCCGCTTCCCACGAAAGGTCACTGTCGAAGTAGATCACGTCGTAGTCCTTCACGCCCCAGTCCGGCTCGCGGCCGCTCCTGAGATTCCACAGGGCCTGGAACAGACAACCGGCAGTCAGCATGCACTGCGGCAGGTCGAGCTCCACCAGCACCCGCAGCAGCTCGACATTCACCGGGTTCTTCAGGGCCATGGCGACCAGCGCTTCGTCAGTCAGCACGCTCATCAGATCGACTCCCCGCGCACGGGCGGCCGCATTTCCCAGCCCGACGGCCACTGCAGGGCACGTTCGAGATCGAAACGCAGGCTTTCATCGCGCAGACCGATCAGCACCACCACCAGCAGCAACAACGCCAGGCCCCCCTCGACCAGTCCCCAGCGCGGTACCTCGGCGCTGCGCCCGCGGCTGCACCACCAGGCCTGGCCGGCGCAGAACACGGCGATGGCGCAGACCCACAGGTAGTAGCCGGGCGCGAAGTGCAGCACGCTGTGGAAGGTGTAGCTCTGGTTGTCCGGCAGGCGTTCGATGGCGTGGCTGCCGAGGGCCAGGTACAGCGCGCAGAGGCCTAGGATCAGGGCGAACCAGCGCCAGCGCCGGCGCACCAGCAGGGCCAGGCCGAACAGCGGGTTGGCGAACCAGCCGAACAGACCGAAGACAATGCCCCACGGGCCCTGCAGGAGGATCTGCAAGGCGGTCAGGTGGCTGCCGCCGCTCAGTTCGACGGCGTCGAAACACAGGGCCAGCAGGTAGAACAGCAGGGACAGGGGGATATAGAAACGCGCCATGGGCGATCTCGAACAAGTGAGTTCGCGACGATACCGTATATCGGCACCGCGTTGCGGCCCTTCGCCGAACCACTGCGAAGGGCCGCGGCCCCAACGGATCAGAAGCCCATGCTGAAGGTCAGCGTCACCGCGTGGTCACGACTCTCGCTGGACAACTGCCCCGAGTAACCCACGCCCAGCTTGCCGGCGTTGCCGATGCTCAGGTCCAGCCCCGCCTCGACCACCGCCGCATCCCGGGCAATCGGCACGCCCTGGCTGCTGAAGCTGGCGCCGCCTTCGACGAAGGTCAGGTCCGCATCCGGCCTGGTATCACCGAAGGCATGCCGCCAGCCGAGGCTGCCGCGTGGCGTCAGTTCCGCACCGTTGGCCAGCGTGAACGCCTTGCCCACGCGCAGGCCGACGGTGGAGAAGGTCACGTCCTGGTCGGCCTTGGCCTCCAGCCGCCCTGCCCCGCCTTTCTCGCGGCCGGTGTCGCTGTCGTAGTTGACGTAGGCCAGGCCGGCGAACGGCTCCAGCGCCACGCCGCCCACATCGATGGCATAGCCCACTTCACCGAAGACCTGGGCACTGCGCGCCTTGTAGCCGGCTTTCAGGCGGTCGTTGTAGCTGCCGACGCTGATGTCGCGCTTGGTGTCGATGTCGTGCCAGGTGTAGGCGGCGCCCAGGCGGGCGGCGAAGGCGTCCATCTGATAGCTCAGGTAGGTCGCCAGGTGATAGCTGTCCACCGACGAGTCGGCACCGCGGCCCTTGGCGTTGATGCTGCTGTTGCTGTAGCCGGCGGCGATCCCCAGGCGCCATTCGTCGTTGAGGTTGTTGTCGATACCGAGCATGAAGCCGGACAGGTCGCGATCGATGTTGGCCGCGGCGTGGCCGCCTTCGAAGTCACCCCAGCCGCCCAGCGCCCGGATCCAGCCGACGCTCTCGCCCTGGCAACCCTGGCTCGTGGCCTGCTGGTTGCCGCTCGGCGCCAGCGCGCGCCGCGGATCCTGGTCGCTGCTGCAACCGGCCTGGCGCATGCGGTCGTTGAGCGCATCGCGGACATAGCGCGAATCCTCGATCAGCACACTGGCGGTGCTGGCGTGGATCTCGCCCGACAGGCTGTCGAACGCCGCCAGCGCGCTGGCGCGGTCACCCGTGAGGATCGCGCTGCGCAGGCTGGCCGGTGCAGCCGCCGTGTCCAGCGCGGCTGCGACGTTGCGCTGGTTGCGGGTTTCGGCGACGTCGGCGAAGGCCACCCCGTTGCGCGCCACCGACAGGGTCAGCGTATTGGTCCCGTAGGTCAGCGCCGTGTCGAGGAACAGCAGGCTCGACAGTCCGCTGGTGTTGGCGAAGGTGCCGGTCAGGCCACCGGCGGCGTTGATCAGGGTGTAGCGGGTATCGCCGGTGTAGCTGCCGAGGTTCAGCACTTGCAGGGTGCCGCCCAGGTTCGCGGTGCCGCCCACGTTCAGGTAGTTGGTCAGGGACGGGGTGATGGCCACGCTCAAGGTGCCGTCGCTGGCGTTGGTGAAGTTGCCCGCCACGCTCAGGTTGCCACCGTCGAGGCCGGTGGCCACGGTGCCGTGGTTGACCAGCGAACCGACCGTGCCGGTACCGGTCAGGCCGGCGCCGTTGGCGACGGTGACCTGCGAGCCGAGCACGCTGCCCGGGTTGGCTGCGTTGCCGACGACCAGGGTGCCCGCATCGACGGCGAAGGTGCCGCTGGCCGGCTGGTTGCCGGTCAGCAGCAGGCTGCCGCTGCCGCGCTTGACGATGGCGCCGGTGCCGCTGAGGGTCCCCATGAACTGGCCGTTGCTGCCCTGATCGAAGACCAGGGTGCCGCCGCCATTGGTGAGGATGCGGCCCTGCAGGCTGCTGGTGTTGCCCTGCAAGGTACCGCCGCTGACGGTGGTACCGCCGCTGTAGGTGTTGGCACCGGTGAGGATCAGCGTGCCGGCATCGAGTTTCTCGATACCGCCCGTGCCCACCAGCGGCGCCGCGATGCTGGCGCTGGCGCCGGCATTGACGCGCACCGCCGCCAGGCTGCCAGCAGCGCCGTTGACCGGTGCCAGCGCCCCGCCGCTGCCGGCGACCACTTGATAGCCGCTGCTGAGGAACTGCAGGCCGTTGAAGGTCTGCAGCCCTTCCACCGTGACGGTGCCCGGCGCGCCGCCGAACACCGCGAAGGTGCCGCCCCAACCGCTGCTGCTGGTGCCACCGGAGTTGGTCCAGTTGGTGTTCGGCCCCCAGGTGCCGCTGCCGCCGGCGATGGTGCCGTCCGGGTTGGTCTTGCCACCGTTCCAGAACTGCAGGTCGCTGTCGCTGCCCACCACCAGGTTGAGCTGGTTGGCGATGGCGCTCTGCAGGGTCAGGCTGGCGCTGTTGATGCCACCCGGCAAGCTGCCGTAGACCAGACCGTTGTCGGTCAGGCTGCCGCCGTAGCTGAACAGTTGATACACACCGACGCCGAAGCCGCCGATATCACTGATGTTCAGCGTGCCGTCCAGCACCAGGTTGCCGCCCACCCGGACCACGGTGGTCGAACTGCCCGGCGCGCCAAGGGCGAAGTTCAGGTTGCTGCCCGCGGACAGGTTGAGGTTGCCCACCGACAGCGGCGTGCTGGTATTGCCGGCATTCAGGCTGGCGCCGTCGGCGAGGCTGACGGTGCCGCTGTAGCTGCCGCTGCCACCGAGGCTGGCGCCGCTGGCGACCTGCACGTTGGCGCTGGCCAGGGTGCCGTTGTTGACCAGGCTGCCGGCGCTGACCAGGGTGTTGCCGGTCAGGCCGTTGTTGCCGGTGAGCAGCAACTGGCCGCTGCCGGTCTTGGTCAGGCTGCCGCTGCCGGTGAGGTTGCCGGTGTAGCTGCCGTTGGCGTTCTGCTCGAAGGTCAGCGCGCCGTTGTTGAGGATCGCGCCCTGCAGGCTGCTGGTGGTGCCGCGCACGCTGCCCGCGTTGATGGTGGTGCCGCCGCTGTAGGTGTTGGCCGCCGTGAGTACCAGCGCCGCGTTGCCGTTCTTGACCAGGCTGCCGCTGCCGCTGACCACGCCATCGAGGCTCAGGTCGTTGCTGCCGCCGATCGCCAGGGCGCCGTTGAGCACCACAGCGTTGCCCAGGGCGATGGCGCTGCTGCTGTCCAGCGTGGTGCCGCCGGCCGCGGTCAGCACGCCGCTGCCCAGGGCCGCGGCGTTGCCGACCACCAGGGCGCCGCCATTGAGCGCGGTGCCGCCGGTGTAGCCGTTGGCACCGCTGAGCACCAGGGTGCCGCCATCGAGTTTGGTCAGGATACCTGCACCATTGATCGCCACGCCGAGGGTCGCGGTATTGCCGCTGTCGACACGTACGTTGGTGGCACCCGCGGCCGTGAGCAGCTCGCCGCCCGCGCCGCCGTTGAGGGTGTAGCCGTTGCTGGCGAACTGCAGGCCGGTGATGTTCTGCGCACCGTTGACGGTCACCGTGCCCCCGCTGCCCTGGAACACCGCGAAGGTGCCGTTCCAGCTTTCGTTGAAGCTGCCGCTGGCGTTGGTCCAGTTGCTGCCGGCGGCATCCCAGACGCCGTTGCCGCCGTCGATGATGCCGTTGCCGACCGTCTGGCTACCGTCCCAGAACAGCACGTTGCCGGTGCCGCCGACCACCAGGTTGAGCTGGTTGGCGATGGCGCTCTGCAGGGTCAGGTCGCTGGCGGCGACGCCGCCCGGCAGGCTGCCGTAGACCAGGCCGTTGTCGGTCAGGCTGCCGCCGTAGCTGAACAGGCGATAGACACCGATGCCGAAGCCACCGGCATTGCTGATGTTCAGGGTGCCGTCCAGCACCAGGTTGCCGCCCCCCTGGACCACGGTGGAGGCGCTGCCCGGCGCGCCGAGGGCGACGTTCAGGTTGCTGCCCGAGGACAGGTTGAGGTTGCCCACCGACAGCGGCGCGGTGGCGCTGCCGACATTCAGGCTGGCGCCGTCGGCGAGGCTGACGCTGCCGCTGTAGGTGCCGCTGCCACCGAGGCTGGCGCCGCTGGCGACCTGCACATTGACGCTGGCCAGGGTGCCGTTGTTGACCAGGCTGCCGGCGTTGACCAGGGTGTCGCCGGTCAGGCCGTTGTTGCCGGTGAGCAGCAGTTGGCCGCTGCCGTTCTTGGTCAGGCTGCCACTGCCGGTGAGGTTGCCGGTGTAGCTGCCATCGGCGTTCTGCTCGAAGGTCAGCGCGCCATTGTTGAGGATCGCGCCCTGCAGGCTGGCGCTCGAACCACTGACGCTGCCCGCGTTGATGGTGGTGCCGCCGCTGTAGGTGTTGTTGCCGCCGAGCAGCAGCGCGGCAGTGCCGTTCTTGACCAGGCTGCCGGTGCCGCCGATGGCGCCGCCGAGGGTGGTGTCCTGGGCACCGGCCAGGGTCAGTTGCGCGCCCGCGCCGAGGTCGATGGCATTGCCCAGTTGCAAGGCGGCGGTGCTGGCCAGGGTGGCATTGCCGCGGACGTTCAGCGGGCCGCTGCCGATCGCGTTGTCGTTGCCCAGGGTCAGGCTGCCGCTGGCCAGCGAGGTGGCGCCGCCGTAGACGTTGACGCCGTTCAGGGTCAGGTTGGCCGCGCCGTTCTTGACCAGGCCACCGCTGCCACTGAGCACGCCGTTCAGGGTCAGGGCGTTGCTGCCGCCGATCGCCAGGGCGCCGTTGAGCGTGACGTTGTTGCCCAGGGTGACCGCGCTGGTGCTGTCCAGCGTGGTGCCGCCGGCCGCGGTCAGCACGCCGCTGCCCAGGGCCGCGTCGTTGCCCACCACCAGGGTGCCGCCGTTCAGCGCGGTACCGCCGGTGTAGCCGTTGGCGCCGCTGAGCACCAGGGTGCCGCTGTCGAGCTTGGTCAAGGTACCCGCGCCATTGATGGCCACGCCGAGGGTCGCGGTATTGCCGCTGTCGACACGCACGTTGGTGGCACCCGCGGCCGTGAGCAACTGGCCGCCGACACCGCCGTTGAGGGTGTAGCCATCGCCGCCGAACTGCAGGCCGGTGATGTTCTGCGCACCGTTGACGGTGACCGTGCCGCCGTTGCCCTGGAACACCGCGAAGGAGCCGTTCCAGGTTTCGTTGAGCGTGCCGTTGGCGTTGGTCCAGTTGCTGTTGCTGGCGTCCCAGACCCCGTAGCCGCCTTCGATGCCGCCGTTGCCGACGATCTGGCTGCCGTCCCAGAACAGCAGGTTGCTGGCGCCACCGACGACCAGGTTGATCTGGTTGTTGACCACCGTCTGCAGGTTGACGTCGCCCACCTGCACGGAGCCCGGCAGGGTGTTGAGCACCAGGCCGTTGTTGGTCAGGCTGCCGGCGTAGTTCATCAGGCGATAGACCCCGGCGCCGAAGCCGCCGATATCGGTCACGTTGAGGCGGCCGTCCAGGGTCAGGTTGCCGGCGATATCGACCAGGGCCGGTTCGCCCGCCATGGCGCTGCCGAGCGAGGCATTCAGGTTGGCGGTGTCGTTCAGCAGCAGCGCGCCGACACTCAGGGTATTGCCGCCTCGCAGGGTCAGGTTGCCGCCATTGGCGATGGTCACGCTGCCGCCGAGGCTGCCGCTGCCGCCCAGGCTGGCACCGTTGCCCACCGCCACGCTGGCGCTGGCCAGGCTGCCATCGACCACCAGGTTGCCGCCGCTGACCAGGGTGTTGCCGCTGTGGCTGCTGCTGCCGGTGAGGGTCAGGTCGCCGTTGCCGACCTTGTCCAGCGTGCCGCTGCCGCCGAGGCTGCCGGCGAACGTACCGCCACCGACGCTCAGGGTATTGCCGCTGTCGATGATCACGCCGCCGCTGCCGACCAGCTGGCCCAGGGTGAGGCTGCCGCCCAGGTCGAGGTTGGCGCCGCTGCTCAGGTTGAGCTGCGACGGGTTGCCGAGGGCGTTGCTGCCCAGGGTACGCAGGGTGCCCGAGAGGATGTTGAGGATGCCGGCGAAGCTGTTGTTGCCGCTCAGGGTCACGCTGGCCAGGCCGTCCTTGTTCAGGGTGCCATTGCCGCTGATCACGCCGGTCAGGCTCAGGTCGTTGTTGCCGGCCAGCGACAGCACACCGCTGACATCCACGTTATTGCCCAGGGTCATCGGCGCGCTGGTATCCAGCCGGGTCGTGCCAGTGACGCTGACATCGCCGGTGCCCAGGGCCAGGGCATTGCCCAGGGTCAGGTCGCCATCGTTGATGGTGGTGCCGCCGCTGAACAAGGTGTTGGCGCCGTTCAGGGTCAGGCGCGCCGCGCCGTTCTTGATCAGGCGCGCGGTCGAGGTGCCGCTGATCACGCCGTTGAGGGTCAGGTCCTTGCTGCCGGCCAGCGCCAGCGAGGCGTTCAGTTGCAGTGCGTTGCCCAGGGCGAAGGCATTGCTGGTGTCCAGCCTGGAGGAGCCGCTGACGGTCAGCGCACCACTGCCCAGCGCCCCGGCATTGCCCAGGCTCAGGGTGCCCGACTGCAGCTCGACGCCGCCGCTGAAGCCGTTGAGGCCATTCAGGGCAAGGCGGTTGACGCCCTGCTTGAGCAGGCGACCGGTACCGTTGACCTGGCCGCTGAGGGTCAGGTCGTTGCTGCCGAGCACGGTCAGGTTGCCGGCCAGGTTGACGGTATTGCTCAGGGTCAGGTCCAGGCCGTTGTCCAGGCTGGTGCCGTTGGCGGCGTTCAGGTTGGCGGTGCCGAGGGCGCCGGTCGACGCCAGCACCAGGGTGCCGGCGTTCAGCGCCAGCGGGCCGCTGATGCTGTTGCTGCCGCTCAGGGTCAGGCGGCTGGCACCGCCCTTGAGCAGGCTGCCGGTGCCGCTGATGTTGCCGCCGAGGGTCATGTCGTTGTTGCCCGGCAGCGTCAGTTGGCCGGTGACCGCGATGTCGTTGCCCAGGGTCACCGCCGTATTGCTGTCCAGCACGGTGCCGGCGGCGGTGCTCAGGGCGCCGGTCCCCAGCGCGCTGTCGCTGCCGACCACCAGGGTGCCGTTACGCAGGAGGGTGCCGCCGGTGTAGCCGTTGTTGCCGTTCAGCACCAGGGTGCCGAGGTCGAGTTTCTGCAGGGTACCGCTGCCGTTGAGATCGAGGTCCAGGGTCGCGGTGACGTTGGGGTCGACCCGCACGGCGAACTTGCCGTCGTTGCGGTTGGAAATGTTCAGCGAACCATTGCTGCCGGACACCAGCTGGTAGCCATCGGTCATGAACTGCATGCCGTTGACGGCCTGCACGTTATCGACGGTGACGGTACCGGCGTTGCCCATGAACACGGCGAACTGATCGGCCCAGGTGCTGTTGCCGTTGCCATCCTGGGCGACCCAGTTGGTGATGCCGGCGTCCCAGACACCGCTGCCGCCATCGATCGCGCCGTTGACGCTGGTATTGGCGCCATCCCAGTACTGGATGACCAGGTTCGGCGAGTTGACCTGCAGGTTGACCTGGCCAGCGACGGTTTGCAGGGTCAGCTCGCTGGTGAGCACGTTGCTCGGCAGCAGGCCGTAGTCGACGATGTTGTTGGTGAGGCCGCCGGTGTATTCGAACAGGCGATAGACACCATTGCCGAAGGCGCCGTCGTCGCTGATGTTGAGCACGCCATCGAGGGTCAGGTTGTCGGTGATCCGGAACAGCGGGGTGTTGCCGGTCAGTGGCGAGCCGAGCGCCACGTCGATGTTGGCGTTCTGGTTGAGCACCAGGTCTTTCAGGGTCAGGGTGCTGCCGCTGGTGCCAGCCAGGTGGCCACCGTTCAGCACGGTGGTCGCCATGTTGGCCGAACCGCTGCCGGCGAGGGTGCCGCCGCTGTTCACGGTAATGGTATTGCTGGTGGCGTTGAGGACGCCGTCGACCTTCAGCGTACCGCCATTGACCTGGATGTTGTGGCTGAGGGCCGAGGTGCCGCTGTAGGTCAGCACGCCGGTGCCCACCTTCCTCAACGTACCGTCACCCAGGAACACACCGCTGAACACGTTGTCGAGGTTGCTGCCGCCCACGGAGACAGTGGTGCCGTTGCCGATGTTCAGCACCCCGGAACCTGCCACGCCACCGAGGCTGCTGTTGCCGTTCATGTTCAGGGTGGTGCCGCTGCCCAGGATGACATTGCCCGGATTGCCCAGGGTGCCTGGGCCGAAGGTGGTCACGAGACCGTCGCGCAGATCCAGGGTGCCGCTGAAGGTGCTGCTGCCGAGCAGCGCCAGTTCGTCGATGCCGGTCTTGATCAGGGTGCCGTTGCCGCTCAACAGGCCGCTAAGCATCGCCTGGTCGTTGGCGACCAGGTTCAGCTCACCGTTGACGACCAGATCGTTGTTGAGCAACAGCACACCGTTGCTGCGCAGGGTCGCGCTGCCGCTGGTGACCAGCGCGCCAGTGCCCAGCGCATTGTTGTTGCCGACGATCAGGCTACCGCCGCTCAGTGCCACGCCACCGCTGAAGCTGCTGTTGGCGCCGTTCAGGGTCAGGCTACCGCTGCCGGACTTGACCAGTTGACCAGCGCCACTGATCACGCCGTTCAGGGCCAGGTCGTTGGCACCCGGCAGGGTCAGGTTGGCATTCAGCGCGAGGGTGTTGGCCAGGGTGATGGCCGGCGCGTTGGCGATCAGCGAGGACGCGCCGCCGACCGTCAGGCCACCGACACCCAGCGAACCATTGTTGCCCAGCGCCAGGGTACCGGCGTTGAGGGTCGTGCCGCTGAGGTAGGTGTTGGCGCCGCTGAGGGTCAGGCTGCCGGCGCCGCTCTTGACCAGGCTGCCCGGACCGTCGACCACACCGTTGAGGGTCAGGTCGGCACTGCCGCCGATGCCGACCGCGCCATTCAGGTGGACCGCGTTGCCCAGCGTCACGCTGGTGCTGTTGTCGAGCACCGTGTTGTTCGCCGCGGTCAGGTCGCCGCTGCCGATCGCGCCGCTGTTGCCGAGGATCAGACGGCCGCCGTCCAGGCGGGTACCACCGCCGTAGGTGTTGGTCCCGGTCAGGGTCAGGTCGGCCGCGCCGGTCTTGGTCAGGCTGCCGGTACCGCCGAGGATGCTGCTCAGCACCAGGTCCTGCGCGCCGGCCAGGGTCAGGTTGCCGCTCACTTGCACGGCGTTGGCCAGGGTCATCACGGCGCTGTTGCTCAGCGTAGCGGACGCTACGTTCAGAGTGCCGCTGCCCAGTGCGGCGGCATTGCCCAGCACCAGGGTGCCGGCATTCAGGTCGGTGCCGCCGCGATAGCTGTTGCTGCCGGTCAGGGTCAGGCTGCCCAGGCCGTTCTTGATCAGTCTGGCGTTGCCCGTGAGGTTGCCGGCAAGACCAAGGTCGTTGCTGCCGGCCACGGTGAGGTTGGCATCCAGGGCGATGGCATTGGCGATGCCGAGCGCGGCGTTGCTGTCCAGGATCGAGGCGCCGCTGACGCTGAGCGCGCCGCTGCCCAGCGCGCCGGCATTGCCCAGCACCAGCGTGCCGGCGGCGAGATGTGTGCCGCCCTGGTAGGTGTTGGCGCCATTGAGGGTCAGCACGCCGCTGCCGGTCTTGTTCAGTGCACCCGCGCCGGCGACCACGCCGTTCAGGCCGATGTCGCCCGTGCCGTTGAGGGTCAGGTTGGCGTTGAGGTTGACCTGGTTGCCCAGGCTGACTGCCGAGGTGCTTCTCAGGGTCGAGGCGGCACCGACATTGAGCGCGCCGCCACCGATGGCCTGGCTGTTGCCCAGGGTCAGGCTGCCACCGTTGAGGTTGGTGTCGCCCAGGTAGCCGTTGAGGCCATTGAGGGTCAGGTTGCCGTTGCCGTTCTTGGTCAGGCCACCCGCGCCATTCACCGCGCCGAGCAGGGTCAGGTCGTTGCTGCCGGTGAAGGTCAGGTTGCCGGCGACGTTGAGCGCGTTGGCCAGCACGGTCCCGCCGATCACGTCCAGGGTCGTGCCATCGGCGGCGTTCAGGGCACCGCTGCCCAGCGCGGCGCCGTTGCCGAGCACCAGGGTACCGGCGTTCAGCGTGGTGTCGCCGAGGTTGCCGTTGGCGCCGGTCAGGGTCAGCACGCTCGCCCCGTTCTTGACCAGGCCGCCCGGGCCGGAAATGAGCCCGCTCAGGGTCAGGTTGTCGCTGCCGCCCAGGGTCAGGGCGCCGAGCAGGTTGATGGCATTGCCGAGGTTGAGCGCGGTGCTGTTGTCCAGGGTCGTGCCGGCGCCAGCGATGAGCACGCCGCTGCCCAGCGCGGCGTTGTTGCCGAGCACCAGGCTGCCGCCATTGAGCTGGGTGGCGCCCTGGTAGGTGTTGCTGCCATTCAGGGTCAGGCTGCCGCCACCGAGTTTGTTCAGGCTGCCGCTGCCGCCGATGACACCGTTCAGGGTCAGGCTGGAAGTGCCCGGCAGCGTCAGGTCGGCAGCGAGGTTGATGGCGTTGTTCAGCACCAGCGCAGTGCTGGCGTCCAGGCTGGAAGCACCGGTGACATTGAGCGCGCCGTTGCTCAGCGCGGCGCCGTTGCCCAGCACCAGGCCGCCCGCGGCCAGGGTGGTGCCGCCGGCATGGCTGTTGACGCCATTCAGGGTGAGGATGCCCGCGCCGTTCTTGAGCAGGCCGCCGGCACCGCTGACGGTACCGTTCAGGGTCAGGTCGTTGCTGCCATCGAGGGTCAGGGTCGAGCCCAGGTCGAACAGGTTGGCCAGGCTCAGCGCGGTGTTGTTGTCCAGATGCGTGCCCGCGCCCGCCACATGCAGGGTGCCGCTGCCGAGGGCGAGGGCGTTGCCCAGGACCAGGCCGCCCGCGTTGAGGGTCGTGCCGGCGCTGTAGCCGTTGGCACCGTTGAGGGTCAGCAGGCCCGCGCCGTTCTTGACCAGGCTGGCGCCGCTGAGCGTGCCGTTCAGGGTCAGGGCATTGCTGCCGGCCAGGTTGAGCACGCCCTGGGCGTTGATGGCGTTGGCCAGCGTCACGGCGCTGTTGCTGTCCAGGGTGGTGTTGTTGGCGGCGATCAGGGCACCGCTGCCCAGCGCCGCGTCGTTGCCCAGCACCAGGGTGCCGCCGTTGAGCCGGGTGCCGCCGCTGTAGCTGTTGCCACCGGTGAGCACCAGGGTACCGCTGTCGACCTTGTTGAGCGTGCCGCTGCCGCTCAGGCCGAGGGCGAGGGTCGCGGTGACATTCGGGTCGACCCGGACGGTCGCGACGCCACTGCCGTTGTTGATCAGTTGCAACTGGCCGCTGCCACCGAGGGTGTAGCCGTCGGTGACGAACTGCAGGCCGGTGGTGGCTTGGGTGCCATTGACCGTGATCGCGCCCGCCGCGCCCTGGAACACCGCGAAGTTGCCGCTCCAGTCGCGGTTGCCGGTGCCGTTCACCGTGGTCCAGTTGGTGCCCAGGCTGTCCCAGGTACCGCTGCCGCCCTGGATCACGCCGTCGCTGCCGGTGTTGCTGCCGTCCCAGAACAGCACGGCGCCGTTGGCCCCGCCAACCAGCAAGTTGACCTGCGCGCCGATGGCGGTCTGCAGTTGCAGGTCAGCCGCGCTGACGCTGCCCGGCAGGCTGCCGAACACCAGGCCGTTGTCGGTGAGGACGCCGCTGTAGTCGACCAGGCGGTAGATACCGGCGCCGAAACCGCCGATATCGCTGACGTTCAGCGTGCCGTCAAGGGTCAGGTTGCCGCCGACATTGAGCAGCGCGGTGCCGCCGGTGGACGGCGAGCCGAGGCCGACATCCAGGTTGGCGGCGTTGCCCAGGGTCAGCGAACCGACGCTGAGGGTGCTGCCGCTGTTGAGCGCCAGGTGGCCGCCATCGAGCACATTGACCGCGCCGCTCAGCACGCCGCCACCGCCCAGGGTACCGCCGTTGTTGACCTGGACCAGGCCGCTGGCCAGCGAGCCGCTGACATTCAGCACGCCCGCATCGATCCGGGTCGTGCCGCTGAGGGCATTGGCCCCGGCCAGCTCGATGCTGCCGCCGCCGACCTTGATCAGGCCGCCGGCGCCCGCCAGGCCGCCATTGAACACGCTGCTGGCATTGCCGGTGCCGACCGTGAGGTCACTGCCCGCGCCAAGGTTGACCGCACCGGCGCCGCTCAGGCCGCCGATGGCCGCGCTGGCGCCGAGATTCAGGCTGGCGCCGGCACCGACATTGACCCCGGAGGTGTTGCCCAGGGCGCCGCTGCCGACAGTGCTGACGCTGCCGGAGAGAATGTTCAGCGCGCCGCTGAAGGTATTGGCGCCGCTCAGGGTCAGGTCGGCCAGGCCGTTCTTGACCAGGCCACCAGTACCGCCGATGACGCCGCCGAGGGTCAGGGCATTGTTGCCGGCCAGGGTCAGGTCGGCGCCGAGGTTGATGGCATTGCCCAGGGCGAAGGCCGCGCTGTTGCCCAGCGTGGCCGCGCCGCTGACATTCAGCGCGCCGCTGCCGATGGCGTTGGCATTGCCCAGGGTCAGGCTGCCCGCGGCCAGGGTGGTGCCGCCGAGGTAGCTGTTGACGCCGTTCAGGGACAGATTGCCCACACCGTTCTTGAGCAGCGCGGCGCTACCGTCGATGACGCCGTTCAGGCCCAGGTCGGAACCGCCCGCCAGGTTCAGGTCGGCATTCAGGGTGATGGCATTGCCCAGGACGAACGGCGAAGTGCTGTTCAGGCTGGCCGCGCCGCCCACAGTCAGCCGGCCGCTGCCGATCGCCCCGGCATTGCCGAGGGTCAGGCTACCGGCGTTGAGGGTGGTGCCGCCGACATAGCTGTTGACGCCGTTCAGGGTCAGGTTGCCCGCGCCGTTCTTGATCAGGCTGCCGTTGCCGCCGACCACGCCGGAGAGGATCAGGTCGTTGCTGCCGGCCAGGCTCAGGGCACTGCCGAGGTTGACCTGGTTGGCCAGGTTGAGCGCGCTGCTGCTGTCCAGGCTGGCATTGCCGCCGACCGTCAGGGCGCCGCTGCCGATCGACTGGTTGTTGCCCAACGACAGTGTGCCGCCCACCAGGGTGGTGCCGCCGAGGTAGGTGTTGGCGCCATTCAGGACCAGGCTGGCCGCGCCGTTCTTGGTCAGGCCGCCGGCACCGCTGACCGTGCCGTTCAGGGTCAGGTCGGCGCTGCCGCCGATCAGGGTGTTGCCGGCCAGGTTGACCTGGTTGCTGAGGCTGACCGCGGTATTGGTATCCAGCGCGGTGTTGGCCGCCGCATTCAGGACGCCCTGCCCCAACGCACTGTTGCTGCCGAGCACGAGGATACCGGCGTTGAGGTTGGTGTTGCCCTGGTAGCTGTTGTTGCCGTTGAGCACCAGGGTCGCGCCGCCGGCCTTGGTCAGGCCGCCGGCTCCGGTGATGTCGCCACCCAGGGTCAGGTCGCGGCTGCCCAGCACGTTGAGGTTGCCGTTGAGGGTGATCGCGTTGCCGACACTGAGCACCTTGTTGGCATCCAGCGCACCGCCGTTGACGCTCAGGCTGCCACTGCCCAGCGCGGTGTTCGTGCCGAGGACCAGGGTGCCGCCGTTCAGGCTGGTGCCACCGGCGTAGGCGTTGGCGCCGTTGAGGGTGACGCTGCTGCTGCCGGTCTTGGTCAGGCCGGCCGCCCCGTCGATGACGCCATTGAGGGTCAGGCTGCCGCTGCCGTTGAGGGTCAGGCCGGCATTCAGATGCACGGCATTGGCCAGCAACTGCGCGCCGCTGCTGGCCAGGGTGGCGCTGCCGCCGACCGTCAGGTCGCCAGCGCCCAGGGCCGAACCGGCGGCGATGGTCAGGGTACCGGCGTTCAGCGTGGTGCCGCCGCCGTAGCCATTGCTGGCGGCGAGGATCAGGTTGCCGCTGCCGTTCTTGACCAGGCTGCCGGTGCCGGTGATGGCGCCCTGCAGGGTCAGGTCGCTGCTGCCGGCGAGACTGAGCGCGCCGTTCAGGGTGATGGCATTGGCCAGGGCCAGCGCGGTGCTGGTATCCAGGCCCGTGCCCTGGGCCGCGATCAGCGCGCCCTGCCCCAAGGCACTGGCATTGCCGACGATCAGCTTGCCGCCGTTGAGCAGGGTATTGCCCTGGTAATTGTTGGCACCGCCGAGGGTGAGGTCGGCGGCGCCATTCTTGATCAGCCCGCCGCTGCCGCCGAGGGTGCCGCCGAGGGTCAGGGCGCTGCTGCCGCCAAGGGTCAGGTCGCTGCCCAGGTTGATGGCGTTGGCCAGGTTGCGCGCGCTGCCGCTGTCCAGGGTCGCGGCGCCCGCCACATTGAGCGCACCGCTGCCCAGGGCGAGGTCGTCTCCCAGCAGCAGGCCGCCGGCATTCAGGGTGGTACCGCCCTGGTAGAGGTTGGCGCCGTTCAGGGCCAGGGTCGCCAGGCCGTTCTTGGTCAGGCCGCCCAGTCCGCTGACGATGTTGCTCAGCGTCAGGTTGGCGACCCCGCCGATGTTGAGGTTGCCGGCGAGGTTGACCTGATTGTTGATCGCCACCGCGGTGTTGGTATTCAGCGTGGTGTTGGCCGCGGCGTGCAGGACGCCATCGCCCAGTGCGGTATTGCTGCCCAGGATCAGGGTGCCGGCATTGAGTTGGGTGGCGCCGTGATAGTTGTTGTTGCCGTTGAGGGTCAGGCTGGCGCCGCCGGTCTTGATCAGGCCACCGGCACCGCTGACGGTGCCGACGAGGGTCAGGTCGTTGCTGCCCAGCACGTTGAGGTTGCCGCCGAGGGTGACATCGTTGGCCAGGCTCAGCGCGCTGCTGTTGTCCAGCGAAGTGCCCGCGGCCGCGCTCAGCATACCGCTGCCCAACGAGGTAGAGGTGCCGAGCACCAGGCCACCGCCATTGAGGGTGGTGCCACCGCCATAGGTGTTGGCGGCGTTCAGGGTCAGCACACCGGCGCCGGACTTGACCAGGCCAGCGGAACCGTCGATCACCCCGCCGAGGGTCAGCGCACTGTTGCCCTGCAACGTCAGGCTGCCGTTCAGGTGCACGGCGTTGTTCAGGGCCAGCGGCGCCGCCACGGTCAGGCGGGCCGCGCCACCGACGGTCAGGTCGCCGGAGCCGATCGCGCCAGCGTTGTTGATGATCAGGCCGCCGGCGTTCAGGGTGGTGCCGCCGCTGTAGCCGTTGCTGCCGGTCAGGGTCAGGTTGGCGGCGCCGTTCTTGACCAGGCTGCCGGTGCCGTCGATGACGCCTTGCAGGGACAGGTCGGCGCTGCCACCGACAGTGGTCGCGCCGTTGAGGGTGATGGCGTTGGCGATCGCCACGGCGGAGAAGGTATCCAGCGTGCCGCCGGCGGCAATCAGGCGGCCCTGCCCGAGCGCCCCGGCATTGCCGATGAACAGGCTACCGGCATTGAGCAGGGTGTTGCCCTGGAAGGTGTTGGCCCCCGACAGTTGAACAGAGCTGCTGCCGTTCTTGATCAGGTTGCCGGTGCCGCTGATCACCCCGCCCAGGCCAAGGTTGGCCGGGCCGCTCAGGGTCAGATCGCCGTTGAGGTTGACCAGGTTGGACACCGTCACGTTGCTGGTGGCGCCCAGGGTGGTACCGGCAGCCGTGGTCAGCGCGCCCGCGCCCAGGGAAGCGCCTTTGTCGACCAGCAGCGTACCGGCATTGAGGGCCACCCCGCCGACGAAGTCGCTGGTACTGCCGATGAGGGTCAGCGTCGAGTTGCCATTCTTGCTGAGGCCGCCGGCCCCGGTGATCGAACCGCCAAGGGTCAGGTCGTGGCTCCCGGCCACGCTGACGTTGCCGGTGAGCGTCAGGTTGTTGGTGACCGTGCGCGCTGCATCGGTGTCCAGGGTGGTGCCGGCGGAGGCCGTGAGCCGGCCAGCGCCGAGGGCACCGTTGTTGCCGATGATCAGCTTGCCGGCTTGCAGGGCGACGCCACCGTCGAAGGCATTGGTGCCGTTCAGGGTCAGGTCGGCCGCGCCCTGTTTGATCAGGCTCCCGGTACCGGAAAGGTTGCCGTTCAGGGTCACGGCATTGCCGCCGCTGAGCGTCAGGGCACGGTTGCTCAGGGCGATGTTGTTGCCCAGGCTGACCGCAGCGGTATTGGTCAGGGTGGAGTTCGCCGTCAGGCTCAGCCCACCGCTGCCGATTGCCGCGGCATTGGCGAAGATCAGATTGCCGCCACCCAGCGCGAGGCCGCCGGAGAAGTTGTTGCTGCCGCTGAGGGTCAGGTCGCCGCTGCCGATCTTGCTCAGCGATCCCGTGCCGGTGATGTTGCCGGCCAGGGTCAGTGCATTCACCCCACCGTCCACGCCCAGTGCCGCCGTCAGGCTGATGGCGTTGCTCAGGGTCATCGGCGCGGTGGCCTGCAGGGTCGCTGCGCCGCTCACCGACACGGCGCCGCTGCTCAGCGCCGCGGCGTTGGTCAGCGACAGCGTGCCGCCCTGGAGGACGGTTCCGCCGCTGAAGTTGTTGCTGGCATTGCTCAGGACCAGGGTACTGGCCTGCGATTTGGTCAGTGCGCCACTGCCGGTCAACTGACCGGAGATGGCCAGCTGGTTGATACCGGAAACGCTCAGGCCGTTGCTGCCGAGGATGATCAGGTTGCTCAGGGTGATGCTCGGGTCCAGGGAGCGCAGGTTGCCGCCGTTGGCCACCAGGCTGGCGCTACCGAAGGCCCCGGCATCGTTGATGCTCAGGACACCGCCGGTCAGCTCGACCGTAGGGCTGGCGAGCCCGGTCAGCAGATTGCCCAGCACGCTCCAGGTACCACTGATGACTTTCAGATTGGGGAAGTTCTTGTAGTTGGCCACGGACACGCTGCCGCTGCCGCCTTCACCGGTGCCGGGGTTGAGCGGATCAGAGGTGTTCTGCAGGACCAGGGTGTTGCTGCCGTTGAGACCGCCGTCGACGATGCCCGCGCCCGCAAAGGCGACCCCAAGCTTGCCGATCACGCCCAGGTCGACCCCGAGACCCGCGCCCTTCTGCACCTGCGACCCGGTCACCGCAATGAAGGTGTTCGGGGTAGCACCGCCCGCGCCCATCGCCAGGCTGCCGGTCAGGGTACCGGCGTTGATGAAGGTGTTGCCCAGCGAGGAGCCCTGGAGGGCGATACGCCCGGTGATGCTGGCCGTGCCGGCGTTGCTGAAGGTGACTTTCGGACCCGCACCCGCCGCGCCGTTCAGCGGGTTGTAGACCACCACGCTGGGAATGTCCGGGGCCGCCAGCAGCCCCGCGGTGATCAGCGGCGCCGCGTCGATGACGCCGCCGCTGTTGTTGTTGATGGTGACGAAACCGTTTGCGCCGTTCTTCACTTCCAGCGCCATGCCCGTCAGGTTCAGCAGGTTGCTCGACAGGGTGTCGCCGACCGCCCTGATCAGCCCGGCGTTATTGATCACCACGTTACTGTTGTTGGTGTTGCCGATGGTCACGGCGGACGTGAAGTTGACCAGCGAACCCAGCAAGGTCGGACCGATGGTGCCCGAGTTGTTGAGGTTGACGCTGTTGCCGGTCAGGTTCAGCGCAGCGCCCAGTGTCGTGGACATCTGTGCGCCATTGTTGACAGTCACCACCGGGCTGTTCAGCGCGCTGCTGAAGGTCGAGAGGATGACCCCGTCACAGGTGATGGTTGGCGCCGCAACAACGCAGGCGGCAAGCGCGTCTTCCATGGCAAACGGGGAAAGCAGGCCGGCGGCCGCCAGGCTGATCGCCAGAGGCAGAGGGGAACGACGTACGAAAAGCGACTTGGCGAATCTTCTGTCCACGGGCGACTCCTTCGTGGATCAGGCAATTCAAGCGCGATGATGCGTGTGGATCTGTCCCTCGGGAACTACACACACTGCTTGTGTCGAACAGCCTGACCTTGGCGACTACAGGTTCCATTTGGGTGGGATTTGTAGCCGAAAAATTGGATCCATGTCGGACAATTCGTACATGTACTTAGTATTAATTCTTTGGTGATAATCCCCGGAAACAGGGCATGAAGGCGAAGCGCCATGAGGCTTTCAGGCGACCAGCGGTCAGAAAAGCGAGGAAAATTCTTTACGGCCAGCAGGACGAAAATGAATGTTTCAATTTATTTCAACGATGCCTGAAACCTTTAAGCCAGGGCTGCCGCGCAGCAGTGCCTGACGAGTTCCCTGGCGAACGTCTACCGTCCTATGAGCCATGCCATTCGGGTTTTTCCGCAGAGCGACGCGGGAGTCGCGGGAGGATTGATGAGTTGCTTACCGAGTCACGGCCGCGTCACCTGCACGCGATGCCATGGTGATGCTGCGCCACAGTTCGATGTGTCCAGACGCACGGAAGGTGATTGGCGCATCACGGCAAACCCTCTGGCGTGGGGCAGCACCCGGCCGGAGATCGTGGTACTGGGATTTTCCAAGGGGCCGACCCAGGCGGGAGCACTCGCCGCCACCCCTCACGACGACATCGCGTTCAAGGGCAGTCGCCTCAACGTGGGCAAGATTCTCGCTCACGTCGGGCTCATCCCCAGGGACGAACCCGACAGCCTGAAGAAACAGGTGGACCGCCTTATCGCGGACACCTCCGGGCGCTTTCATTTCGCCTCACTCGTGCGTTGCAGCGTGGAGCGCTACGATCGCAAATCCGCCTCCTGGAAAGGCTCGGGGGGCGGGATGCTGGACAAATTCATTGCGACCCCGTTCGGCACCCTGGTCGCGACCAACTGCACCACGGCCTTTCTCCGTGACCTGCCGGAAGAGACCCGGCTCATTGTCCTGTTTGGACTAGGCACGGGCCTGAACTATGTAGCGGCCGCCTACGACCTGTTTCGCCGCGCCCGCCCTGGCGCCTGGAAAATGCTCAACACCGTGGCCTACACCGATGGAAGAATCACCGTGGTGCATGTCGAGCATTTTGCCGCCCAGGGGGCATTGATTCCCAACTGGCTGGGGGAAAACGCTCATCCAAGAAGCGAGCTTGGCCTGCTGTCGAGGGCTGCGGTCGCAGCGTCAGGCGTCGGGGGATGAGCATGATGGAACAACCGATATTCACTGGACCCAACTTTCAGGCGCTGCTTGAACAAGCGCCACTGAACCAGGCCACGTTCCTTTGCCAGGGGTCGAACAGCATGTTGTTCGAGCGCGGCGAGAAACTCTATCGCCTGACGATCGAAGGATGCGGCCACAACTTTCTCGTCCAGCAGTGGGCCGACGGCAACCGTAACGTTGTCGAGACCCTTCACGATTACGGCGCCGTCGGCCCTTCTGATTCTTCACTCCCGGGCAGCGAAGGCGAGTTCTACTGGCTGGCCGAAGTGGAACGGCTGGTTGACCTGGATGAGGCCAGTGAGCCTTTGCTTGCCGGAGTGTTGTCGGGGCTGCTCGACGATAATGATGAATTGCCGGGTAACGGCGAACTCTGCGAACAATGCCTGGCCCTGGCCGATGAGCATCCCGACCTGGCAGGCGTCTTGATGACACTCGCCAGGGCGGCGGAATTTTCCGAGCGTCATGAATGCAACGTCGACGCCAGGCTCGACAACCTGATGAGACGCCCCGCTACCGGGGATCTGGTCTGGACTGATCCGTTGGGTGGGTGTTTTTATGAGCCATAACGATAAAACCCGCCGCAAGGCTAATGCCGATCAGTTAAGCCAATTGGGACCGCTTTGCGGCCCTTCGCGACGGTTCGGCGCTCCAACAAACTCGCTCCCACAAGATTGTACGTACCTTGTGGGAGCGAGCTTGTCGGAGCGCCGAACCGTCGCGAAGGGCTGCAAAGCAGCCCCGAAACGCTAACTGACCGGCATTAGCCGCAAGGCGGGTTTTATCCGGGTTCCAGAGGTTCTGCCAGGACTCGATGGAACCTTATAAGCCGGTCAAACCTTGAATTGATCCATCAGCTTCATCTGCTGCGCCGACAGGCTGTTGAGCTGGCTGGTCACCTGCGCCGACTGGTCGGCCTGGCCCGTCAGCGTCTCGGTGACGCCGCGGATCGCCGAAACGTTGCGGTTGACCTCCTCGGCGACCGCGCTCTGTTGCTCGGCCGCGCTGGCGATCTGCAGGTTCATGTCGGTGATCACCGTGACGGCCTCGCTGATGCGATCCAGCGCGTGCACCGCCCGGGTGATCTGGTCGGCGTTCTCCTGGGCCTTGCCGTGGCTGGCGTGCATGCTGGCGACCACGTCGCGGGTATGGCTTTGCAGGCGCTCGATCACGTGGCGGATTTCCTCCACCGAGTCCTGGGTGCGCTTGGCCAGGTTGCGCACCTCATCGGCGACCACCGCGAAGCCACGCCCGCTTTCGCCCGCCCGGGCCGCTTCGATGGCCGCGTTGAGGGCCAGCAGGTTGGTCTGCTCGGCGATGCTGCGGATCACTTCGAGCACCGAGCCGATCTGCTCGCTGGTGCTGGCCAGGGTTTCCACTTCACCGACGGCCTGGCTGACGGTATCGGCCAGCTCGGCGATGTCGCGGGTGCTGCGTTCGATGATCGCCATGCCCTCGCGGGCCGAGTGGTCGGCGCCGCGGGCGGCCTCGGCGGCGCTGGCGGCACTGTTGGCGACGTCGTGGGCGGTGGCGCTCATTTCATTGGACGCGGTAGCGACCTGGTCGATTTCGCGGAACTGCAGGTGCATGCCGTCGCTGGTTCGCCGGGCGATTTCCGAGGACTGGTCGGCGGTGGCGCGGGTCTGGCTGATGCTCTGCTTGATCTGCGCGATGGTCGGCTGCAGCTTGTCGAGGAAGCGGTTGAAGCCCTGGGTCAGGCGGCCCAGTTCGTCGCGGCGGGTGTAATTCAGGCGCTGGGTCAGGTCGCCCTCGCCGCTGGCGATGTCTTCGAGCATGTGCGCCACGCTGTTGAGCGGGCGGGTCACGCCGCTGGCGGTCAGCCACATCAGCAGTAGGCCGCCGAGGCCGGCGAGGGTCGCCAGCAACAGCACCTTCAGGGTACCTGCGGTGCGGGCGTCGGCGAGGGTCTGCTGCAGGCTGATGGTATCGGCCAGCAGCACGTTGCGCGGCAGGTCGATGATGATGCCCCAGGGCTTGCTGTCGCTGATGGGCTGCACCGGGAACAAGGCGCGGACGTTTTCGTCCTGATCGAACACCTGTGGCTGGCCGCTGGCGAAGGCTTGCAGCAGCGGCTTGCCATAGGCACCGAAGGCGTCGTCGATTTTCTTGCTGACCAGGGCGGCGTCCTTGCTGCTGGCCGCCAGCAGGCCAGTGGACGAGGCGATGGTCAGTTGCCCGGCACCGTTGAACAGCGATCGCTGGGCCTTCACCGCCGAGCTTTGCAGCGAGTCGAGGGCGATATCGACACCGGTGACGCCGATGACCTTGCCGTTTTCCAGCAGCGGCAGGGAGATGCTGGTCATCAGCACGGTCTTGCCGCCGACGGTGTCGGCGTAGGGTTCCAGAAGGCAGGGCTTGGCGCTGTCCCGTGAGCAGGTGTACCAGACGTTGAACGGCGAACCGCTGAGGGTCAGCGCCGTGTTGTCCAACTCGTTGCTGCCGATGAGGGTGTTCAGGACACTGCCCTGTGCCCGGCTCCAGTAGCTGCCGAAACGGCCCTTTTCGCTGCCCTTGTGCACCGCGTCGTTGACGAACTCGCTGTCGCGTCCGTCGAAGGCGTCGGGCTCGAAGGCCATCCATACGCCGAGCAGTTCGGGGTTGCGGTCGAAGGTAGTGCGCAGGGCCTGGTCGGCCGCTATGCGCAGGTCACCGGCCGGGATCGACTGGCGCTGGCCCAGGCGTCGGAGGTCGAGCACCTGGTCGGCGAGGGCAGTGAGCAGGGTCTGGCTGTCGCTGAACGTGCGTTGCAGTTGTTCGGCTTTCTCGCTGGCGCGGGCCAGCAGCAGGGCCTGGACATTGCGCGTGAGCATGGCGCTGCTGGCTTCGCCCACCAGGGCGTCGCTCTGGCGTGACTGATAGAGGTTGATACCGACGACCAGGGCGACGACGCCCAACAGACTGATCCCGGACAGCAGGACGATTTTCAGGCGGATGGAAAGCGTGTCGAACATGGCGTGCACTCGCTGATGACGGCTTTTCTTGTTAAGCCTGACGGCTGGATACGCCAGGTCCAGTCAGCAATATCGGGCCATTTCCCCGGAAACTTTAGGGAAATCCTGAAAAAACGTTCTGATTTGGTGAGATGCTCAGCTTCTGCTCGATGAGTTTTCCGATGAAACAGATGGCCTTCGTGGACGCCAGCACCAGGTAGCTCGAGTCCATACGGAGAATCCAGTCGGGCTAATCAGCTCTTCACATAATACTGACGCGGGAAAAACCATGATGGTCTCCTGTATGCAATGAGCGTGACAGGGCAACCCCATTATGAATCCGAGTGTTCTCTATGCGTTATCTGCTGCGGCGCTGTTCGGCGCAAGCACACCGCTCGCCAAGCTATTGGCTGTGGATACTCCACCCATCCTGCTGGCAGGGCTGCTCTATCTGGGCAGTGGCCTCGGCCTGGCTATCGTCCGTGTTGCTCGCGATCACGGTTGGCGGCGACCTGGGCTTCCTAGCGGAGAATGGCCGTGGTTGGCGGGTGCCATCGTCTTTGGTGGCGTTCTCGCGCCTGTAGCGCTCATGTTCGGCCTCATCCGGACATCAGGGGCTACTGCTTCGTTGATGCTCAATCTGGAGTCAGTCCTCACGGCGGTGCTGGCATGGGTAGTGTTCAAGGAGAATGCTGATCGCCGGATAGTGGTCGGCATGATCGCAATTGCTTTGGGCGGTATTGTTCTGTCATGGCCGAAGGACGGCGCGACGGCTCATGACTGGATCGGGCCGCTGGCAGTGGCCTTCGCCTGTCTGTGCTGGGCTATCGACAACAACCTGACCCGCAAAGTCTCAGCCTCAGACTCGCTTTTCATAGCCGGCAGCAAAGGCCTGGTGGCAGGGCTGGTCAATTGCACCCTGGCATTGGCCATCGGGTCACGACTGCCAGAGCTGGCCACGTTGGGGCCAATCATGTTGGTGGGGTTTCTCGGATATGGCGTCAGCCTGGTGTCGTTCGTCCTGGCCCTCCGCGGGCTGGGAAGCGCACGCACCGGGGCGTACTTCTCCACGGCGCCTTTTTTGGGCGCGCTTATCTCGATCCTGATGCTAGGTGAGTCCGTATCTCTGATGTTCCTGCTCGCCGCAGCATTGATGGCCACAGGTGTCTGGATTCACCTGATGGAAAATCATGTTCACGAGCATCAGCATGATCCCCTCAATCACAGTCACCGGCATACGCACGATGAGCATCATCAGCATGAGCATGACTTTGACTGGGACGGAACCGAGCCACACAGTCACCCGCATGAGCACGCGCCGATCCGACACCGCCACGCGCACTTTCCCGACGTACATCATCGCCACAAGCACTGAGCGGAACATGCAGGCACTGGGCTTTGCCGATACTCGCCCCCTGCGCGATGGAACAAGGGGCTGGGAAGCACAGGAAAATTGACGAAGAAAACGCCGTGCCTCAGTCGATAGGCTCTATGTCCGAGAGCGTAGCGGCACTGGTCGCTTTGATCAGCTCGATGAACTCGACGATATAGGGCTTGCTGCTGTCGGCCGTGAGGGTCGCGGCCCAAATCTCAGCGAACAGCCCTTCGCGCGTGATCGGCCTGGCGGTGATGTACTGGCGCTGCAGGTAGTTCTGCACTGCCCAGCGAGGCAGCACGGCGATACCCCGGCGGGTAGCCACCAGCATCAGGATGGCCACGGTCAGCTCGGTCGTGCGCCGTGACGGACTTATTCCTGCGGGCTTGAGCAGCAACTGGAGGATATCCAGCGCCGACTCTTCGACCGGGTAGGTGATCAGCGTCTCATTGCGAAAGTCCTCCGCATCCAGGTACTCCCTGGTGGCCAGCGCATGATCGTTGGCCACCAGGGCAACCAGGCGCGAGCGGAACAGGTGATGAAAATCCACCCCTGCCTCCGGCTCACGGCACGACACCATGGCCAGGTCCGCCTCTCCTTGATGCAGCAGGCCAACGGGGTCGGCGTGATACCCGGACACCAGATCCACTTCCACCTCCGGCCAGCGTGCACGAAAGGCATCGACGGCAGGCATGAGCCAGTCGAAGCAGGTGTGGCACTCGATGGCGATCCGCAAGGTGCCGGTGGTCCCATGGGCAATCTTCAGTACATCGCGCGTGGTCTCGTGCAATACCGGAATGACCTTGTCGGCAGCCTCCAGCAGGCGCTTGCCGGCGGGGGTGAAGATGACAGGTGATGATTTGCGGACGAACAGCGGCACCCCATAGAAATCTTCCAGCGCCTTGATGTGATGCGAAAGCGCACCTTGGGTCAGACGCATCCAGGTGGCGGCCTTTGAAACGCTGCCGCTGTCACGCAGGGCCATCAGGGTCTGCAAGTGCCTGACGTCGATCGGGATCCTGTCCATTAATTTTATTGAGCCTTTCAACGCATATTATTCGTTTGAATAATGCTATGCCGGTTCCGATAATTTGCCAATCCTCTGCACCACCCACCGGCCGAAGGGTTCGGACTACCAGAAAGGACACCCGCATGATTGGCACCACAATGCACCGACAGGTCTTCCTGCTGGCTTGCGCCCAGGCACTCTTCCAGACCGTCTCGGTGGCGGTGATGACGGTCGGGGGATTGGCCGGCACGCTGATTGCCGCACGTGCGGAACTGGGTACCGTGCCGATCGCAAGCATGTTCATGGGAACCGCCGTGGCGATGTTTCCTGCATCCAGCTGGATGGCCCGCCGGGGTCGCCGGGCAGGCTTCATCCTGGGTGCACTGCTCGGCGTACTGGGATCGCTGACAGCCGCCTACGGTGCCTGGATAGCATCGCTACCGCTGCTGGCATCCGGCACCTTCCTCATTGGGACCTATCAATCCTTCGCCCAGTTCTACCGCTTCGCGGCGAGCGAGGTCGCAAACGATGCCTTCCGACCGAAAGCGATATCGCTGGTCCTCGCGGGGGGAATAATCGCGGCCCTGCTGGGGCCGACCGTCGGACGTGTCGGAGGCCCGCTGCTGCCCGCGCTGTATGTCGGTTCCTTCCTCATCCTGGCGGTGGTTTCTGCAGCTGCGGCAGCCATTCTGCTGGCCCTGCGCATGCCGGATGCCCAGGCAGACCATGCCGATCCCGGCCAGGGTCGACACTGGTGGAAGATCGTCTCTCAACCCGTGTATCTGGTTGCCTTGTTCGGGGCCGCTACCGGTTACGGGATCATGATCCTGGCGATGACGGCGACCCCCCTTGCCATGCTGCATCACCATCACGAACTGGCCACGGCCGCGACGGTGATCCAGTTGCATGTTCTGGCGATGTTCCTGCCGTCGTTCTTTACCGGCACGCTGATCGCCCGCCTGGGGGTGCTCAAGGTCATGCTGGCGGGCGTCGCCATTCTCGCGGCGCATGTCCTGATGACCTGGACAGGCACGAGCTTCCAGTCGTTTGCCACCTCCCTGGTCCTTCTCGGCGTTGGCTGGAATTTTCTCTACATCGGTGGGACCGCTTTGCTGACCTCCAGCTACACACCAGCGGAAAAAGGCCGGGCCCAGGCTACCAACGATATGGTCATCTTTGCCGTGGGACTGAGCTGCTCGTTCGGTGCGGCATCCCTGCTCCAGAAACTGGATTGGCAAATGCTCAACACGTTGCTGTTGCCATGGCTGGCATCCGCAGCGTTGGCCATCCTCTGGTTTGGCTGGAGCAGAGGTCGAAGTTCAGTTGGCGGAAGCGGTGCGATACAGCGATAGAACACTCTGCAGCAATGCCTCACATCAAGGGAAAGCCCAAGCCCCCCATGAAAGACAAGGTTATCGTCACCTGCACATTCGAGTCATTGGCATCGAGGATGAAAACGGCGCCCTGACCGGATTTGGAAGTTACAGAGCATTCAGGCACTACCCCGTGGAACATTCAGTCCATGTTCATGTCGATGGCCGAGCGTTCAAGCGCCTTCAACTCGAATACGCTTGAACCCGGACCTGCAACGGCTGACTCGTCTACTTCTTCAGCAACCGCAAACCGTTGAGCACCACCAGCAAGCTCACGCCCACATCCGCGAACACCGCCATCCACATGGTCGCCAGCCCCACCAGGGTGAACAGCAGGAACACTGCCTTGATGCCCAGGGCAAACCAGATGTTCTGCTTGAGGATGGTGGCCGTGTCGCGGGACAGCTGCACGAATGCAGGAATCTTGCGCAGGTCGTCGTCCATCAACGCAACGTCGGCTGTCTCGATGGCGGTGCCGGTGCCGGCGGCGCCCATGGCAAAGCCGATCTGCGACTTCGCCAGCGCCGGGGCGTCGTTGATGCCGTCACCTACCATGCCCACGACATGGCCCTTGCCCTGCAGTTCGCCGATGACATCGAGCTTGTCGTCGGGCAGCAGGTTGCCCCGGGTCTGGTCGATGCCCACCTGTCTGCCGATCGCTTCGGCCGTGTGCAGGTTGTCACCGGACAGCATGCAGGTCCTGATACCCAGGTCATGCAGCGCCCGGATCGCGTCCTGGCTCGATGGCTTGATCGTGTCCGCCACGGCGAACAGGCCCAGCACGGCATCGCCGTCGAGCAACGCAACGACGGTCTTGCCCTCGCGCTCCAGAGCGTCCATGGCTGCGCTCAACGCTGAGGTGGCCAGGTTGCGTTCCTCGACCAGGCGATGGTTGCCCAGGTAGTAGGTACTGCCCTGGATCACACCCTTGATGCCCCGCCCCGGCAGCGCCTCGAACTGCTCGACTTCGGCAAAGGTAGTGCCCTGGCCTGCCGCACGTTTGGCGATGGCCTGCGACACCGGGTGATCGGAACGCACCGCCAGGCTGGCGCCGACACGTTGCGGATCGACACCGTGGACCTCGCTCCAGGCACGATAATCGGTCTGCACCGGCTTGCCATGGGTCAGGGTGCCGGTCTTGTCCAACGCGATGAAGTCGAGTTTGGCACCCAGCTCCAGGTAGATGCCGCCCTTGACCAGGATGCCCTTGCGCGTCGCCGCCGTCAGGCCGCTGACGATGGATACCGGCGTGGAGATGACCAGAGCGCAGGGGCAAGCCACCACGAGCAGCACCAGCGCCCGGTAGATCCAGTCCGTCCACACGCCGCCCATGAACAACGGCGGAATGACCGCGATGGCCACGGCGAAGAAAAACACTGCCGGGGTATAGATCCGCGCGAACCGATCCACGAAGCGCTGGGTGGGCGCCCTTGAGTTCTGCGCTTCTTCGACGGCATGGATGATCCGCGCCAGGGTGGTATTGCCCGCCTTGGCCGTCACCCGGTAGTCGAGCGAGCCGGACTCGTTGATGGTGCCCGCGTACACCGCATCGCCCTGCACCTTATCCACAGGCAGGCTTTCACCGGTGATCGGTGCCTGGTTGACCGCCGAACTGCCCGCGACCACTTCACCATCCAGACCGATGCGCTCGCCCGGACGGACTCGCACGACCGCGCCGAGATCGACACGCTTCACGTCCATCTCAAGCCAGCCGCCATCGGCCTGCAGCACCGTGGCGCGCTCAGGCGTCAGCTCGATCAGGCTCTTGATCGCATTGCGCGCCCGGTCCAGCGACCTGGCCTCGACCCGCTCGGCCAGGGTGAACAGGACCATGACCATCGCCGCTTCCGGCCACTGCCCGATCAGCACCGCGCCCGTCACGGCGATGCTCATCAAGGCATTGATGTTGAGATTCAGGTTCTTGAGGGAGATCCAGCCCTTCTTGTAGGTAGACGGCCCGGCCAGGGCGATGGCCGCCAACGCCAGCAGCGCCACCACCCACTCAGGCGCAGCGGCGCTGAAGTGCAGCAGTTCGGAGAACACCGCCGCCACTCCGGCCAGCGCGATCGGCCACCAGCGCGAGCCATGCACCGGGGCAGGTGGCACCGCAGCGGCAGCGGGTTCGTCACTGTCGGACGGTTCGCCAGCCAGTGGCACGGCATCCATGCCCAGGGAGCGCACAGCCGCCACGATCTGGCTGTCGTCCTCAAGGTCATGCCAGACGCCCATGCTCCGGTTCATCATGTTGAAGTCGAAACCATGGATGCCCGGCACCTTCCTGAGCCTGGCCTCGATCATGGTCTGTTCGGAGGGGCAGCACATCTGCGGGATGGTGAAGCCGCTGTAATGGCCCCGCTGCCCTTCCGAGGTAGCAGGCCTCTTTGAAGTCCCGGTGCTACAGGCATCGACGAACAGACTGTCCGAGGCGACCGGCGCCGGCTCGGCGAGGGTGTAGAGACTGGCAGCAACCGGCGCTGACGCCGAGCAGCAGCCCGTGGCGCAACTCTCGGTTACCTGCTCGGCAACCGGAGTTGAGGCACATCCCGCCCCTGACGAACAGCACCCGTCCTCGGGCTCTGCAGCCTCTGTCGGCGTGCTGACTGGCTCGACCAGGCTGTACAACGTGGAGGGTGCAGGGGACGCCTTCGCTGAACTGCCGCCGCAGCAGGACGAGGCCTTGCTCCCCGCATCAACGGGCACGGAAGGATCAAAAACCTCGACGACAGGTGGTCGCGCGGGTGGTTTGTCGCCACAGCAGCTTTTCATGTCAGCTCTCTATCAGGACGTTAGCGCGTGCCAGTGAACACCCTATAGTCGCTATAGGGTCAAGCCCCTCAGCGGGACAGTTCGATCTCGCTGCGGATCAGGTCGTACAACGGCTGCGCACCAAAGGAGGTCAATGGCTTGCCGTTGACGAAGAAGGTCGGCGTCCCCTTCACACCCACGGACTTGGCATCTTCCGTGTCGCGCTGGATGGTCGCGGTAATGTCCGGCGAGTTCATCTGCTCGCGGGCCTTGTCCACATCCAGGCCAGCGCCAGCCGCTGCCTGCCATGCCGCGGCTGCCGTCGCGTCGTCGTGCCACTGCGGTTGCGACTCCAGCACGGCTTCCAGCACAGGCGCGTAGACGCCCTGCTTGCGCGCAGCCTCCAGCAAGCGAATCGCCTCTTCCGAGCCGACATGCAGGCGCACGTAGCGCAGGACCAGGCGAACATCCTCGGGATGCTTGGCCATCATCTGCTTCACGATCGGATAGAACGCCCGGCAGCTCTCGCAGGAGGGGTCGAAGAACTCGACGATGGTGACCGGCGCCTTGGCCGGTCCGAAGCTCGGCGCGTTGAAACGCACCAGGGCACTGCTGGCCTTCACCGGTTCGGTCGCCTGGGGGGGCGGCGCCTGGTTGCCTTTGTAGAAGAATGCCGCGGCGAGGAATCCCGCGATGGCGAGGAGGCTGATGACGATGACAGCGATGCGTCGGCTCATGGCTTGGCGTTCCGGCGAGTGGACAGGAGGAGAATGATCAGCAGGGTGAACACGGCAAGTGACAGCGACGGCAAGGGCAGCGAACCGAACAGCGTCATGTCCGCCCCCGAACAGGAAGGTCCGGCACCGCAAGGCTTGACGGCTTCGGGAATCACACCGAAATACAGCAGGTTGTGATAGAGCGCCGCCAGCCAGCCGGCAGCGGCCAGCGGCAAGGCGTAGCGCCAGGCATCCAGGTCCGAGCGTGCGGCCGCGACACCGAGCACGATGACCAGCGGGAACATGAAGGCACGCTGGTACCAGCACAGGACACAGGGCTCCTGCCCCATGACCTCGCCGATGAACAGCACCAGCAGCGTGGATATCAGCGCGAGCAACCAGGCGGCGAAGAGCTGGAAGCCGGCGCGGGGTGGGACCGTGGGTGTCTTGTCCATGGCGAACGGGCCTGATCGGGTATGGGAACGAATCTTCCTAGCCTCAGGGTTCTAGTAACTCGAAGGTCAAGAGGAAATGTCGCCTCGATGATCCATCTCGTTCCAGAATCCCTGCAGCAGGCAGTTTAGAAGGCAGACGAAAAACAACGCGCTCACCAATGCTGTCGGAATCGCCCCGATAACCTCTCCCGCGCTGCGCGCCCAGTGCAGCCCCAGGACTGTTGGCCCCTGGTGCCAAGGCTGATGGAGATAGGCCAGCAGATCGAGAATCGCCAGGACAACGCCGATGGCCGCCAGCGCAATACCGCTGCGCATCGAATCCGATGCTCGCCGGGACACGGTTCGAGTCAACAGCAGCAGCAGAGCCGGCAGCAGCATCAACTGGACGATGCACACCATTCCAGGAGAAGAGACGGCGAACAGCTCCTGCCCCCATGCCATTCCATTCAGCCCCAGTGCAAGCAACCATGCGGCGACAATCAGCAGGCCTGGCTTGCGCATGGGCTCAATGCCCTCCTCGATATCCGCTCATCACACTCACTCGAAAAAACCGTTTCGCGTAGACTCGGGGTTATAGCGACTATAAGGTCAAGCCTCATGAGCGATACCACACTGACCATTGGCGAACTGGCCAAGGCGACACAGACCAAGGCGGTCACCATCCGTTACTACGAGCAGCTCGGATTGCTGCCGCCCAGCAAGCGAACGGCAGCAGGCTATCGGATCTACGATGATGTCGAGCGCGACAGGTTGTTGTTCGTACGCCGCAGCAGAGGTTTGGGCTTCAGTCTCGACGATATTCGCGAATTGTTGGGGTTCGCCGATCACCGTGAAGCCTCCTGTGCATCCGTGGATGCCAAGGTCGCTCAACAGCTGGACCAGGTGAGAGGGCGAATTCGCGATCTGCAAGCGCTGGAGACCGAGTTGCAGCGCCTGCTCGGCTGTTGTCAGGGGGGCATGATCGATGAATGCCGGATCATCGAATCACTGACCCGGCATGACCAGCCATGAGCCCGGCCCAGGCTCGATGGAGCATCTTGATCAAACGAATTGCCCCAGGTACTCGCTGACCGCCTTGCTATCCCCAATGAACCGGATACGCCCGGCCTTGGCTTCTCGTTGGTAGGCATACATGGGGTCGTAGTACTCGCCCAGCAGCCCCTCGATCCATGCCCGATGGGCATCGACCGCTCCGCTGTCGCGCTGTTCATCCAGGGCCGCCAGCATCAGCGCACGCAGACGCTGATGCCGTTCGCCGCCCAGGCGCTTGTAGATGTTATCCAGGCTTTGCAGCAACCGCTCGGCAAAATGCGGAAAACCGTTCTCGTCGCCGTGCACAGCAACGAACTCGGCGCACAGATCCACCACATAGTCGCGCAGGATACGCTCCACACGGTTTTCGAAGCTGTCTTCCAGCCACACCAGCGGGTAACGCTGCATGCCCTGGTACAACTCGAGGGGAATGTTGCAACTGCCGACCACCCGGCCTTCGTCCTCCAGCACGAAGCGCTCGATGCCGGCATCGCGCTTCTTGAGGATGTCGATGGCCAGGCGATTCTCGAAGTCGATCTGCGCCGGCTGGCCGGTCGCACGCTTGCCGAAACTCGATCCTCGGTGATTGGCATGCCCTTCCAGATCCAGGGCGTTGGGCAATCCCGCCAGCACCTCGGTCTTTCCCGTCCCCGTCATGCCGCCCACGACGGTGAATTCGCAGTGCGCTACCGCCTGCTGCAGGGTCTCCAGCAGAAAGCTGCGCATGGCCTTGTAGCCGCCTACCACCCGGGGGTAGTCGATCCCGGCGTCACGCAGCCATTGCTGGACGATCTGCGAACGCAAGCCGCCGCGGAAGCAGTACAGATAGCCATCCGGGTTGGCGCGCGCGAAGGCCGCCCACGCCGCAACACGCTGCTCCTTGATCTCGCCGCAGACCAGTTGGTGCCCCAGACGGATCGCCGCATCCTGCCCCTCGCGCTTGTAGCAGGTGCCGACCCTCTGCCGCTCAGGGTCGGTCATCAGTGGCAGGTTGACGGTGCCCGGAAACGCGCCCTTGGCGAACTCCACCGGGGCACGGGTATCCATCATCGGCGCGTCGCGCAGGAACAACTGGCGAAAATCCCGAATATCTTCACGCATCAGAACACCTCGACGGCGTGACGCTGTCGTTCCACCAGCACACCGATGGGTACCAGGCGCAGGCCAAGCTCGCTGGCGACGGCAAGGAACTCGTCTTCACCGGCTTCGCTCACGGCCACCAGCAGGCCACCACTGGTCTGGGGATCGCAAAGCAAGTCGCGCTGGGCGTCGCTGATGGCAGCAATACGGTCGCCGTAGCTGTCGAAGTTGCGCAGGGTTCCTCCGGGCACGCAGCCCTCGGACAGGTAGTGATCGACGCCCGGCAGACGTGGGACGGCCGCATAGTCGATACGTGCGCTCAGACCGGCACCATCGGCCATTTCCACCAGGTGCCCGAGCAGACCGAAGCCGGTGACGTCGGTCATCGCGGTCACGCCGAGCAACTTGCCGAAGCGGCTGCCCGGCTTGTTCAACGTGCACATCCAGTCCCGTGCCAGGCCAACATCTTCGGCGCGCAACCGGGACTTTTTTTCGGCGGTGGTCAGAATGCCGATTCCCAATGGTTTGGTCAGATAGAGGCGGTTGCCTACCCGGGCGGTGTCGTTGCGCTTCATGTTCTGCTTGTCCACCACGCCAGTCACCGCCAGGCCGAAGATCGGTTCCGGCGCATCGATGGAGTGGCCGCCGGCCAACGGAATGCCCGCAGCGTCACAGACCGCACGGCCGCCGCGAATGACCTCGCGGGCGACCTCCGGCGGCAGCAGATTGACCGGCCAGCCGAGGATGGCGATTGCCATCAGCGGATCGCCGCCCATGGCATAGATGTCGCTGATCGCATTGGTGGCGGCGATCCGGCCGAAATCGAAGGGGTCGTCGACGATGGGCATGAAGAAGTCCGTGGTCGAGACGACACCGCGCTGTTCGTCCAGGGCGTAAACCGCCGCGTCATCTCGCGAGGCATTGCCCACCCACAGGTTCGGATCGAGATTCTGCGCACCACTGCCCGCCAGAATCACTTCCAGGACCTTGGGGGAAATCTTGCAGCCGCAGCCGGCGCCGTGGCTGTACTGGGTCAGACGGATCGGATCACTCATGGCCATATTCTCGATGATTCGGGAGTCGGCTAGCCCCATGCTAGCCCGCCCCAGAAACGAAAAAGGCCTGCATTGCTGCAAGCCTTGGTTTTTCTGGTGCGGAGACAGGAATCAAACAGCGGGTGATATGACCTGTATTTAAAGGAGAGTCCGGCTAAGTGCACGCAGACGTATCCCTAAACGTATCCCTAAAGCAAAAGTCACCTCTACGGAGTCGAAGCCGGGAGAGCGTCTAGGATTAGCTGAACCCAACCCAGAGCACTGCCATATGACTACCACGCCCCAAAATCTCAACACCATGCTACGCACACTGCTGAAGATGCATGAGGAAGGCCAGGAACTCGAGAGGACATTCATCGAGTCCAATGCGGAAATTTTTGAGCAACTGTGGGCGAAAGGTTACGGATGCTACCGAATCACGAGGATGCAGGCCGGTAACATCAGGCCTCGTAGGGAGTATGCCGGACTGCTAACCCCACGTGGCATTGAGGCGGCCCGAGCCCTTGGCGGTTAATGCACCGCAACACTCCTTCTGGGATCAATGAGCTGACTGCAAGCGAAGCTTCATTCTTGCAGTTGGCAAGATAATTCGAGGGTTAACCAATCATTTGGGTGGGTTCACCCAGTGAAGCAGTTCACTAAGCTGTGAACGCTCCCGCTAACAAGAAAGCGCGGGTTTCCTGCCCCGTATCTGGCCTCATCTCTCAGGGTCCCCGGCGTCTTCCAAACGGGAGGTCTGGGGCTACACCTGCCGCTGGAGGCACACTTGAACAGGGGGCATGGGGCCATTAGTAAGCTGCTGCCAAAGAAAGCGGTGTAACAGGTGTAATACGTGTAACACAAAGTCTCAACATATTGATTTTAAAGGATTATTCAAACGTACACGTCAATTTCATTTCTTTGCTGTTGAGGTGTAACAAATGATTCAGTGTAACTATGGCTACGCAGACAACGTGGGTGCTGGCCACGCATGTCTTGCAGGTGGATGTGCGGACTCGTGCCCTGCCGCAGAGAGATCACCTATCAGCTAGATAAGTTTCATTCGACAGCAAGACAGACCACTTGCGATTAAGTACCAATCAAATTAATGGCCTGTGTGCCTCGAGTCGTAAAGGCATCGAGTGAGGATTGCGATGGCAGATTGGCCCCCAAGCATAGGCGAGGGTCAAGGTGTGTGTTGGCCTGTGCACCTGGCGCCGAGCGCCAATCGCCAATCGCCAATCGCCAATCGCCAATCGCCACCACTTGCCACCTCCCCAGCATCGACATCAAGCCCGGATGACAATTCCTCGAACTGAGTGCTGCTGATGCAGGCCGCCGGCGCTGAGCGGCGCCGTCTCGACCCATGTCGCCCGAATTTCCGAAGTGAGAAATGGAGAAAACGGTAAAATTGTGGTAATTTTTAAGCCAGAAAACTTACCACAGTGTAAATACGCAGCATTAACGGGGGTATCGTGGTAACCATAGCCGAGAAAGACCTTGAATCTCTTTACCAGCAAGGAGTGCGAGGCAACGCGGCGGCCTTCGCTCTCATAGGGCGCCAAATCGCGAGCAAGCTTAAGAAGACGCAGCCAGACCTTGCTTATCGCCTAGCCGAGCTCCTCGCCACCGACAGTGGAACGCGAGGTGGACCTCGCATAGCAGCACCAGTGGATTCGGACTCTCGCCGTAGCCTTTTGAAAGAAAGCGCAGACGTTCTGCTGGGGTTCGAGCCCAAGTGGGAAAGCTTCCTCGAACAACAACTGCTAGAAATCATTCAAGAGCGAAAAAGCTACAAAGAACTTCTAACTGCGGGACTTGAACCTATACGCTCTATGATTTTCACTGGCCCGCCGGGAGTGGGTAAAACGCTGGCGGCGCATTGGATAGCCAGCAAGCTTGAGCTTCCCATTTACACGCTGGACCTTGCCTCAGTGATGTCGAGCCTGCTGGGCAAGACAGGGACGAATATCAAAGCGGTGATCGAACACGCCAAGAGCATCCCCTGCATTCTGTTTTTGGATGAATTCGACGCGATTGCCAAAAGGCGCGACGACGATAAAGATGTTGGTGAGCTCAAACGGCTCGTCAATGTTTTGCTGCAAGCCATTGATGAGTGGCCCTCAACATCTGTACTGATTGCTGCGACAAACCATCCAGACATGCTAGACCCAGCAGCGTGGCGAAGGTTTGAAGCAACGCTTCGCTTTGAGAATCCTCCGATCCAACTCATTGAGGGGATTCTAACTGACGCAAAGGTGTCTCCAAAGATCGCTAAACAGTTAGCTGCTCATTTGCTGGGCAACTCATTTTCAGACATAAATAGAATTGTTCTTACCGCCAAAAAAAGGGCAATTCTGGATCAGCGATCACTCAATGACACCATCATTGATATCTCGCTCAAAGCCCTTGCCTCGAGCGAATCGGCCCACAACACCAGGGATATGAGGATTATCCAATTATCTTTGCAAGGTTTATCTCAGCGAAAAATTGCTGGCGAGCTGAATGTATCCCATCCCACGGTCGGTAAAGTCTTAAAAGAATTCAAGGAGAGTACCAATGTCTGAACGGAACCTGCTTCTAGGGAAGGGCGAAGCACTGACAACGGCCCAAGCGATCAAGCGTGGTTCCGGACCTAAGAAGTTTCCTTACACCATTGAGGAGGTCCGTGCCGAGATCTCTTCCTCTCTTGAGCAGGTTCAGCACTCTCTTTCTGCCCTCCCTAAAGCGGCCAAGCCGCGTGGCGAGGGAGTGTTTGAGTTAACTCTTCATCCAGCTTTTTTAGGGAGGTCGTATTTTCCCAAAAGCATCCTCAAAAAAGCTGGGCTACGCGACGTCGGGAGCAAAGAAACATCGATTATTCCAAGGCAGGTCACAGATAGTCGCGACGCTGGAAAAATCCAGGCCACTGCAACCCTATTCATTGCCGGCACTGAAAGCGCCGTCGCCAATCTGCGTAGCCTGCTCGAGGCGAGCTCCATACCCAGCTCGCTGGAGAAAGAGCTTAAGGAAATCGAGTCAATCCGGTGGATCAACAACGAAAGTAAAATAAGAGGTCAGCTTCCGCAGGATAGCGAGGAACATGCCTTTGAGGTCGCTCTGCATGCCGGATCAGATGAAGAAGATATCGTTGCCTCTTTCGCCGAATTTGTAAGAGCTCACTCAGGCAAAGCCGACCTCAAGCGGAGAATCAAGGTTGGAGGACTCACCTTCATTCCTGTCTATGCATCCTCGAAGGCAATGATCTCAATTGCAAGTCATACATTCCTGCGCGTAGCTAGGCCTATGCCGGAGCTTCGAATTGCGCATCCAACAATGGCTCGCTCTACACTGGCCAACTTCAGCACGACACTGCCCAGCCTGGCTGCTATCGCCCCAGACAAAACAGCAGCAATTTTCGATGGCGGCCTAGGCACAAGCGATCTCTCCGGATGGGCGACTGAGTACTACTACGAAGATACAGACGAGACTAATGGGCAGTTGCTAATGCATGGCAACGAAGTCACGTCGACATTCCTGTTTGGCAGACTTGCTTCTGAAACCGACGAACTCAAGCGCCCCTACATGAATGTGCATCACTACCGCGTGCTTTCGCCCATTTCAGGCAGAGACCCTGACCTTTTCGACGTACTGATTAAGATTCGGGATGCACTGGACTCCGGTGAATACAAATTCGCCAACCTGAGTCTTGGCCCTCGAATGCCGATTAATGATGAAGAGGTACATGCCTGGACAGCAACACTTGACCAAGTTTGCTCGCGCCATGGCATTCTGGCCACTGTCGCGGTTGGCAATGATGGCGATGTGGACGGAGCCAACAGAATTCAGCCCCCAGGGGACATGGTGAACGCGCTAGCGATCGGAGCGGCAGATACCAGCTGCACAAAATGGAAACGAGCTGAGTACAGCTGTATTGGACCAGGAAGAAGCCCAGGCTATGTAAAGCCCGACGGAATTGCTTTTGGTGGCTCTACCTCAGAACCCTTTAAGGTATTCAACCCTCTTCTCGGAAGTACGGTGGGCGTTCAGGGGACTAGTTACTCTGCGCCGCTGACTCTGAGGACGGCAGCGGGGGTTGCCTGCTCAACATCCTATGAGATGACCGCAATCGCTCTGAAGGCCCTACTTGTTCATCATGCCGAATACAAACGCAGGATCAGCCGCAACGAAATAGGCTGGGGGCGATTCCAAGAGAATCCCCTCACACTTCTTGAATGCGAGGATGGCAGCGCAACAATAATCTTCCAAGGGCAGCTGGAAAAGGGCCAATATCTCCGCTGCCCTATTCCCTTTCCCGATATTCCAATCACAGGCAAAGCAAAGATCAAAGCTACATTTTGCATCCAAGCGCATACCGATCCAGAGCACACCATCAATTACACACGCTCTGGAATGGGCGTGGTATTCCGCCCGAAGGCCGGTGCCGACATCGAGACTAGTAAAGACTTTTTTGGTCGCGGCTCTCAGTACAAGATGACTGAAAGGCAGTATCGAGATGATGCACATAAGTGGGAAACCTGTTTGCACCGCGACAGAAGCTTTGACGGTGAGGACTCTCTGGTTGGCCCGGTCTTCGACATCGAATACCACGCTCGTGAGAGTAGCCGTGGCGTATCACCAAGCTCGGCACCAGACGTCAATTACGCACTAATTGTAAGTGTGCAAGTTGACGAGATACCGGACATCTACAACTTAATCAGGCAAAAGTATCAGATTCTTCAACCTGTAGAGGTCACGGTGGAAACCACGATTACAACGTAATAGCCAAAATTAGAGCCCTCGAGGTGAGGGCTCTGGTCTGGACTATTTATGAATTGTATATCGCTGTCAATAAGTCGATTCGGATTTAGGTATGCCTGGACGGCAGCTCTCGCCGACTACTTTTCTCCGCTTTGGCCACTCTGGACAATTGCGGCCACTTGGTATCTATAGGTACAAATCGATAACAGCTTTGGATACCAAATCCGGCTCAAAACCAAACCGTAGCGGCTCAAGCTCCATTGATTTTTTAGCCAAATCTCAGAAATTTTAAGGCGGTCAGCGACGACCCCCCTATACAGCTAGCAAGCCAATTATGACTTCGTGAGAGTAATGGTCGTGAAATGCTCCATGCACTGCACTACCCTCGCCAAGATAATATTGAAGCCTGAAAAATCTATAGTGTTTCTGTTCGGCACAACAACCTTGCTCGCAAAGAATTCTTTACCATATTCGGTAGCAACATCGATATCATTTTCTTTATTGAATTTTTTTCCACCCAACCTTACATCCCTGACAGCTTGCGGAAAGAGATCTTCGATTGAAGTATGCTTATCTTTCGCGCCCAGCGGCGTCAATACAATATATAAATTATGGATTACATGGATGAAATCTGCTTTCCTAAAATCATTGGCCGGTATCGTTGAAGGAAAAATAACAGGGCTGTACTTTTTACTTCTCAAAACCCCTTCAATCCTTCCGAACCCATCGTCATTATCAAGAACAATAATAACCGGCTGCGACGGAACCGGGGCCTTATAGTACTTAAAATGCTCATCAAATCCTAAAATAAACTCCTTCAAATAAGGAGTACCACCCGCCAGCTCAAGCAAAAACCTAGTGCGCTCAGTATAATTCACGAATCGTACGAGGAGCTCGTATGGATCATTCCCGCTCTTCGGTTTGACCAGTTTAGGATAACCGCCTGCCAACCGACTTATAGCTGACTTAAGATATATATTGTCGGTTTTCCCTTCGCAAATAATAGTTGGCTTAGCGTTGCCGTAAAATAGCTTGTAGTACAAGAATCTACTAAACGTGAGCTCGCGACCATTCAGCAGCCTTCGAGTATTAATTTTTTTCTGTAAGGATTCATGATCCAGAGCCAACGCTGGCTTACTTCTCTTTCGATTGAACAAATCAATTTGGTCAATAAAATTCAAACGCCCCTCGAGTACATAAATATTACCTTCCTCGGGAGCAGCTGACGCATTCTCCGTAAAAGCTCCAGTCTGAAACAGCGAATGGCACTGAGACCTGACAGTTCGCCAGTACTCACTCTTAACTGCTGGCTTTTTGTTGACGATTAGCCCAGTTACATCCTGACGTGAATCCTTATATTGAATCCGCGTCTTTGAACTATTGATCTCAAATCCAGCTCGTTTAATTTCAGATTGCAGCCTTTTACCAGGAACATAGCCGCTTTTACCCTCGGCCATCAAGCTGGGGGGAAAATCTTTTTTTCTAGTCGAAATTGTTATATCGTCGGCATACCTGCTATATGTACAAGAATTTGCTTTGGCCAGAGAGGCCAACCTGACATCAAGAGAGTGCGTGATCAAATTTGTTATAACAGGAGAGCACGGACTACCTTGGGGCAGCTTATTGTCATAGCAGGCGATTTGCGCAATTACAGTGGCGACCGCTGGATTTAACTGAAAGTTTTTGTTCGCAATAAAAAAGCCTCGCACACGGCCGAAATTAAAACTTTCAAAAAAATCTTTCAGATCAATGTTCAATACATTCTTTTGACTTAAATGCATCACCGCATTTGTTAGAATCGATCGTTCTCGAACAAACCCATGAGATAATGTCGACCTGAAGCCACCCCCCTTAGACTTATTAATTTCTTGAATGCAGTCTTGGAGCAGGAGGGACAAAGCTGCCTGTATAGGTTTAAGCTCATTTGACGGAGCATGTATAGTACGAACGCCGCCACTTTTTTTTGCTATGGTGAAACTCTTATACTGATTTTCAAGCTTCATCCTGTACAGAACATTAGTAAGGTGCGATGCATTAATCCCCATGAGCAATGCGAGCTCTGGTTTAGTTTTTATCGCACGTAGAGCACTTATTTTTATCATTGCGCACTAATGTTCAGAAAGTTAGACGGCTTACGGGCACTCCTAGGCACTGCAAGGACCGTAGAGAATCGACGAGTCTTCACCAAGGGCAATCCATTCGGACCATTTTTTCACTGATCGCGATACGCGACCCAAAATCTGCCCGTAAGCCAAAGGCGAGGCTAGCAAAAAATTGGATCCGATAGCAATACCGATTAGCTGCTTGCCTCCTACGAAGCTAAAGGAGGGTTCCGGTATTCTCAATTTAACGCCCTTGACCAAGTCAACACTTGAAAAGTCGACACTAGTGGAACAGCAAACAGCCCGCATCCGCGGGCTGTTTCGGGGTTACGCTTCCAGCAGGTCTGCCAGGGTGACGCCTTTAGATAGGTCTAAAACATCGTCTCGCTGGAGCTCTATGGCTGAAGGTCCGAAACCTGGAATCGATAACCTTGATAACACCATTCCAACACCGCCTCGATGACGATTTGCGGCCAAGATCCGAGCACCCACTGCTAGGAGCTGCTCAGCCAAGTTATTCCACTGATCCCCGAGAGCTATCTCCGCTGCAGCCAAAGCCGCGTTCTGCGCGTCGCGCCCTTGTTTCTGAGCATGGGCTAGCTGGGTGTCGAGGGAGTCAACCTCTGCCTGCAAAGCAGTCGTCAGCAGCTCTTGGCGTCTTGCGTGCTCATCTGCCTCAACAAGCTGGTTACTTGCTTTCTGCATCTCGCTGCTTGCAGCCTTTTCACCCTTGCTGTCACCAGCTGCAATACTTCGTGCGTAGAGATTTGCCGCGTCCAGCTCGGCCTGTCGAGCTGCTTCAAGCGACAATTCCATATCTTTCTGAATTGCTTGGATGCGCCCAAACAGAAGTGCGCGTTTCCCCTCTAATATCGAAACCGCGCTAGCTGAATCAGATATCAGCTGGCGAGCTTGTGTCTTGGTTTGCTCGGCATTTTTCAGGCGTTCACGATAGTTTATCTCGTTGTCGAGATTCTCCAGCTCCGCAGAAATGCTACGCACGCGACTTTCATCATCGGAAATCTTTTCCATCGCCGCTGTTGCTTCGGAGCTACCTATACAATTTCCGTTGTGCCAAGCACTCGGCATGTTTCGCCAAGCTGCCTGTTGAGCCGGGATACTGGCCTCAAGAGCATCACGCTCAGCAATCAACTCATCTCGCTTTTTTTTCAATTCATTCATGATGGATACCTAAAAATGGGAATGTGTTATCACCGGGGCTGGCAAGACCGCTCGCTGCCATCGCGACCTCATGGATTAGCGGTGGGAAGTCAAGCGGCCTGCGCTTCGTTCTCAGCCGTTTCAGGGATCATCACGACAACGTAGCAGCGCTGTAGTCCAAGGCCGGGCAGGCGCACGGAGGCGGATGCCTTGCCATCTTTGCCGGGCTCCAGTACTTGGCGCCGCAAGAGCTCTTTGTTCACTGCATTGAGGTTCATGCCGCGAAAGATTTCGGAGCGCCAAGCTTCGGGAAGTACGTAATAGGTCGTCGTCGTGTGCGCCGTGTCACCCATGCCGTGCTCCATCGACTTGCGAAAGCCGAGTCGATCAAGGGTGCGCGGACCATGTTCATCGACCTTGGCAGCAGCAGATTCCCAGCGCGTAAAGCGGCTTTCTCCGAACCTCTCGATCACTTGGCGGAGGCGGGCAAGAACTGCATCTCCTTCCATATTCCCGGAGCCGCCTCGCTCAGCCAACCAAGCCTTAAGGCATACGCGGGCGGAGTCGAGAGCCAATCCATCCGGCCATCCAGTAACGCCCAGGGCGGTGGCCAGCTCTCCAGCAGCTGCTGCCAATCCGAAGCGAGTAGCAGCACGCTGAGCCTGTCCGCTCGCATTGATCGGTAGTGCTTCTGCGGTGAAGCGCTCCACTGTGCTGCGGACCATGGCTGTGTAGGCGCGTAGTTTGACCGGGTCGCACAGAGCCGACAGGAATGCCAAGGCAGGTGATCCGTAGGACTTGGACACACGGGCTTTCAGCGCATCCGAAAGCGCAGCGGCATCCTCAAAACCATGCAGCTCCTCGAACAACCCCAGTCCTTTTCCGGCATCAGCCGGCACGGCTAATAGCCGTACTTCCATACCCGCTTTCAAATCCTTGTTTGCTTCGGCCATGTGCTGCGCGAGGGTCTTTTCTCCCGTGGAAAGGAACAGCAATCGCCATTCTTGTACTTGTCGCCCGCTCATCCCACGGTCATTTGCCCGGGCTTTGCCTGTGCCGTTGCCAAGCATGTAGACCGTTTCCCCGATGATTCGTGGATCGCACATCCCGATTTCATCAAGCACCAAAAGGCCGTCGGAGTGTGCCGCCGCGATACTCTCCAGCGCGTTATCTGTAGAACGCCAGGAACGCACCAGGCGTGGCCCTCCCCAAACCGAAGCGGCCACCTGTAAATGGGTAGTCTTCCCGCCGGAGCTATCGCCATAGAGGTGGAAGCCGCCTGATTCATGTCCAAGCAAATGCAGCAACGCTCCAGCAAAAGCTACGCAGACGACGAATGTCAGACGGTTGTTCCCCACGCACAACGTGCCGATTTGCTGTTGCCACTGCTCTAATGTTCCAACTTTGGTAATGGGCGGGAGCTGGGCGCCGGCTTCGTAGAAGTGCAGGTATTCAGTGCTGGCACCGATCTGCCGATCCGGCACTAGGTAAGCATCCCCATGCCAGCCCAGACGAGTGACCAAGCGAGCGCGATCGGAGCCGTCATAGCCTTGCAAGTAGCTCTGCAGGTCGTTGCGCGAATTGCGAGCGGTACGCACGGGCGCCAGGCGCAGCCCCATATCGACCAGTGGCGCAAGCACCTCTTTGCCAAAGTCACCCGCCATCGCCCTGGCCGGAATGTTGAGGCGTTTGCTGGCCCCATCCGGGTCATCAAACTCCACCAGCAGGCCCCAGCCGTGGCCCTTTTCGTCACGGGTGCGAGCCAATATCTCTAGCCGTGAACAAACCGGGCGTGCTTCGCCATCCTCACCGGCATAGAACACCCCATCCTTGGTGACACGGAAGCCGCTCGGGACCGGGGCGGTTTTCTTCTCAGGTTGCGGCTTGGCCTGGCCGGTGGTCTTGCTCTGCTTAGTGGGGGTGGATGTGGCGGCAGGTGCGAGAGCGAACAGCTCCCCGGTGCGCTGCAGCTCTGCCAAGTGTTGAGCAGTCCAGCCTTTGGATTGGGCATCCGCCGCATCGTCACCTTCGCCCCACTCACCGCCTAGGGCGAAAGTGGGGCGCTCACCGTCCTTACCTGGGAGTTGCCCGAACACCGCCAAGGCTACCGTTCGTACCGTGGCTGCTCCGAGCTTTCGCAGGTGATCCGCCAAGGCATCCATGCACTTCAAGCCTGGAGCGTCGTTATCTGGCCACAGTAGTACGTCACGCCCGACTAGCGCCTCGAAATCAGCCTTCTGCCAAGAGTTCGTCCCGTTAGGCCAGCAGGTGGCAACATGCTCGGGTAGTAGCTCGGCAGCGGCATCGGCGGCCTTTTCACCCTCGCACATTACGACTGGTGCCAAAGGACGCTTAGCCAGGTCATCAAGGCGCAGGAGCGGGCGTGGCTCCGATAAGCCCTGCCAGCGCCAGGCCAACGAGCCGTTAGCAGAGTGTTTACACCAGGTGAGAGGCGCGAAGACTTTACGCGGCGTGCCGCTCTCATCCGGCCCGAGGTTAAAGCGGTACAGCACCATAAGTGGCTGACCGTTGGCGTCACGGTAAATCCAAACCTTGGAAGGTTTACCGTGCTGCCGGTGCGCTTGCAGCACCTTCTGCATTGCCTGCTCAGGAATGGGCAACACAGGCACCCACTCTGGCTTTTTGGCCTGGCCAGTGGGTAGTGTGACATTGGTGCTATTCGTTGCCTCGACACCGAGGAAAGCCGCCAGCTTATTGCAAGCTTCCACATCGGTGCCGCGATCAAGGTAGCGCACCAGGTCGATCAGATCACCGCCTTTGTCGCCGGTGGCGAAATCGCACCAGGTGGCTTTAGCCAGGTTCACCTTGAGCGAACCGGAGCGCTTGTCCGTTCTTGTTGGGTTGGGGGCGGTGTACTCCTTGCCACCATCTACCCGCTTGCCATTGGGAAGCCAGTGGGCTAGCACGCGATCAATCGCCGCTAGGGAGGCCGCTTTGACCTGGGCAAAGGTCGGATGACGGGAGTTAGGTGTGGTTCTGCTCATGCTTGGCCACCCTCGGCAATCTGAATCCCGGTGGTTACATCATCGACAAGGGCCTTAGCCTGCTCACCCAGATAATGTGCCGCCCACACCAGTGCATTGTTGTCTTCGCTCACGCCGGCCAGCTGGGTCAGTTTGTTTACGCAGTTCATTAGCACCGATGCCTGCTCCAATGCTTCCTCACCGGAAACACCCGGGCACACTTTGAAGAGCGGTTGATTCAACGAGTTGTGCTTAGAGAAGGTGACCCCACCTGCGGTATTGACCTGAAAGTGCCCGTTCATTTCCGGCCCCCTTCCGCGACATGAAAGGTCGAGTCATCGGCATGCACGACCAGGGTACGAATCTGCTCCAGCGTTCCGCGAACGTCCCACAGGGCGCCGAGGATCACACGATTAGCCAAGCGTTGGCTCTGATCCGCCTCGAATTGGTCCTCAAGCAAGCACAGCACTGCTTGGGCTCGCTCAATAGCGCAGGTGAGCGCATCAATCGGGACGCCTGCCGGCGCATTTGCTGTGATGCATAGCAGGTCTTCTGGCTGAGAAAAGTGCTGTATTGGATTTGTCATTGGGCACCCCCGTTCGCTTCCAGGGCGCGAGCACGGGCCATCGCAGCGTTGTAACGCGCCAAGCGGACGGAGAGGGACGAGTCGGCGTGCAGTGCCGCAATGGCACGGGCCTTCAGGGCAGCAATGTGGTTCTGGAGGGCAGACGGATTGAGGGCGTGCATGGGCGGAGCTCCTTGATTTGAGGAACTGCCACTGATCGTCGCCAAACGATTTAGGGTGGCAGCTGTGCGCAGGTTGGCGAACCGGGAATCAAGGAACCCGGCAGACCCGAAGGTCTCCCACGCACAGCCGCCATAACACGGGAATGCGGGCACAAAAAAAGCGCCTGCATTCGTGATAGGGGCGCTTGTGCGCCTTGATTTCGTCGGGTCGCCAAACCCGGTCGCTGAATTTGCAGCGACCTGGGAAGAGTAACGTGTGAACCGACGAGGCGCAAGCTGAGAGGTGCGGGCAGGTTGCATGGGGCTGGGCCATGGCATAGAGTAGGCGGGCAAAGTGAATATCCTCAGACGCCCTCGGTTGCAGCCGGGGGCGTTCTCGTTAGTGAGCGGCTACCGGGCGGCGCTCAAGCTTGAGCCAGGTGAGATTGCGGCCTTGCCGCGCCTTCTCATACATCTGCCCTAGTGCATCGGGATTGGCGAGCACGTTGGGAACCAGCTGCGCCGCATCTCGAATCGTCACGTCGCTAGGCGTCTCGATAGCCAGTAGCCCCCAATCGAGAGTCGGCCAAATCAGCAGCAGAACGTGCGCCCCTTTGGCCAGCGCTTCGTCCCGCAGTTTTTGCAAGCGCGCCAGCCGCCCATGTGTTGGAGCCTTTTGACCCAGTTCGTCGATTGCATCGAGCGCTGCGTGAGGGAGGAAAATGGGCGTCATGCGACCACCTTGTCACGCGCAGCGATACGAGCGCGCGTCCAGGCCTGAACTTCAGAAAGAACCCAAGCCACGGGAGCGCCGCGGGCGGTGCTGTCAGTGAGTTTCACAGGCTGAGGGAAGGTGCTTTCAGGTTGACTCATCAGCTTGTAGATCGTTGGGCGTGCAAGCCCCACGAGCTCTACAACTTCTTTCATGCGAATGAGCCTGGCCGGCTGATCGATTGCAGAGCCGCCCAGCGGTGCGGGTTGGAGTGTCATAGCTGTATCCCTGTATTGGTTTTACAGGGCGGAGCCTATGCAGGGGCTACCTAGCTGTGAATGTTCACTTTACTTTTTGCTTAGTGAACTGGGAGGGCCATAACCCAGCCAGGGAATGCGCTTTAGAATTGCCCCCATCTGAACCTTCGATAGCGACGCCCCTGTTTCGCGCTCCTGCCAGGCACGTAGCTTGCTGTTCAGATTGTGCATGGCTGTTCCTGCGTTGATGAGTTCCAGCACTTTCGCTTCTATGGATTGATCACGGCTCTCCAAGCCTTCCCGGCGCCGAGCAATCCCACTCAACACCCCGTCGATTTTGGTGTCCGCATGCCTCGACGCTGCGTTGGCCAACTCGCCTATCTCACAGCATGCTGCGTTTTCATCAGGTTCCAGCCAGGCGCTAGCACCTGGCACATAGTCCTCAATGCAGCAAAGGTGCATCTGATAGTACTCAAGGGCGGGTATCTCTTGACCTTGTGTAATCAAGTGTTCGGCCAAGCCGCATAAAGCGTGGATAGCATTTGCCAACGCGAAAGCAGCAATAACTTGCACATCTGTCGCCGTTTCGAGCCCGGTATAGTTCCGGAACTGGGCTACAAGTTGCCTGGCCCCGTAGTGAGAAATCACCTGGTAGATCGCGTCATTGTATTGCAGTGCAGCATTGCTCAGCTCTGCGCCGATTTCCTCCGGGAGCCAGTGGCGGCAGCGCTCCATGATGTTCAGTACGGCATCAACCTCTGAAGCGTAACCACTGAAGATTGGAAGGCGCTTCAGATGCTCCCTGATGGTGCTGGATTCGGTCCGGGTCGGATGGATGGCCAGCCCATCAATGGACAAAGAGTCAGCCTGCATCAACATTCCCCCACGCCCCGGCAGTTTGCGCCGAACCCGCGATTTGCTTTGACCTGAGAGAGGATGCGCATAGGCCAGCAGGCGGGCGAGGGGCTTTTGGCGTTACACGGGACCGCGAGGTTACACCGGATGTACGAAATTATTTTGGTCGGTGTTACGTGCCTAATTCCCAATGATTTCAGCGTTTTGGCCTGATCCGTTACACGGGTTACACCTCGTACACCGGCTTTTGATGAGACAAGCATTGTCATGCCCTCCACCATCATCTCAGTCTGCTTCATGGATGGAGGGACCTCCCATGGGCAAAATCGTAGGGAGTAATTGCATCCCTGCGATTAGCATCCAGGTAGTCGGCCCACCACTGCACCATAAGTCTCCGCTCTTGTAAGTGCTCAGCCTTGTGGATGTAGGCGGCACGCACCGTGTTTCTCTCTTGGTGGCTCATTTGCCGCTCGACCGCGTCTTTACTCCAAAGTCCAGACTCAACCAGTGCAGAACAGGCCATTGTCCGAAAACCATGGCCGCATACCTCTGCTTTGGTGTCATACCCCATTCGCCGCAGGGCTTTGTTCACGGTGTTCTCGCTCATCGGCTTCCAGTGATTGTGGTCACCCGCAAACACCAGATCGAAACGGCCAGTGAGGTTACGAATTCTCTCCAGCACCTCTACAGCCTGTCGGCTGAGCGGCACCAGGTGTGGCGTGCTCATCTTGGAGCCTCGATGGGAGTTTTTCACGCCCTCAATAGCCACTCTTTCGCCAGGGATTTCCCACATCAGCCTCCTCATGTCTATCTCTCCCCAGCGAGCGAAGCGGAGCTCACTGGAGCGGATGAATACCAACATGGTCAGCTGCACCGCGAGCTTGGTCAGGCCGCGCCCGCTGTCGGCATCTATCCGCTGGAGAAGCTCAGGTAAGCGCTCGAATGGCAAAGCAGGCCGGTGCGCTGTTTTGCGGGTAGCCGTGGCGCCTTGCAGATCGATCGCAGGGTTGAAATCCAGATGGCCATGCTGAACCGCCATGCGGAGGATGCCCGTCATGTACTGGCGTAGGCGTGCAGCCGTATCCAAGGTATCCCGCTTCTCTGCCGCTTTCAGTGGAACAAGCAGATCCCGTGTTTTCAGCTCCGCGACCGGACGATCACCGAGAGTGGGCAACAGGTGGGATTCAATGCGTCGCCAAACGGTGGAGGCATGACCAGGTGTCCACTTACGAGCGCAGGCCGCATGCCATTCCTGTGCAAGCAAACGGAAAGTATTCGACCGGGCGTTTACCGCTTCCTGTTTGTCCAAGCGCGCCTGCTCGATGGGGTCTTTCCCAGCAGCAAGAAGCTCAAGCGCCTGAGCGCGTCGCTCCCTGGCAGCCTTCAAGCCGAGCGCCGGATAGTTGCCAAACGTTGCTAAACCATCACGGCCATCAGGTTTGGTGTACTTCATACGCCAAGTCTTGACGCCTGAAGGCTTCACCAGCAGGTAGAGGCCTTTGCCATCGAACAGCTTGTAGTCCTTCTCCCGAGGCTTGGCCGCATCACATTTGGGATCGGTGAGAGGCACCACTGTGCGCGCCATAGGGATACGTTTCCTTGTCGAACCGAGATATCCCTAACCATATCCCTAAATCGCGTAGATGCCCAGAGACAAAACGAGACAGGCATAAACAACAAAGCCCGCGCTATGCGGGCTCTGCGGGGTGTTTCGTAGACAGTCATAGACTTCTGGAAACTGGTCTCTGGTGCCGGAGACAGGAATCGAACCTGCGACCTTCGCGTTACGAGTTAGATGCTCTGGTGCATCACCAATCTTTACCACCCTCTACAGACCTATGCAGAATGGGGCTTTCAGCTTAGTCTTGGCTTAACGAACCATCACCAAGATGGACCATTTTTGATAGCCCACGCTAGCCCAATGCTAGCCAAGCGACTCAGGTTGAAGCCGCCATGAAGCTCAAGTTCACCAAGTCCGCCCTGACAGCCATCGCACCGCCAGCCATCAATCGCCTGAACGTGTACGACACCGAGATACCCAAGCTGGTGCTTCGCATCACAGCAGCAGGCAGCCGCACCTTCTACGTGATCAAGCGCGTTGCAGGTGCCATGGAATGGGTCAAACTCGGATCATTCCCGGAGACGACGGTTGAGCAGGCTCGCATCAAAGCGCAGACAGTCCTAAGCGAGTTCGCCAACGGCGCCAACCCAGCAGCAGTTCGTCGAGCCATCCGGGAAGAACCCACCTTCCTGGAAGTGTTCAAGCAGTACCTTTCTGAGAAGAAAAAGCGCGACGGCTCCCCGCTCAGCGAACGCACCAAGCGCGACTATACGGATGTGGTAAACATGTATTTGACACCAATCCATGGCAGCAAGCTGTCTCAGATAACCCGATCCGAGATCAAGGCTATTCACTCTAGGACGACGAAGAAGAGCCCCGCTCAAGCGGACCGCGCGGTCATCGTCGTGTCGTCGGTCTACAACTTCGCTGCTGACCTCGAAATGTTCACCGGCGCCAACCCGGCAAGTCGAATTCAGAAAAACCCAGCGCCCTCTCGGGACCGGTTCGCTCTGGCGCCCGAACTCCCCTACCTGATGGAAGCCATCGCCGAATCGGATCTCTGCGACTTCTTCCTGTTGTCACTACTCACGGGAGCGCGCCGTTCCAACGTGCAAGAAATGGCGTGGCGCGATCTAGATATGGATGCAGGCGTCTGGCGTCTTGGCATGACAAAAAACGGCAGCCCCCAGAATGTAACCCTTTCACCGGAAGCCGTGAACGCACTCAAGAATCGGCAGCGCCAAACGAAAGGGTCCGGCTTTGTGTTCCCGGGTTCGGGCAAGACCGGTCACCTGGTCGAGCCCAAGAAGGCATGGGCGACGGTTTTGCGGCGCGCCAGCATACGCCGCCTACTGGATCTCCTCGAACAGCATGAGAAACTGAGCCCGGATGAACGCCAATTCGCCGATGCGCTGCTTCTGACCGCTTCAGCAAAAGCAGATAAGCAATATCGGGCTCTGGCGGATGAACTGGGTATCGATCCCGCCATGTACGACATGGCAGATCTGCGTATTCACGATTTGCGTCGTACCCTTGGGAGCTGGCAAGCCAAAACGGGGGCATCACTCGCAATCATTGGCAAGAGCCTCAACCATAAGACGCACCAAGCAACACAGATCTATGCCCGGCTCGATCTGGACCCTGTACGTCAGTCGGTCAATACCGCAACGCAGGCGATGCTTGAAGCGGCAGGAAGAAAAAAGCCCGCTGATGTGGTGAACCTACCTCGGAAAACCATCACAAACTGACAAGGCAAAGTATCCTGTGAATCCAGATATTGTTAAGCACCAACTTCGACTCAAGCGTCAAGTAGCTTGCGTGGAGCTCTTGCAGAACGAATTTTTGAGCTTCGTATGGGCGGAAACGCCCGCAACGCTTGATGAACTCAGAGAACGATTTGAAAGGATGTTATCTGAGCTGGACAGCACCGAGGGGCTATCCGCGATTCTCGTCATGCAGCTTTTTGAAGTGCTTGAGCAAAAAGCATTCGCTGAAATAAGAAAACCAACTGCTTTGCTCGCGTCAACACGCCCCGATGACTTCGCGGAAAAACTTCCCGAGCGCTATATAGAACTTGCCAAGGCTGTTCAACAACACTCTTACAAAGAGAAGCAATCAAGCCAAGCGAAGAATGCAAGCAAGATGCCTAGACCCGCCGGAAGGCATGCTGATCGAGAAAGGGTGATCAATCTGCTGCGAGAAAGAATAGCAAACGGGCAGTTCGTTCCGGGGCGAAAACTTGAGATCGCCAAATTCGTTGGGGAGATCTACGACACCTACGAAAGCCTGGGGCGAAAAGAGACGATCAGAAATTGGGTAAAAGATTATCTGAAAACACACACTTAACGCCCTGAGCGTGAGGAAACATCGGCTCATTTTCCCGACCATAGCCCTGACCGGTCATGACACGCGGGGCGTCACGTAGCCCTGCCTAGATTAATTTCGTACAGGGCTTCATCATGAAAAATCTGAACACTGATCAAATCGAGGCAATCAAGGCCGAGATTGTTGCACAGCTTGGGCATGACCCCAAAAACCCGCCGGTTCACGTAGACGACAAGCAAGCAGCTCAAGTCTTGGGTGCAAAAGCAAGCACCCTCTCCGTTTGGAGGTCTACCGGACGTTACAACCTCCCCTTCCTCAAAGTCGGACGACTAGTGCGCTATCGGGTGAGCGACCTAGCCATCTTCCTGGCCCGCCGCATCGCTGACCATACCGGGCAACAGTTCTAGCTAGTCATTGCAAATCCTACCTGACTATCTCGATAGATGAATGCGCGCCTCTCCAACGGTGCGCTGGTCATGGCGCTAAATCTGGTGCGATCAGTAACGACATGGGAAAAATGCTTATCCGCTTGCTTGAGCTCGGACATGAGGTCTGTATCGAATCAAGCCGGCTAGTGATCCGATCGGCAAATAACAAACCAGTACCCGATTATTTTCTAGAGAAATACTCAGGTATGTTCCAGGAAATTCTCAATCGTATCAAACCTAAGGTATATGAATATTATGAATACTCAGTAGATAACTACGATGGGCGTTACCCTGGGCTTTCGCTTCAATTTCGCCCCGTTTTTGAAGGAGTGTACAGCTTTGCAATCTTCAATGTGGAGCTAACCCGCGAAAGAGACACGAAGGCTGGCCGCCGAGGCGAGAGACTACCGCCAGGCCACTTCCGAATCAAAAGTGAGCGCTGTGGTTTCTATCAATTCTGGCTGCGCTCGGGAGCAAGGTTCCCGAGACGCTTATCCGCGTTTCACGACTATATGGGGCGGCTCAAAGGGATCCTGTTCACAGCCGAATGCTCAAGCGAAAAACCGGAACGCCTAGATGCGAAAACTATACGTCCCTTGTCTATTTCGGCTGAAGTCATACGAAAAGCGTTTTTGCCGGACATGACTCAGACAAACGCCGGACAAACGCCAGACAAACTCCGGACAATTTTGCCGGACAAGGTTCCAGCTCAAAGCCTTATGCAGCAGGGCATACAGGCAGATTTTGCTACGGGTGCTGTGAAGCACGGTAAAGCGGTAAACAGAGGAGCGCCTGTAGATTCTTCATTGACTGCATCAAAGACGCGACCAGAGGATCAAAGCGAAGATGAGTGGCTGAGAGATTACTGCAGTCCCGCCTCAAGCGATGATCATGCGTGGGGCAATTCGAGGAGCTCATCCAAGATGATTCTTGGGCGCGCCGAGAGTCCACCCAACGTCTAAAACTCACATTAGCTAATGTTTCCCGCGCATGATCAGATGTACTCGGCCTCCGATAAACGCAAGCTACTTGCTGCTTAACCGAGGCCACATGAGCGTTTGAATGGCGAGTATTTGAGCTGGCGTAATACCGCCGCCGATAGCATCAATTCGTTGAAGCCATTCGGCGGCAGTCAAGCTCTCACCCCGCCTGACAAGACCACCGAAATCAATCACCGCCTGCTGAAGTGAATCCAGCATCTCAGGATAAAACGGGCCGCCATCGAACCTGACGCTCAGCCAGCCAAGGCGTGATCGCATAATTCCTAGCTCGCTGCTTGCGCGATGTTTCATGACAGTTACCCCGCCACTGCGGTCAAGCAGGGCGCTCTCCGCGCGCCTTCCATGGATGCTCTCCCTGACCGTGTAGCTGCCCAGGCGAGCTCGGATATAGCCACGACCACCTGACAAATGGGTCGTAAATACCGTGGTCATATAGGCATCATAACGGGACGATTCTTTCCATGGCAAGAATCTCCGCAACCCTCGACAACGACGGCAGTCTGAAAAAGCTCGGTGCAGCAATTCGGGCCCGCCGCCTGGCGCTTGCGCTTTCGCAGGAAGCACTAGCCGATGCGGCAGGCGTGGATCGTTCTCATATGGGGAAGATCGAGAGGGGGGAAAGGAATGTCACCTTCCTGAATATCTTGCGCATCGCCGTTGCAGTTGAATGCAAACCGTCCGAGCTGTTGGTCGATGCAAGCCTCTAGCGTCATCTGATAGCTGCCCAGTTCGCCGATGAGTCATCCTGCGGCTGATAACGAACCAACTGCCGGCCCTACAACGCCCGAGCCAGGTAACCACTCACAAAACCTCTACCCGGCTTCCATTCGCGCTGAACCAAACACGCGCATCAGACGCTACGCACATCGCGCATTGCTCATCCATGAGGTCGATTAAATGGAAAGAATCACCTGGTTTGCCGCAGATAACCCTGACAAGAAACGCATCCCTGAATGGCGCCGCTCGTGCGGTTTCAGCGACAAGGGGACCATTTTCGTGCCTGCCGCCATGGCAGGGGACGAGACAGAGTTCAATGTGATGCTATGCGCTCAAGGTGACCGGCAACCCCTTGCGATACACCTCGATCATTACTTCGTCTGCAGCGCCTGGCTAAAGCAAGAATTTCCCAAGCACCTCGAACTAATAGAGATCATCGAGAACCGTGTCCGTCAGGCCATTGCGGAAATGGCCCAACAGCAAACGACATCTGAAACGCTCTGAATTCGCACGCCGCAAGCTTGATCCCGCGCTTTAGCAGATTGCTTGAAAACGCGCGGGATCATAAGGACGAAGGCTGTCACCCCCCAGATCAAACCTCCAATACCCCACGTCATGCCAGGCATCGAGCTTGAACCCGACCAGGGGAAACGTCCCGATGTGCTGGAACCCGAGTCGCTCGTGTAGCCCAACACTCCCTTCATTCGGCAAGGCAATGCCGGCATACGCCGAGCGATACCCCAGACGCTTCAGAACTGGCAGCAACACGTCATAGAGCTGCCGACCAACCCCACTGCGGCGCTGGCCCTCGGCGACATACACCGTCACATCCACCGCCCAGCGGTAAGCCGCCCGCGCCCGGTGCTGACTGGCATAGGCATAGCCGACTACCTGCCCCTCCTGCACCGCTACCAGATACGGGTATGTTTGCAGCGTCGTGGCGATCCGCTCCCGCATTTGCTCCACGCTCGGCACTGCCTCTTCGAATGAGATGGCCGTATTGAGTACGATGGGCGCATAGATGGCCTGGATCTCTTCTGCATCCTCTGGTCTGGCAACACGAATCTCGATTCCGCTAGGCATCCGGCTGCTCCAAGCTGCTCAGGTATTCAACTACTTCGTTGACGGTGCTCCGCGCAGTGCGGGTGACGCCGATCAGTGTCGCCGAGGCCAGGCCGGTCCAGTCGCCATATCCCACCAGCCAGAGGCACGGCTCGCTAATAGAGCGCGCCCCGTCAACCTCGACCCTGCCGTTGTCATCCAGCACGCCCAGCGCCAGCAAGTGATCCAGCGCCGGCCGGAAGCCGGTACACCAGATCACTGCATCGACCTGTGTTTTCTCACCGTTGGGCCAGACGACCCCGTCAGGAGTGAATGAGATAAAGGGCCTTACGGCTCGAAGAGCTCCGCGTTCACGGGCCCGAACCACCGAGGGCACCATGACGATATCGCCAAGCCCGCCTACCGGTGCGTCGATAACACGGCCTTCCTGTTGAGCCTTGAGGCGCTCGGTAGCCCGTTCGAACAGCACCCGCCCATCGACATCATCAGGCAGAAACGCCGGCTCCTCCGTGGTCACCCACGTTGCGTCGGCGACCTCGGACAGCTCCGCATAGATTTGCGCCCCCGAGTTGCCGCCACCAACGACCAGCACCCGCTTTCCTCGGAAAGCCTCTGGTGACTGGTAATGGGCAGAGTGAAGCTGTATCCCCTGGAACAGCTCTATTTCCGGATAGACCGGAACATAGGGCTTGCTCCAGGTCCCCGTAGCGCTGATGACGGTACGGGCTTCCCAGTCGCAGTCCTTCGAGCGCACACGAAGTCCACGTGCGGTCCGCTCCACCGTCGTGACGCTAACGGGGCGAACGATAGGAAACCCGTAGCGCGCCTCGTACTGCTCCAGATAGCTGACCACGTGATCCCTACCGGGATTGCCTTCGATGACTGGTGGCATCGGCCATCCCGCGATCGAACTCCAGGCCGAGGGCGAGAACAGCGTCAGCGAGTCCCAGCCATGGCGCCAGGCCCCGCCCGCTGCCTCTTCGGCATCCAGCAGCACGAACGACAGCTTCGCCCGCTTCAGAAAATAGGCCACCGTCAGCGCGGACTGCCCGCCGCCAATCACGATGACATCGAGTAGTTCGCCGTCGGTGGCCATGGTTTCTCCCATCAGGCTGGAGCGTTCAGCCTTCGCCGAACTGGTTGATGTAGTTGAGGTGCGCAGGCTTCTGAATCGCCCGTGGACGCAGCTCCTGCACCCACGCAATGGCCTCGCGGCGCGGCATTCCGGACTCGATAAGCAGACGTGCAGCGAACAATCCGGTACGCCCGGAGCCGCCCTTGCAGTGGATGGCCAGGGCTTTGTTGGATGCGAGCAATGCGTCCAACTGGTGGCGAATCTCTCCCATTCGGGCCTCGAAGTTTTGATCCGGAGCCTGATCATCCTCGATCGGCAATTGGTACCACACCAACCCATGCTGCCTGGCCGCGACACCAAGCTCGGCAACGCCGTTTTCCTGAAGCTCTGTATCCGACATCAGTGTCACCAGCGCCATGGCGCCAGCCTGCTTCAGCGTCTCCAGGCTTTCAGCAAGATCGCTGGCCTGGGTGCCCGGGCAGGGTGTGAAAATCAGGCTGCCGGGGCTGTGCGGCAAGGACTTAAGCGAGTAAGGGTGTGACATGTCGTTTGCCTCAAATGGATCGCTGGTTGACGCGCCTGGACAGCTCCTCCGCCGACTCCTTGCGCTCGGAGTAGCGGTCCACCAGGTAGTCCTGGCGGTCGCGCAGCAGCAGGGTGAACTTCATCAGTTCTTCCATCACATCGACCAGGCGATCGTAGAAGGAGGACGGTTTCATCCGCCCGGCGTCATCGAACTCCAGGAATGCCTTGGGTACCGAGGACTGGTTGGGGATGGTGAACATCCGCATCCAGCGGCCCAACACGCGCAATTGGTTCACCACGTTAAACGACTGCGAACCACCACACACCTGCAGCACCGCCAAGGTCTTGCCCTGGGTTGGACGAACGGCGCCCATGGCCAGCGGAACCCAATCGATCTGCGCCTTGAACACAGCGCTCATCGAGCCGTGACGCTCGGGCGAACACCACACCTGGCCCTCGGACCATTGCATCAGCTCGCGGAGCTCCAGCACCTTCTCGTGGGAGTCCGGTGCGTCATCCGGCAACGGCAGGCCGGAAGGATCGAAGATACGGGCTTCGGCGCCGAACTCTTCCAGCAGGCGCGCAGCTTCCTGGACTATCAAGCGGCTGAACGAGCGCTCGCGGGTCGATCCGTACAGCAGCAGGATGCGCGGTTTATGCGTGGAAGGACCCTTCGGTTCCAGCCGCTCCAGCGACGGCAGGTCAAGCAGTTCTGGCTGGACATTTGGCAGGTGGTCGTTCATTTCGGTCTCCATTGATCCAGGGCCTACAGCGCGCCGATGCGGGCAAGCTCGGCTTTCAGTTCGTCCTGGCTCAGTTGCGGGAAAGGCAGCGCAATGAAGGCGCGAACGCGCTCATTGATCTTCGCCAAAGTGGTCTGGAAGGCTTCTTCGATTTCCGCCTCGCTCCCGGTAACCGCCGAAGGGTCGGCCAGGCCCCAGTGAGCCTTGAGCGATGGGCCGAAGAAGATCGGGCAGGCTTCGCCAGCAGCGCGGTCGCATACCGTGACGACGATGTCGGGAGGGGAGCTCTCGAAGTCGTCCGAGGCCTTGCTCGAAAGGCCAGCGGTGGAGATTCCGGCGGCTTCCAAGGTCTTCAGTGCCCGCTCATTGACCTTGCCGCTAGGGAAGCTGCCCGAGCTCACCGCTTCCATACCCTCGGGGGCCAGGTGATTGAACAGCGCTTCGGACAGGATGCTGCGGCAGCTGTTGTGGGTGCACATGAACAAGACTTTCATCAGGTATCTCCGGTTCAAAAGCTCAGGCGGATGGCCAATGCGGCCAGGGTGGCAAGCAGGATCGGCAGCGTCAGAACGATGCCGGTGCGGAAGTAGTAGCCCCAGGTGATGACGATGTTCTTGCGGGCCAGCACGTGCAGCCACAGCAAGGTGGCCAGGCTGCCGATGGGCGTGATTTTCGGGCCGAGGTCGCAACCGATGACGTTGGCGTAGATCATGGCCTCGCGCACGATGCCGGTGGCCTCGGCGGAGTGGATCGACAGGGCGCCTACCAGAACGGTGGGCATGTTGTTCATGACCGACGAAAGGCCAGCGGCGAGCAGCCCCGTCCCGAGAGACGCGCCCCAGATCCCGTAGCCGGCGAAGACATTGAGAATCTGCGTCAGGTAGTCGGTGAGACCAGCGTTACGCAGGCCGTAGACAACGAGGTACATGCCCAGCGAGAACACCACGACCTGCCAGGGCGCGTCCTTGAGCACCTTGCGGGTCGAAATCACGTGCCCGCGCGCGGCGATCAGGTAGAGGATCAGCGCACAGGCGGCAGCGATGGCGCTGATGGGCACGCCCAGCGGCTCAATGGCGAAGAAGCCGACCAGCAGCAGCGCCAGCACCCACCAGCCGGCAACGAACGTCGCCTTGTCGCGGATAGCGGCTTCGGGAGCCTTCAACTGGTCGAGTTCGTAGGTACGCGGCAGGTCCTTGCGGAAGAACCACAGCAGCATGCCCAGAGTGGCGGCGATGCTGACCAGATTCACCGGCACCATGACCGAGGCGTACTCGCTGAAACCGATGCCGAAGTAGTCGGCGGAGACGATGTTCACCAGGTTGGACACCACCAGCGGCAGGCTCGCGGTATCGGCGATAAAGCCTGCTGCCATGACGAATGCCAGCGTCGCGGCCGGGGAAAAGCGCAGGGCCAGCAGCATCGCGATGACGATCGGGGTCAGGATCAGTGCCGCACCGTCGTTGGCGAACAACGCCGAGACGGCGGCACCCAGCAGGATGATGAAGGCGAACAGCTTGCGGCTGCTGCCCTTCCCCCAGCGCGCCACGTGCAATGCCGCCCACTCGAAGAACCCCGCCTCATCCAGCAGCAGGCTGATGATGATGACGGCGATGAAGGTGGCGGTAGCGTTCCAGACGATCTGCCAGACCACGGGGATATCGGACAGGCTCACGACGCCCGCCAGCAGCGCCACGACGGCCCCCAGTGCGGCGCTCCAGCCCACACCCAGGCCTTTGGGCTGCCAGATGACGAGAACGATCGTCACCAGGAAAATCAGAAATGCGATCAGCATGACTACAACTCAATCAGCGAAGGGAAGGATCAAGCACAAGCCGCAGGGCTCTGCGGCCGCTCGCCCATTTCGGCGAGGCGCAGCGCATCGGGGCTCAACCATTCCTGGTTCGCATCGACCACGCCCTTCAGCATGGCGTCCACCCACTGCGGCAGTTCGGGATGCAGTCGGTAGTACACCCACTGGCCTTTGCGGCGATCCATCAGGATTCCAGCCTCACGCAACTGGGCCAGGTGCCGGGAGATCTTCGGCTGGCTCAGTTCAAGCGCGTGGGTGAGTTCGCAGACACAGAGTTCGCCTTCGCGGGCGATCAGCAGGGTCATCCGGGCCCGGGTGTCGTCAGCCAGGCATTTGAAAACGATGGGGGGAGTCAGGGCTTCCGGCATGTAGCCTCCTGGAGGCCGCCCACCGGGCGGCTGAAATATCTGGAAATCCGAATATATGCCAATTCAAATATATGGACAACCGGATATTTCTATCGCACCCATCGGGCCTCACCAGAGATAGCTCGCCTCCACGAACGTCAGCGAGTTCGTTCGCAGGTGCCCCAGGAATGAATCCTGCGGCCCCCGGAAAATGTCGAACCCGGTGCTAACCCGCCATGAGTCGGTCACCGCGTACTTCAGGCGGCCCCGGAGCATCCAGTCATTGCGGGGTTCGGTCCACACGGCGAACAGGTCCAGGTCGGCCTTCGAATCGAACAGTGGCCTGGCGTAGCGCAGCGTCAGCCCGTACTGGTCCCGATCCAGTTCGTTGCTGATCAGGGCCTGAGCCGCCTGCACCTGGGCCATCAAGGGATCGTTGGCGATGCTCGATACCGAGCGCAAATGCCGCCAGAAGCCTTGCAGGGAAACGGTTTCGCGATCACCGATGTACCACTCGGCGCCGCCGATCGCCGAGGTGTAGGGCTGCCGGCGTGCCACCGCCGGGTCGGACGACTGTTCGAAGTCCACCCAGGCGATTTCTCCCCGGTAGGCCATTTCGCCGCGAACAATCGTAAAGTCGCCGCCGACCATCCGCATGCGGGTTGCATGCTGACCGAGGGTCACGCCGGCAGGCGTGGCACTACGCACCGCGAAGGTTGGAAACAGGTCGTGCCCATCGATCACGCTGATCGACCAGTCCGCGTCCGAGCCCAGTACGTCGTACTTCACCGCCACCGTTGGGCGGACATCCGGGTCTTGCTCGCGGAAGGTCACGCCAGGCGTTTTCTCCAGCGGCACTTCGTTGAAGCGGAAGCCGTCCAGCACATGGACCTGCAGCTTTCCGGCACCGGCGGCGCAGTCCAGGTGCAGCCCCCAGTTGCCGGTGCGCTGATCCGTGGTCTCCGGGGTCAGGCGCCTGTAGTTGCTGGGAGACACCTGGTCGGTGGGGTTGATCCCATCGGCCCGCCCCCACATCACCAGCTTCTTGCCCAGTGCAGGCGCACACAGGGTTTCGCTGTTTTTCACATACAACTCGTTGACCCCGGCATCTTCCCGCCTGCCGTCCAGTCGCTCAGGGGACGACAGGGCCCAGACCTCGCTGCTGAAGGCCAGGCTCTCGCTGGCTTGCCAGTCGAGCTTGAGCTTGGCGCGATTGGAGGAAATCGTGTGGCGGTCATCCAGCATCCGGTTCGATGACCAAACCCCTGCCGCGACTTCGCCAGTGACTTCAGCCACGTCGGCGACGGCGCCCACCGAAAAAACCAGGGGCACGACGGCACCAGCCCACCAGCCGGGGGAAAAAGACCCGCTCATGTCCTCTCCTTAGCGCGAAGCCATGTTGCTCGCCGAGAAGAGGCTGTCGCTCAACGCCTCACCCACCTTGAAGTTGGAGAAGGTGATGGTGGTGGTATGACCGCTCTGCAGGTTCTTGCCCTCGGTCTTCATGGGCTGCCACTTGCCGTTGGCGGTATCCACCAACTGGATATCGGTGAAGGAGAACTGCTTGTACGGCGCCCCGCTGACGTCGGCCGCTTCCACATAGGTGGTCGCGAAGTTGTCCTTGCGGATCCAGGTCAGGCGCTTTGCGTAGCCAGAGTTGGTGCGCACGCTGTCCTCGGCGGGCAGCGACTCGATGACGTAGTGCTCGACGCCGTCACGGGTCTCCTGCCTGACCAGGGTGTGCTTCCAGTCACTGACCTTGTGCCCCATCACGTCGCCGTAGCTGAAGTCGGTCCCGATGAAGCTGTCCTTCTTGTTCGAAGCCACCAGACGTCGGACTCGCTTCATCGCCGGCAGGTAGACCCACATCTCGTCGTCCTGGGCGGTCCGCTCGACCAGCAAGGTAGTAGTCCCGCGAATGTCCGCAGGCGCTTCGAAGCGCACCAGGCGCATAGTGTCCTGTCCGTTGTCCTGAAGCTTCGAGGCCATGTTGGACTTGCGGGTCCGCTGGCTGCCGTCCTTGGTCTGCAGCACGAACTCGGCATCAGCCTTGGAGGTGCTAAAACGGGTGACCGCCGCGTTACGCTCCATGATCTCTTTCGCTTCCAGTTCCGCAGACCAGCCGACCTGCGAATACGTCAGGAAGCCGATGGCCGCCAGGATGATCAGCAGCACGGCGCCACGGTCACCGGAGCGGCGCTGGAAGATGAAGCCGGGTTTGAAGGCCAGGATGGCGCTCGGGATCAGGGTCAGGGTTGCGAGAACGCTCGCCAGCATCGCCAGCACGATAAAGGTAGAAAGCCACATATGAACCTTGTAGTCGTAAGAGAACATTAGGACGGCATACCCCCCGGCCACGGCGGTGGCGACGAACAAGCAGGCCTTGCCGGCGGTTTTCATCGCCATTTCCACGGCCTCGGGCAATGCCTTGCTCTGGGCCGTGTATTCGCTGATGCGGTAGATGAGGTAGATCGCGTAGTCGGCGCCGATACCAACTGCCATAGCCGAGATCAGCGAGTTGGGGATATTCAGCGGCACGCCGAAGTAGCCCATGACGCCAAACACCAGCGACAGCACCACCAGCAACGGCGACAGCACCAGCAGACCGGCGATCACCGAGCGGAACGCGATCACCGACACCGCGAAGATCACGCCGAGGATCTGGGCAATGTTGAGCAGCTTGCTGTGCACCATCACATCGGTGACCGCCAGGGTCTGCGCGACCTCACCGCCGAACGACACGGTGACATTGCCGGGGAAATGCTCGCTCGCGACCTGGCGCAGGTCGTTCACCAGGTGATCGATCTCGGCGTTGCTGTTGGTGCGCAACATGATCGCGATCTTTGCCCGCCGGTATTCGTAATCGACATGGGCCGAGAAGTCCTCCGGATCCCCTGACATCGAGTAGAGGAACAGGTACTGGGCAATCAGCTCGCGGTCATCAGGAAGTGGCGTAACAGCGCCCGTGTCGCCCGACGCCGCTTCGTGCATGCGCTGGAGGAAGTCGTCGATGGATAGCGTCTTGCCCACGATCGGGCGCTTCGCCGCGTCCGCCTGCAGGTAGCGGATCGCATCCAGCACCCGAGGGTCCTTCACCCCGTCCGCTTCGCCGGTATCGACCATCACGTAGAGCACGTTGGTCCCACCGGTCTGGGTGTTCAGCAGGTTGTCATCGCGTTGCAGGGGCAGCGAATCCGAGAAGAAGCTCTTGCTGGAGTTATCCACATGCACCAGCGGCCAGCCGGCAACCGCCACACCAATCAGCACCACGAAACCGCCGAGAATCCAGTTCCGGCTGCGAGGGGTCACTACCAGGTGAGCAATGCGTGCGCTGAGGCGATCCCAGATCCGAGGCTTGGTCTCGGTGTCGATCTGCGCTGCCGACGGCGGCTTGAGGCCGGCCCGCACTGCCGGGGTAAAGGTGAACTCCAGCAACACGGCCGCCAGGATGCCGATGCCGGTGAATATGCCGAATGCCCGCACGGTTTCCAGCTCGAACACCACCAGCGAGAAGAACCCGAGAGCCGCGACACCGCCAGCGATCACCAGCACCGGGCCGACCGCCGCCAGCGACTGGATCGTCGCCAGCCGGTTGGCCACCACAGGATCCATCTGCTGACCGTTCACCAGCTCGATGAAGCGTTCGTAGTAGCGCTTGAGCAACTGCACGGCATGTCCCGCCGCCACCGCGAGGATCAGGATCGGCGTCGGCGAGTTGAAGATGTCCATCGGGACCTTCATCAACCCCATGATCCCCACGCCCCAGACCACCGACAGCAGCGCCGTCACCAACGGCAGAACCAGACCCTGGCGAGTCCGGAATGCTTCGTAGTGCAACAGGCCGATGACCAGGACCGCGATCGGGAACAGCCAGTTGATCCGGTCGGCGAACACCTCCGCCTGATGCAGGAAGACAGGGTTGCCGCTCAGGGAGATCTCGATGCCCGGCGTGTTCTCCTGGCTCAGGATCTGGTGGACATCGGACAGCATCGCGCCGAAGCCGTTGGGGTTTTCCTTGAGCTCCAGCATGATCGTCGCGGTGCGCCAGTCACTGGAGATCACTGTGTCCCGGTACACCGGGTTGGCGTTGATCGCGGCCTTCAGTTCGTCGATCTGCGCCGTGCTGGACGGCAACTGGTCTCCCAGCAGCGGCCTGGCCTCGAAACCGTCGGCATTGCCACGAATGCTCTTGGCCTGCCGCGATGACAGGCTGAGCAGCGTCTGCTTGGTGACCGACGGCGCGGCATAGAGCTTGTCGGTGATGCGCTTCACCGCCTCCAGCACCTGGGGCTGCAGGGCGTCGCCCTGGGTCGGGGTCAGACCAATCACCACCAGGTACTTCGAGCCGAAGATCTTCTCAATGGTGTTGGTCGCTTTGATGTACGGGTGGCTCTGCGGCACCACGGCAGCCGGGTTGATGATGACCTGCTGCTTGGCGGCAAAGAACGCAAAGAACGCCGACAGCGCCAGCACGATGGCAATGACCCACCGCCGATGGTCCACCACCCAGGTCACGTACCGCTCCAGAGGCAGCGAGCTCTTCAGCCCGCTCGTATGCACAGAATCTACCGCTGCGGTTTTCGATATTTGCGTCATAAGTCAGGCATCAGCACGTGAAGGAAGGGTTGGGGCAACATCGCTTTCGTTCTGGGGAGCGATTTGTGCTTTGAGGAGGTGTTTCTGGACCTTCGCCGAGGCGGTGTAGGGGAACGCATCCACGACGGTGCACCGGGTCGGGCACCAGCCCTCGAAGGCTTGCGCCAGGACCGCCTGCAGTTCGGCAACAACGACGGCAGGCTCGGCATCGGACGCCGCGACCCAGGCCAGAACACTGCGACCGCTACCCGGCTCGCAGATCACCAGCGCCGCGTCCGCGACGCCTGGCACCTGTCTGGCCCGGTACTCGACCAGGGCGGAACTGAGGGGAGCGCCACCGACCAGCAGCGAGTCGCTCAGCCGATCGCTGACATCGAGCCCCGCATCGGCCTGAAGGGTCGCGAAGTCGCCGGTCGCCAGCCATTCGTCCCGCTCGGCGCCGACGGCTACCCAGTGCCCACGTACCATGAGCTCGCCGGTACCTTCAGCCACGCACACAGCATCGTCACCTCGCACCGCCAGCTCGATCCCGAACACCGGCTGGCCATGTCCCAGCGCAGTCGCGCTGCTATCGAACCGTTCAATGGTGGCCAGCGGCGAGGTCTCGGTCATGCCCCAGGCGTGACATACCTCGACGCCCAGTCGCTCCTGAATGAAGTACGCCACCTCGAACGGCAGGCGTGTTCCTCCGACTACAGTCCGGCGAAGGGTGCTGAAGCGCTGCCCAGTGACCTGCATGTAGCGAGCGAGCGCCAGCCAGTGAGCCGATACCGCACCCAGCACGGTGACCTGATGCTCTTCGATCCATTGGAACCATTGGGCCGGATCACGGGTTGGCGGAACCAGGATCAGCTCCGCGCCCACCATCGGACACACGAACGGAGCGCCCCAGGCGCTGGCATGGAAGTTTTGCATCAGCGGCATGACCCGGTCGGCGCCAGTCAGGCCCATTGCGTCCGGCAAGGCGCAAGCCCAGGTGTGCAGCAACGTCGAACGGTGCGTGTACTCGACGACTTTTGGCGTGCCAGTGGTGCCGGACGAGTAACAAACGTGGGAAAGAGTGTCCTCTGGAAACTGTGCCGACACATAGCCGGCCGCTCCCTCCGCATTGCGATGGGTCATCGACCGCACCGCAGATCCTGACAATAACCCCTGAAACGCCTGAACCGCGCCGGCAGTAGCGGCGTCATGCAGCACCAGCTTCGGGCGGATCTGTTGGAGGAAGAGCCCCAGGTCTTCGGGGCGATGTTGAGGGTTCAGCAGATGGGTGACCACGCCTTGGTCGAGTGCCCCGTAAAGCCAGGCCATCTGATCGAGCGAGCTCAGGCCAAAGCTGACGAGCGCATCGCCTGGCTGGAACCCGAGGGCATGGAGTTGCGCGGCGCAATCACGAGCGGAATCGGCAAGATCTGCGTAGTTCTGGCGTTCGACTGCGCCATCGAGAGCGATGGAAGTTACTTTCACTGCGGCGTGCACCCTTGCCGCATGCTTGAGCACATCATGGACATGGAGCGGGAGGATTTTCACTCTCGCGGTCGGGTATTGCACGGGTTTAGCAGAGATAGTGTTCATGCGGCCATGGTAGAAATCGCCGCGCTTTGCCCACAATGGAACCGATGTACCATGGCGTCCTGCCACGCCAACTGCTCGGTTCAGGCAAATTGCAGATAGGCCTGGGTCAGCTCGTGACGGGGTCGCTCGAACACCTCTCGCGCCTTGCCGCATTCGATCAGCCGTCCCACGCCCTCGACCTTCCAGAACACCGCCACCTGATCGGCCACCCGGCGGGCCTGACTCAGGCTGTGGGTGACCAAGACAATGGTTCGCCGCTGGGACAGGCTTGAGATGAGCGCCTCGATGGTTTGCGTCGAAATAGGGTCGAGGGCACTGCAGGGTTCATCCATAAGCAGCACCTCCGGCCCGAGTACCAACGCCCTGGCCAGGCACAGGCGTTGCTGCTGCCCGCCAGACAACGCCAGTGCCGCGCCATCGAGGCGATCATGCACCTCATCCCACAGGCCCACTTCCTTGAGCGACGCCTCGATCCGCGCATCTATCTCGTCCCGCGCCTTGATTCCATGCTGCCGCAGGGCGAACTCAAGGTTCTTGCGAATGGAGAAGGGAAACGGGTTAGGTCGTTGAAACAGCATCCCGACCTGGCGGCGCAACTGGGTCGGGTCCTTCAACAGGCGCTTGCCGTCCATCCAACTGAAGCTGATCGAGCCTGATACCGAGCACTCGGGAACCAGGTCGTTGAGGCGGTTCAGGCAGTGCAGCAAGCTGGACTTGCCGCAGCCGGAGGGACCGATCAGGGCCGTGACCGAGTTTCGCGGTACCCGCAGTTTCACTCCCTCGACGACCACCCGCTTGCCGTAGCTCACCGACAGGTCCTGAATCTCGATATACCCTTCGGCCGCGGTATTCAGATGCGTAACGGTACCAGCGGTGCTGGGCACGGCTCGCACAGAGGATTCGAGCGTTGCCGCCCCGGTCTTGTTGGTCATGGTCAATAACTCCCTGTCGTTGTGCCAGTCATGCGCCGCTGCATCCACCGGGTCAGGGCATGCACTGCGAAACTCAGCAATGCCAGGAGCAGAAGCAGCGCGAGGGCCGATCCATAGGCGTTCGGCGTGCCGCCGGGTACGTTGGTGGCCAGATCGTAGATATGAACCGAGACACTGCGCCCCGAGTCGAGCAAGGACTCCGGCATCCGGTCCGAGTAACCGCTGGTGAACAGCAATACCGCCGTTTCGGCCAGGGCCCTGGTCAGCGCCAGCACGATCCCGGCGCAAATCCCCGGTAGCGCTACCGGCACCATCACCCGCAACAGCACGGCCTGTCGCGACACCCCGAGTGCCGCACCACCCGCGCGATGAGCCGTGGCCGCCGCCTCCAGCGAAAACGCCAGCGAGCGTGCCAGGGTCGGAAGGATCATGCAGGCCAGGGTCAGGCCACCGGCCAGGATGGAGTAACCCAGCCCCAACTGCCGACAAAACAGGCTGAGACCGAAGAGACCGAACACCACTGACGGTACGCCGGCCAGGATGTCGAGGCTGCAGCGCACAACGGTTGCAGGCCAGCCACCGGGTTTGAATCCTTCGGTCAGCATCACTGCCACCCCGAACGACAGTGGCAACGCGGCCGCCAGGCTGACCAACACGATGCCCAGCGTCGAAACCAGGATCGGCGCGATGCCGCCGCCACGACCGGCATCGACCGGACTGGACGACAGGAACTCCCAGCTCAAGACCTGAAGGCCATTGCCGAACACTGTGAGCAGCGGCCACAGCAGCATCGCGATCGCCCCGAGGGCCAGGCCGTAAAGCAATGCCGTCCAGGCCAACTCCTTGAGTCGGGCCAAGCTGATCAACTTCATACGCCCATCTCCCGCTGACGTCGGCCAACCCATTCGCCTGCCGCCACCAGCACGCTGACCAGCAGCAACATCAGCAGGCCGGCCACGAACAGCGAGGCCCGGTGATCGCCCATGGCGTAGGGCATCTCCAGCGCGATGTTGGCCGTCAGCGCCCGAACGGGCTCGAACAACGAAGTGGGTACCTGCACGATATTGCCGCAGACCATCAGGACTACCATGGTTTCCCCGATGGCCCTGGCCGCGCCAAGCACCATGGCGGAGAAAATGCCTTGCCTCGCCGCCGGCACGACAATGCGCAGCAGGGTCTGATTCTCGGAAACACCCAGTGCCGCAGCGCCCTGCACATAGGCGACCGGGACCGTCTGGAGGGCTGACTGGGTCAGGACGGTAATGGTCGGGATGATCATCAGGGCCACCACCAGAACGCCAGCCAGCAGGCTGGCTCCCGGAGGGCTCCACAGGTTGATGATCGGCACGATGGCACTCACGCCCCAGAGGCCGTAGACCACCGTCGGCACGGCCGCACTGAGCTCCACCAGATTGCGCATCAACCGCGCCAGCCCGGTGGGTGCCTTGAACGTGGTAACCAGCGATATCGCCAAGCTCAACGGCGTCGCCACCAGCAGCGCTCCGACCGTCAGGTAGAGGCTGGCCACGACCATGGGCGTCATATTGAAACTGGCGTCCCTCGGCCACCAGCCTTCGTCGGTGAAAAACCGGGCGAAGCCTCCCTTGCTGATCAGGGGGAACGCCTCGCCTAGGAGAAACGCGACGATCAGGAACACGATCGCCGCCCCGAGCAAGGCCAGCATGGTCATTGACGACCAGAACGCCCAACCGCGCAGCGCCGACGGCGGCGGTGATATCGACTCAACGATAGGTAGTGTCATGAAGCGACCCTGGCCTGCCAGCCGTTATTTCACGACCGGGATGAAGTACATCCGGGTGACGAAGTCTTCGGCCTGCTTCGATTGCGCATAGGCCACGAAGTCCTGGACCTGCTCATTAAGCGGCGTCTTGTAGACCAGATTCAGGTCACGGCTGATTGCATACTGCCCCGAGGCCACGGAAGCGGTCGAAGGTACCTGGTCGCCCATGGGAATCAGGCGAATGGCCGCGCCTTGCCCGGCTTCGTATTCCGCTGAGCCGATGGAGACGTAGCCCACAGCGGCAGGCGATCCGGCGACGGTCTGAATGCCTTGCTGGTTGTCGCCGATGATGACGTGGGCCTTGATGTCCTTGTAGGAAATGCCGAAGAAGCTGCTGAAGATCTCCAGCGTGGAGCGGCCTTCGGCCTTGCTCACCACGGTGATAGGCGCGTCGTCGCCACCTACTTCCTTCCAGTTGGTGATCTGGCCGGTGTAGATCCCGATGACCTGCTCCTTGCTCAGCCCGGCAACCGGGTTGCTCTTGTTGACGATCATGCCGATGCCGTCCTTGGCAATCAGTGCATGCTCAAGATCCTGCTCATCGGGCTTGAGATCGCGAGACACCATGCCAAGCACGGCGGTACCGCTGCGCACATCCATGATGCCGCGTGAACTACCGCCCGCCTGCACCTCGATGCGAAGGCCCGGATGCTCCTGCTCATAGGCCTTGGCCAGTTCGCTGATTAGCGGCGCGATTGTGCTCGCGCCGACGACACTGACGCGCATCGCCTTGGTATCCGCCTTCGGCTCTGCCTCACGATTGCAGCCAGTCAGGCAAAGCAGCGCGCCCAGCATCCACACCGCAGGCACGCCAACGTCCCGGGCAGTCCAGGTTATTGTTTTCATCGATTTCCCCAAGCTCTTCCATGAAACGCACCGAATGACCGATGCGTCGTGATCTGACTCATGGTAGGGGGTAGCGGCCTGGGCTTTGAATAGAAGCTATGTACTATGGCCCGGCGCCAGCAGCCTCCCGACAATTGTCGCGGCAAGGGAATGCCCTTGAAGCCTAATGGGAGGACAAGAAATGCAAGAAGCATCTGTCGGCACTCAGCCAACTTCAAACGCCCCGATCGACCTGCGCTCCATCAGCCGCCGCGAAGTGCTCGGCACCGAGCACAACAAGAGCGACGGCTACTTCAACCTGCTGGCCTACATCGCCTCGAACGCGATCGCAGGCGAGATCATGGCGGTGGAAAACTACTCGGAAATGGTCCCGCTGATGCCAGACACCGAGAGCAAGATCGAGACCGTCAAGCAGGCTCACGAAGAGTCCAAGCACATCCAGATGCTCGCCAGCCTGGGCAAGCGCCACGACTACAACGTCATGCGCGAGATCGTCGAGCCGCAGTGGTTCAACATCCGCCGGCACTTCAGCACCGCCGTGCAGAACAAGGATCTGGCGGCCTGCCTGGTGATCCAGGACCTGATGACCGAGACCATGGCCATCGTGCTCTACCGCACCCTGGTACGTCAGGGCGACCCGGACACCGCAGCACTGGCCAACAAGATCCTCGACGACGAGCTGGAGCACCTGGAAATCGGCCTGGCGCGTATCCGCAGCCTGATCGCCCAGGACCCGGAAGGCGTCCACGAGAGCCTGAAATGGGCTCACCACCGCGTCATGCCAGAGCTGTTCAGCATGGTCAGCACCGGCTGTCACTTCCTCTGCGACCGCCTGAACATCGATTGCGCCTCCCTGTCCTTGGGCGACCTGAAGACCGACATCGACGAAATCCGCATCGAGGCGCTGGATACCTACGTCGAGACCCTCGACAAGGCCGACTTCGACCCGGTGGTAACCGCCGCCCTGATCGAATCGATGCAGACCTACGGCGGTACCCCGTCCTTGAACGCAGGGCTGGCCAACGCCTAAGCGTTGTTCCAGTCCGCCCATCAGTAACGGCGGAGCTTGTATGTCCGATAACACGACCTTAGCGCAGGGTGTTCGCGCCTTCTTCGAGTTCCTGCTCATGGATGGTGCCCTGCTCATCGGGCTTTTCCTGCTGGTCACCTGGTCCGTGGTGATGCTGCAGCAGAAGATGCCCTTTCAGGCGACCCAAGGCTCGCTGCTTGGCTCATCTGGCTGGCGTTCGGCCTTTGCCGCCAGCGTGGGCGGCGTGATTACCCCGTTCTGCTCGTGCTCAACCATTCCCGTGCTGAGCGGCATGCTCAGGGCAGGAGTGGGTTTCGTCCCGAGCTTCGCCTTTCTGGTGGCGTCCCCGGTGGTCAATGAAGGCGTCTTCATCCTGCTGTTCCTGACCGTCGGGTTCATCCCCGGGGCGGTATTCATCATCGCCGGCCTGGCCCTGACTTCGGCTGCCGGCGTGATCGCAGGCCGCTTGGGCATGGCCAGGCACGTCACCATCACCCCAGCCCCACAGAGCAGCGCAACCTTCCTGGGGCAGAAAGTCGCGGCCTGGCCCGGCTGGCAGCCAGCAAGCCGCTTCGCCTGGCTGGCCGCCAAACAGGAACTGCGCACCGTAGCGCCGTACCTGCTGGTCGGGCTGATGATCGGCGGCCTGATCTACGGCGCCGTGCCCAAGGACATGCTCATGGGCCTCGTCGATCGCTTGCCGGCCGCATGGCTCTATCTAGCCTGCGCACTGGTCGGCGTGCCGCTCTACATCTCGCCCATCGCGGCACTGCCCATCGGCTTCGCGTTGATCGAGAAGGGCTTCCCGGTCGGACCGCTGGTGACCTTCCTCGTGGCCGCGATCGGCACCAGCCCGCCCGAGGTGATGCTGCTGTTCAGGCTTTTCAGACTCCCGTTGGTGATAGCCCACACCCTGACCGTCGTTCTCTGCGCCCTGGCGCTGGGCCTGGCCGTCGCTCTCGTGCTGTAACCACTCAATCAAGAGGGACAAGACATGTTCGGTTTCTTCAACAAGGCCTCGGACGCAGATATCGCCCAGGTCAAACGCGCGCTGGGCAACGATGCCGTAGTGGTGCTCTCCGCCAGTTGCTGCATGCCCGGCACCAACGAAGTCGATGAGCAGATCGAGAAAGCCGCGCAGGCGGCTCTGGCTGCCGCCAAGCTCGACTGGCCGGTGCTGATAGTCACCGTGACCACGGCACAAACCATCCTGCCGAAGATCACCTCCGAACTGAATGCAGCCGAAGGCGCACTGGCCCAGCAGGTGTCCGAGCTGTTCATGGCCCACGGCCTGAGCGCATTCCCGATTGTCATCGTCGATCAGAAACTGCTGTCCTACGGAGGGGTTCCCGACCAGACGATGATCCAGGGCGCGTTGCCCGCTACCACGGCGCCCAACGTGGCAAGCGGAGGAGCCCGATGAACACCCCTCTCCAAACCGCACGCCATGGAGGGCGTGTTTTCCTCACTGGCGGTACCGGTTTTCTGGGAGCCTTGATGGCCGCCCAGATGCTCAGCGATGGATGGGCGGATCATCTGGTCCTGCCGTCCCGCCGTGAAGTCGAAACCGGCAGCATTCCCGAGGAGGTCCAGCGCGAGCTATTCGCCCTGGGCAAAAAACCGGACGACTTTACCGGGCAGATAACCACGGTTCACTGGCAAGGCGCCGAAACCGCCACGGTCGAGCTGCTGGAAAACACCCTACGCGCCGGCAAGGTGGACACCATCGTTCACTGCGCCGGGTGCCTGGACTACTTCGACAACGATGCCCTACAGGCGATGAATGTTGATTTCACCGAAAGACTGACCATCGCGGCCAAGCGTGCCGGGGTGAGCTTCTTCATTTTCGTATCCACCGCCTACTCGGCGGGTTACTCCGGTGCGCCAGTGCCCGAAACCGCTCTGAGCGAGCCGCCGAAAGACCCGACCAACTACACCCTGACCAAGCGAGCTGCCGAGCGGGTGGTTGCCGAATGTGGCATCCCGTTCCTGGTCGTCCGGCCGTCGATCGTCATCGGCAGCTCGGTGGACGGACGCTACAGCGGCAAGCGCTATGGCCTATATCAGCAATGGATGGGCATCGAACGGCTGCTGTCCGACCGGCATCACGCCGAGTTGCACACCGTTGCCACCGACCAGGCGCTCAACCTGCTGCATCAGGACGTCTTCCAGGCCAGTATCGCCAGCATCTTCCGCTGGGTGCCGGCGGGGGAATACGTGAACCTGGTGGTGGACGACCAGACCAGCCCTTCCATGCGCGACCTCTGGCGTGTCTTCTGCGAAGTCACCCGGCCCAACACCGTGATCTTCTACGACAGCCTGCAGGACGTGGACCTCAAGGCCATCAATATCCGCCAGCGCGGCTACCTGACCTTCGCCCAGACCAACCTGGAGATCGGCGCCTATCCATGGGCGTTTGATCGCCAATGGCTGCGTACCTTGCGTGAGCATGGATTGCATTTCACCGAAACCACGATGGAGACGCTGAAGGTGTGCCAGGACCGGTTCGTTCGCTCCTCCCAGCCCATTCAGCGCTACCTCGAACGCTTTGCTGCGGATCTGCCAGCAAGTACCGAGTTCCGTCACCACCTGGACACCTTGGACCTCGCCGCCAATGAACATGCTTGATACCGCAGCCACAAGGCTGGAACCCTGGCAGCGGGAGCTGATGCACATCGCGTCCGTGGTAGGCGAGGACCTCGACCGCGAGGCCAATGGCGCCGGCTCACCACACACGCTCTGGTGGGGCGGTGCGTACTCCGATCTGCTCGCCATGTGCGCCGATACCTTCCGTGGCGAACTGCGTATCGCAGATCACGAGCCGCGCTCCCTGCGCAAGGGTACGGCGCTGGTCGCTAATGCCCGTGTCGTTCGCCTCATGGCGCTGTCGGACCTGTCCCGCGATGCCGGCGTAATCGAGACGCTGCTCCAAGGCGCGGTACTGCGCGACATTGACGGCTATCTCGCCCTGGAGGAAAAGCTGCGCTTCGGGATCGAGCGTTCTCCTGCCGTAGCCACAGGTTGGGCCAGTCGGATCGTCATGGACTTCACCCTGAACCGGGTCAGCGCCGAAGCCGAGCAGCAACTGCTGGCCGAGGGCTTCCGGGCACTCAGCCTGACCGGCTCCGTTATCTGCGGAGTCCTGGTGAGTGACGAGCCATTGGCGTCCCTGCACAACGTCCGCTCCGCGCCAGCCGGTGCACCGCTCAGGATTCCATCCGAGACCGCTGTCATCGCTGCCTTCGAACGCGCGGGTTTCCACGGGATTACCCTGCACTGGTCGGCGACGGCCCACGAAGCCATCGACAGGATCGGTAATGCGGACGTCCGGATGTGCACGGTCCAGGCCTACAAGGGCAAGCAAGGGCCTTGCTGGGAACTGGGCCAGGCCGTCATGTACCGGGGGCCGTGGAGCGAAGTGCGTGACGACGATGGCCACGTGTATCGGCGCGGGGAGCGAGTCGCGGTGTGTGCCAAGACCTACGACCTCATGATGCGGGAGCCCTATGAAGGTTCGTTCCTCGGACTGCGCAGCGTGAACGAGCCGCCACTGGCTGAGGCGGTGCTGTTCGACTGCAATACGCCGGCAGTGAGAGATCCGAAAGTGACCAAGGGGCTGGCACCGTTTGAAGGGGCTCAAGCGGCAGCTTGCTGCTCGGGTTCAACTGGATGCTGCTGACGCCCTGTCAGTAGCGATTGTCGTGAGGGGCCGTATGGACCATATAATCCCCAACCGGCCCCCTCATACGCACCCACCAAGCGCTGACGGGGTCACAATCAGCAGGGAGTGCGGACTATGGAACATGTCGAAAACACCTGGCAGGGGCTTGAGGACTTTCTCCAGACAGCTCCGTTTCGGGATCTGGACATCGACTGTACTGCCGTAGGTATCGCCTCCGTCAAAGGTCCCACGGTCCACTTCAAGGAAATTCTCTTCCTCGAAGGAGAGATTCACGAAGACCCTGAAACCCTGCAAAGTCACTGCGCTTCTCTTGTTGCGCTCTGGGCTGCGGTCAAGGCCCCCTCCCTCATAGACCTCGGCCAGTGCTCCTGCATCGGTCGCCGCCTGCTGCTCCAGGAGCCGACCCTGGGCAGGCGCTTCGCCATTCACGCTACCGAGATAAACGACAGCACCCTGCTGTTTGCGGTCATTAGCTCGACGAAGCGCTGGAAGGATGTCGAAACGGTCAAATGCCTGATAACGGAGCTGGTGGCGCTTGCCGACCATGTGAGTGACAAGAATGACTTGAGGGCCGATGAGACCGAGTCCCAGCAAGACACCGGCCTGAACTGGTATCAGTTCACGAATCGCGAAGTGGACATCCTCAAGCTGGTCGCCGCTGGGCACAGTAACAAGCAGATCGCCCGCGAGCTGGGCTCAAGTCCTAACACGGTGCGGAACCAGATTCATGCGCTGTTCAGGAAGGCGGAGGTGACGAATAGGACTGAGTTGGCGTTGAGGGTTGCTGCGGCGACTTGAACTCCCGACGTCATCTCGAATTGAGCTCGTTTGATCCTTAGGGACCACAAGCCGGGCCTCCCCAAAAATCTGGTACTGCGACTCAACAATGGTTAGCATGGCAAGATGCCATCCTAGGCTGGCATGATGAGTAAGCGTCAATATTATTACGCTGAATTTTATCACCCCACAAACTTCGAGCCTTCTTAGAAGCACAGAGCTAACGAATGAATCAGCAGCCCAAGGATGAAAAAATTGAGACCGTCTTCGCAATCTCGTATGACGCAGAGGGAAGTGAGTTAGAAAACCACTCTATCGATGCTAGGTCTTTGGGCAATGCAATTCTAGGCATGGATGAACTCATCAAGTCCGCTGCGAAGATTGTGAGCAATGGCTCGTCTGAAGCGAAACTAAAAGTGGTCGCGCCGGCCCAAGAGGGATCTCTGGAGGTTGTTTTTGCAATTCTGGCAGACCCTTTAACTACAAAATCTCTGTTGGCTGGAATCGGACTAGTTACGACAGGGCTAGCTATCGGCACTGCAACAGCGATTAGCATCATCGAAAAACTGCAAGATCGAAAAATCGATCGTTACTCTGTAGACATTAATACTAAAATCGCGACCTTGGAGGTCGAAGGCGAAAAGCTTGAAATCCCCGAGCGAATCGCACAACTTGTAACAGACAAAACTGTGCGAGCAGCTCTTCACAAGGTAATCAAGGCCCCGATTGAAAACATACCTGGCGCACGGGTAAAGCTTATTGGGGAGAACAATAAGGTTGAAGTTGAAATCCCACCTGAAAAAGTAAGCTTGTTCGAACCTCTAAAAACTGGCTCACTCGAAGAAACGACCACGGAAGTAAATCAGGTAGTCGTGAAGTTCATTGCGCTAAATTTCAAAGGGAAAACTGGCTGGCGAATTCAGACCCGCGAAGGCTTTGAGTGTGCCGTAAGCATTGCGGATCAAGGCTTCATGGAAAAGGTTACCGCTAACGAAGAGGCATTCCAGAAGGATAAGCTTTACACGGTTGAACTTGAGCATGAGCAAGTCCGCAGGCCTGGCAATACCAAGAACACTTATACAATTAAGAGAGTCGTAAACTGAATAGCATCTGAGATAGCCAGCCATGTGGACGGAAAAGGACATATCAGAAGCAATACTTCTAGGAGCCCTAATATTGGGCTCCCCGCTTATCTATGCCTTCACCAAAAAGCTAGCATCTTACCTATTGAATAAATATATCCCACGAGATGCAGTGATCGACTACGTAGAGAACGGCTCTATTGTATGCACTTACCATATAAAAAGAGGGCTTTTCAAAAAAAGCCAGGTCTATCGACTAACTGCAGTAAATAACATCGATGACGAGAGGCACCAAGCATGAAAAACAGTGTGCTCTTTGCCTCCGCAGCAGGAATTGTCAACTCCATAGCTTTGAATCTGTGCAACTATTTCGCTAGCACACCAGAAACACTGCAGATAGCCAGTAACATATCACAGGTAATATCTCCATTTGTGGCGCTACTTTTTATTAATGCCTACACAAAAATCGATCACCCTCCAGCCTTGATACGTCAGGAAGCAGCTATCGCTGCAGCCATAAAAATCTGCCGAAACCATCTTCACGACAAGGATGCGACTGAAGAGTTCAAGGAGATGACAAGAAAGCAGCTAACTGAGTTAATGCTTCAACAGCAGAAACTACGAGTCGAATTTGAGAAGACTCACAGCTATTCCTCCAGCTTAGAACGCTCAGATAGTCCACAGTCCGCTGACTAGTCGGAAGCCAATTTAAAATCGCACTTGTCGCTTTCAGCAAGTGCGACTCCCGCTTTGAGAGTCACATATTTACCGACCAAAACCAGATCACATAAATAGCCTATATGGATATACGCTACCCGGCAGATCCGGGACATTTGCAATTGTTCTTGCAAGCCGCTGAGAATAACGAATGCTGACCGGAACAGGATCATAAAGAGCATCGTTATTCCAATCCATCTTTGTCAAAGCCAAGGCCTCGTGGGCAATAATTTCAAGGGGACCTTTTCCTGCATGTCTAGTTAGCTGAATCGGCTTAGGGATACTTTTTTTGCCTTGGTAGTAATCCCCATTTGTAGAGACTTCCGGAGCATTGCCTGCAACCCAGACAAGCGCCGAGTTTCCTGACCGAATAACCATAGTGCCACGGGGAACTGGGTAATTCGCAGGCTTGCTCAGGACATCAGCCCGATCAGAAGATATCAGCCATACGCCTCTCCAGCACGACGCTGTACCTACCTCGATGCACTCAATTTCCGGTATCCCAGCCAACGCATCAAATGCACCGTCGATTTCCTCTGGCCTGAACGCCGTAGTCTTGTGTATGACCAGTCGCTTCGGCAGATTACCGCCGTTTCGCCCTTGGTATAGACGCAAGCTACGAGCAAGCACGGAACGCATGTCATCACGGCTTAGAAACGGGTTGCGACGCGCCTCGCCAATATCCTCTACAGGGTCCCGTGCTTCGAAAGCCACAAATTGCATCCCGCCGCCGTCCATGTCGAAGACTTGGGAACAGCAGGTGACATAGTGAGCTTCACGCTGATCACCGCGCAGCGCGTAAGCAAGGCCGATATATGCAGTATCAGCAGGTATTCCCTTCAACGGGGCCAGCTTCCAAGGGGTACCCGATGCCTTTACGTAAAGGGCGATTGCAAGGCGCCAAGCAAGAGATGCCTTGTGCTGGAAGGTGAAAGCACGGTCGTTAATCACTTGGGTAGGAATGTTGTACTTAGCGCCGAGTCCTTTCAAAGCATCGTGCGCGTCAAAGTGCTTGCTACGACTGGCAGGAGCCCAAGCATCTGGAAGATGTACCAGTACGACGTCAAAGTCGTTTCTTACCATCTCCAATCGGCGAAGGGCGGCGTCCATGGCTAAGAAGAGCTTGGCCTGTGGGTCACCCTCTCCTGGCAACTGATCCATGGAGTCCGGCCATTTGATATGGGCTCCCTTGGGTGCCGATTCTAACCCCACCCGAAATAGCGTTTCAAAACCTGGATATGGTGGAACGTATTCTGAACGGTCACTTGGTCGGTAAGAGCCTCGTAGAGACGCCATAAGCTCGCCACGACGCTTGAACGCGCTTTCTGGGCCTACCGTTGCAATACGTATCCGTGAACTGTAGCCAGCAAAAGAGCCCTCAGAAAACGGACCGAAATTGAGAAGTCCTCTAAGCGGGTGCACATCTACTTGATCTACGTCCGAAGGCGAAAAAGACAGCAGCGGTTCCGCAAGAAGCGTGAATGGAGAAAGCTTCGATGCCTGAGCAGAACTGCCCATCATTTAGTCCTATCGAAGTACGAGTCATGATGGCCAGGCCGGCTCCAGCCAGTGATCTGGGAGATGGTAAATTCGGCATCAACTCCAGTGCCTTCGCTCAGTCCGAATGCTTGGACCTTCCCATCCACGCCCGACGCAAGGAGCTTTGCCCAGGCATCGATAATCGCTGCCCAGTGCCGATTATACTTTTGGGCCCAGCGCTCCCTCCGCCAGTCGCCTGCGGGATCTCCAACACGGTGTTCAGATGACCCACCCACTATGCGGCGATCATCGTCGGCCTGCTGCCCTCCCGCATAGGAAGTAAGTTCTTCCTTGGGAATATTCACAAAAGTGAATGGCTCAAAGCCACACCACCAGCGCTGCTCAATCAGTTCAAGCTTTAGGAGAACGCCTTCTTGGTATGGAAAGCCCAGCTTTGGCACATATCCCGCCAATGCGCCCCCATAGGCCGTCCGCAATAACGCAAGGTCCTGATCTCGTCGGCGAGTCCTTTCAGGATCCTCGCCCTCCTGACCACGCTTGACGACTAGTGAATGACCAGATCGTCTAAATTGGGGATTCAGCTGCCGATTCCGCGACAAAGCCTGAACCAGAGCGTCGTATAGAAGCCCACGCGCCCAGCTATCTTTCTCTACATCTAGATCAGCAGTTCCCGCTAACTGGGCCCCAAAAGGGGCTAGCGCAGCGATTAGCTCGTTATCCCTTCCAAACGCAACCAGTTCCCTACCACTGAAGGCTACGACTGCACGACACCTATGCTCCTTCAACAACGCTCTGACTTCCGAGATGCTGGCGGGTCTCGCCAAACTTATCCGGCGTGCTGCTGGAGGCAATGACTCGACTAGCAACGCTGAGTACCTCAATACCGGAAAAGTCCGGACTTCACTGGTTGACAGGTTCACAGGTACCAGTCGCTGAGCGTTTTGGCCCTGCATAACGTGATCAGTAAGCGTCTGAGGCAAATCAATTTGTTTGATCACCTCACCAGCCAATTCGTCAAAGGTCTTGCATTCGACTATCGCAACATCGACCCCAGCGACTAAGGCATTTTCCAGAAATCGGGTGACTGCGGGTAAAAGCCGTGAAGCTGAGGATGTCACCCAATAAAGCCCATTGGGGAATGGAGCGGTTTCCCGCAAAACAGAATCCAGGGCTTCCATGATCGAGGCATCACGACCACTGTATCCGACGACAACCATCCCAAAGCGCTTACTCGCCTCGACAAGCACGTGCCTCATATGCTCGTCTTGCTTTTCCAGCTCAGACCCAGTGTTCTTGATGGCAATGGACTGGTAATCACCGTGAAGCTTGGCCACCAGCGGCCAATCAGACTCGTTCAGGCATCGCATCGCACGCTCACTGGAGTCGATAGACGCTACGGTAGGCCTAGCCTGCTCCCGCGCAGGCAAAAGCGCATTGGCTGAAACAGCAGACTCTTCAATCAGCGGGTCGAAATTGGTGGTGAAAACACAATCCGCTTTACGCGCAGCGAGCAGCCCTCCAAGAACACGGTGGCCGAAACATGGGGTGCCTTTGGAGATCGCATCATCTATGTACTGCCTGCGATGCCTGGCTTGTGGGTATACCGCCTCGAACGCTGCTGCATACTCATTCGGATCACCGTCAGGCGGCAGGATCGACGTTCTGCTGAAAAAGTCATCAATGCGATCGATCCAAACAGGATCACCAGTGTCGATCTCCCGTTTCGAAAGGTTGTTTTCACGGCAAAAGATCTGGGCTTTGAAATCCCTGATCATTGCGTAACCCGTGGGGATCCCTGAAGCAGCTGATGCGCCTGCCCCGAGGAACCAAGCTACCAGATTGGGCCTCAACGCCAACGCAGTTGCGAAATGACTAGCCGAAATCGTCTGGATTGATTGCGTCACGAAGGTCGCTCGTTGAAAAAACTCATCCGTGTGCAGAGCGTTAGTGCCCTATTGCGATTTCAACATATAGAGAGCGGTGGAAAACGCTCTTCGCTATATCGTCAAACCGATAGGGGGAGCGTAGAAGGTCTCGTCGGAGTGGGCAAATCTCTACCGCCGCCAGCGGGCTAACAGGAAGAGAAAGTCACTTGCAGCCGGAAAGGGGTGCACCAAGTCGTCAGTTTGGTAGAGAACGCGAGAAGAAAAAGGGGCAGAAATCGCAATGTTTCCACAGCGATGGAATCTCATTTCCTGCTAGCCCCATGCTAGCCCGTTATGAAAACAAAAAAGGCCTGCATCGCTGCAAGCCTTGATTTTACTGGTGCCGGAGACAGGAATCGAACCTGCGACCTTCGCGTTACGAGTGCGCTGCTCTACCGACTGAGCTACACCGGCGTGGCGACAACGCTATCACTGCCGACACGCTTACGCAATTGACTGTTTCATAAAGACTATTGGGCCGTGCTGGTGCAGCCCTTGGGCGTGTGGTCGGCGCTGGCGTCGGTGCTGCAGGCCCAGCCAGTGGCGGAGCGGTTCAGGGTGAGGATCTTGCCCTGCACCGGGGCCGGGGCATCTCGCAGGGTGCAGACGAGGCTGCCGGTGCCGCTGGCGGCCACCGCCGAGGCGCTGATGGTGCAGTTGGCCGTGCTCTCCTGACCGCCAAGCTGGGTGGCGCTGGTGATGTCCTGGCCCTGGCCGAGACGGATTTCGAAAGCGCTCTTCAGGGCGCTGATCTCGGTCAGGCCGGCCGTGGTCTTGGTCCGCGCCTGATGGTCGGTGTAGAGAGGCAGGGCGATGGTCAGCAGCAGGCCGATGATGGCCACCACGATCATCAGTTCGATCAAAGTAATACCGCGTTGCACCCGCATGGGCGTACTCCCGTTTCACGATTGCGCAAGTCATTTCGGCCGGTGATACCGACAGGCGCGCCAGTAGGCCCGAACCGACATCTTTTGTCACCTCGCTGAACCGGGTCAGGCGGGATGGCTCGTCTACTCTAGTGCGGGCCAGGCAACGCTGCCGGCTGGAGCTGTAACGGAAATTGTGCTTGCCCAATCGCAACAAGGACGTCGCCACCATCATGAAAACCAGAACCTACAGCTGGCAGGGAGTCGACCGTAACGGCGCCCGGGTCAGCGGCCGCAGTGACGGGCAGAGCCCGGCGCTGGTCAAGGCCATGCTGCACAAACGCGGTATCCGCACCACCCGCATCCGTCATTCGCGTCGGCTCGCGGCACTCAAGCTGTCGCGGGACATCAACGCGGCGCAGCTCACTCAACTCAGTCGTCATCTCGCTACCCTGTTCCAGGCCGGCATTCCCCTGCTCCACGGCCTCGATATCATCGCCGACGGCAGCCGCCACCCGCGGATACTCCACCTGCTCGACGCCCTCAAGCGCGATATCAGCGCCGGCAACAGCCTGGCCGAGGCGCTGCGCAAGCATCCGCGCTACTTCGACACGCTGTACTGCAATCTGGTCGCAGTGGGCGAAGCCTCCGGGCGCCTGGACACGCTGCTCGACCAGTTGGCGACCTACCAGGAAAAACGCGCCACCCTGCGCGCACGCATGCGCAAGGCAATGATCTATCCGTTGCTGGTGCTGATGGTCGGGCTGGGCGTCTCGAGCCTGCTCCTGTTGCAGGTGGTGCCGCAATTCGAGGTGCTGTTCGCCGGCATGGGCTCGGAGCTGCCGGCCTTCACCCGAATGGTCATCGGCCTGGCGGACTGGCTGTCGGCACATGTGCTCGCCCTGAGCCTGGGTCTGCTGCTGGCGGCCATGGGCGTGCGCCAGGCCTTTCGCCACAATCCCCTGTTTCATCTCTGGCTGCTGCGCCTGGGCCATCGCCTGCCGGTGATGGGCACGCTGTTGCGGCATGCGGCGATGGCCCGTTTCGCCCGAACCCTGCATACCTGCTTCGCCGCCGGCATCCCCCTCGCGGAAGCACTGCTGCCAGTGGCCAGGGCCTGCGGCGATGCCCTGTACGAACAGGCCATACGCCGCCTGCGCCAGGATCTCGGCAACGGCCTGGCGCTGAGCACGGCAATGCGCGCCAATCCACTGTTTCCCAATCTCTGCGTGCAGATGTGTGGCATCGGCGAGACATCCGGCACGCTCGACGATATGCTCGATCGCATCGCCAACCATCATGAACAGGCCATCGACCAGTTGATGGAAAACCTGGCCAGCCTGCTCGAACCGGTCATCGTGCTGGTCCTCGGCCTGCTGATCGGCAGCCTGGTGATCGCCATGTATCTACCGATCTTCCAGTTGGGGGATGTGATCTGACCATGAGCCTGTGGGATCTCTTTGCCAGCCAGCCGTCGATCTACCTCGGTAGCGCCCTGCTCCTGGGCCTGCTCGTCGGCAGCTTCCTCAATGTGCTGGTGCATCGCCTGCCCTTGATGATGCAGCAGCGCTGGCGCGAGGAGGCCCGCGAAGTCCTGGCATTGCCGGAGCAACCCGTGGAGGGGCGCTTCGATCTTTTTCTGCCGTTGTCCCATTGTCCGCATTGCCGGCATCCCATCCGCCCGCGAGACAATATCCCGCTGCTTGGCTACCTGCTGCTGCGTGGACGCTGCGGCCATTGCCGGACGCGCATCAGCCCGCGCTATCCGCTAGTGGAACTGGCCGGTGCCGGCGCGGCGCTGTTCGCCGCCTGGCACTTCGGGGTCAGCGCCAGCGCGGCGGGCTTCATGCTGTTGAGCTGGGGACTCCTGGCCCTGAGCCTGATCGATATCGACCATCAACTGCTACCCGATGCGCTGGTCCTGCCCTTGCTGTGGCTGGGCCTGATCGTCAATGCCTTCGGGCTCTTCGTGCCACTGGACCAGGCCTTGTGGGGCGCGGTCGGCGGTTATCTGATCCTGTGGTCGGTGTACTGGCTGTTTCGCCTGGTCACCGGCAAGGACGGCATGGGCCATGGCGACTTCAAGCTGCTGGCGATGCTCGGCGCCTGGGGTGGCTGGCAGATCCTGCCGTTCACCCTGCTGTTCAGCTCGCTGCTCGGCGCCATCGTCGGCCTGATCCTGCTGCGCGCCAGCGGCAGACAGACGAGCACGCCGATTCCCTTCGGTCCCTATCTGGCCCTCGCGGGCTGGATCGCGCTGCTCTGGGGTGGTCAAATACCCACTTCCTATCTGCATTTCGCTGGATCCTGATGACAACGCCTGCCTTCACCCCCTGGATTCTCGGCCTCACCGGAGGCATCGGCAGCGGCAAGAGCGCTGCCGCGCAACGCTTCGTCGAACTGGGCGTGCACCTGGTGGACGCCGACCAGGCCGCGCGCTGGGTGGTCGAACCCGGCCGCCCTGCCCTTGCCAGCATCGTCGAGCGCTTCGGCCCCGGTGTGCTGCTGGAGGACGGCCAATTGAACCGCGCCGCCCTGCGCGCACTGATCTTCGCCGACGCGGAGCAACGCCGCTGGGTCGAGGCCCTGCTGCACCCACTGATCGGCCAGGAGATCTTCAGTTATCTGGCCAAGGCCGAGTCGCCCTACGCGGTGTTCGTCTCGCCACTGATGATCGAGTCCGGTCAGTACCAGCGCACCAACCGCCTGCTGGTGATCGATGCGCCGCAGAGCCTGCAGATCGAGCGCACCCTGCTGCGCGACCAGACCGACCCCGAGCAGGTCCAGGCCATCCTCAAGGCTCAGGCCAGTCGCGAAGAGCGTCTGCGCCACGCCGACGATGTGCTGGTCAACGATCGTGATATCGCCTGGCTGCACAGCGAGGTCGAGCGCCTGCACAACTTCTACCTGACTTTGCGAGGAGGCCGCGAATGAGCCAGCCCGTTACCGTTGATTGCCCGACCTGCGGCGCCCCCGTCGAATGGACCAGCGCCAGCACCTGGCGGCCGTTCTGCTCCGATCGCTGCAAACTGATCGACCTTGGCGCCTGGGCCGCCGAGGAGCACAAGATCCCGGTCGCTCCGGATGCCGAGGACGAACTGTTCTCCGGCGAATTCATCCCGCGCGAGCCGCATTAACGCTCGTCGTCTTTCCACGGGGCCTGCAGATAGCGGGTCCTGTTGAAGGTCTCCAGCCACTCCGGACAGAACACCACCAGCGCGCTGACCACCATGCCGTTGATGAACGCCTCGGGAAAGATGATCAGCCACAGATAGCCGATGAAGTCCTCCAGCCAGACCGGCATGGCGAAACGCCCGTCCAGCCACAGCACGCCCAGGCTCGCCAGCAGGCACAGCAACGCCGACAGCGCCGCGGCAAAGAATCCCGAACAGAAGATGTACACGAACAGATTGCGCGGCTGTGCCCGTTCGACGAGGATCGCGCAGCATTCGGTGACCAGCACCGGCAGGCCGATCAGCAGCACGCCATTGACCCCCATGGCGGCAAGGTCCTGGCGACCGAGGGCAATCAGGCCGAGTTGCGCAAGGCCGGCACCGAGCACCGCCAGCGGCCAGTCGAGCAACAGGGTCACGGCGGTCATGCCGATGAAGTGGAACGACACCCCCGTATCGAACTCCCGCCTGACCAGCCATAGCGCGAACAACGCGAACACGGTGCCGAAGAACAGGTGCTGGCGCCGGCTATCGGTGCACAGTTCGACCCAGGGCGCACGCGCCGCCGCCCATGCCAGCAGGGGCACGAAGAGCAGCCAGCCAAGGCTCAGGCTGAGATCCGACAGCAGGTGCGCGGCAATCACGACAGGCAGTCCTTCTTCGCGAGGAATGCTTGCAGTCTACACCCCGTCCGCCAGGCCGCCCTGCGCTGGCGCAAGCAAAACCGACCAGAATCAGCCACTTGCTCCGCGAATGTAATGATTGAGCGCTAAGCTTGTTCCCATGGACGACTCAGACTATCTGCGCCTGCTCACGATTCAGGCCGAACAAGCCAATGCGTTCCTGTCCAATGCCCGCAAATGGGAGCGCGAGCGTTGGGTCTGCCAGCGCCTGCTGCAAGGCTTGAACATTCCCTACCACAGCGAGGACTTCACCGCCGCCGGACAGGAGCCGCCGGATGTCTTGTTCCGCGACGCGGCGTTCGAGGTGTTTTTCGTGCTGGACGAGGGACGACGCCTCAACGACGAATGGCGCGAGGAACTGCAGCGGCGGCGCAGTGCGTTTTCCCTGGCGCAACTGGTCAGGCGCGAGGCGCGCCCGCGGCGCATCGGCGCGCCGGAGCTGTTGCAGCGCCTGGCGCCGACCTTGCGCAAGAAGGCGCACAACTACCGGGAACGCGGGCTCGACCTCGGAGAGCTGGACATCATTGCCTTCGCCAGCCTGAAACGGGAAACGCTGGATCTGAACAGTCATTTCCCGCCGCCTACCGAGTACCTGCGCCAGGGCTGGAGATCGTTGTCGCTGGTCGGACCGACCTTCGCCCGGGTCATCTTCGCCCATCCCGATGCGCCGGAGTTTCTGCGCAGCAACCTGGGACGCAGCATTGTCTTCGACGTGGGCATCAGTCTCTGACCCCGCGCTCGTTGCCGTACTGCCAACGCGGGATGGCATAAATCCCCCAGCGGTGATAAAAAGCGCAATCATTCCTGATTGAACCAGGCATTTGCCGGCAGGTACGCCAGTGGCAAACGGCTACAGTGAACGCTGTAGCTTTCCCACAGTCACAAGCGTCTATTTGCCGAGGCCATCATGACCAGCCGCCTGACCCCCGAAGACCAGCGACGTGTCGACCAGTACCTGCAAGCCCCCCAGCATCGAGTCGAGCGCCGGCCTTTCCGGCCATGGCTGCTCCTCGCTCTGGTGGTCGGCGTGACCATAGGTCTGGGCCTGTTGAGCCGCCTCCTGAGTATGTTGGTGCTATGAGCTGCCTCGCGCTCGCCCGCTCCGCCCGCCTCGTGCGGCCGGCCACTCAGGACCCGAATTCCGTAAACCTTATGAGATATCCCCATGACTCACCGTATCGTGATTGTCGGCGGCGGCGCCGGCGGCCTGGAACTGGCGACCCGCCTGGGCAAGACCCTGGGTAAGAAGGGCAGCGCCGAGATCACCCTGGTCGACGCCAACCTGACGCACATCTGGAAACCCCTGCTGCACGAAGTGGCCGCCGGCTCGCTGAACTCCTCGGAAGACGAGCTCAACTACGTCGCCCAGGCCAAGTGGAATCACTTCCAGTTCCAGCTCGGCCGCATGAGTGGCCTGGATCGCGCCGGCAAGCAGATCCAGCTGGCCGCCACCCTCGACGAAGAGGGCCGCGAGCTGCTGCCCGCGCGGACCCTGGGCTACGACACCCTGGTCATCGCTGTCGGCAGCAACACCAACGACTTCGGCACCCTGGGCGCGGCGCAGCACTGCCTGTTCCTCGATACCCGCAAGCAGGCCGAGCGTTTCCACCAGCAACTGCTGAACCACTACCTGCGCGCCCATGCCGGCGACCAGGCCAAGGAAAAGATCAGCGTCGCCATCGTCGGCGCCGGTGCCACCGGTGTCGAACTGGCCGCCGAACTGCATCACGCGGCCCACGAACTGGCGGCCTACGGTCTGGACCGGATCAAGCCGGAAGACATGCACATCACCATCATCGAGGCGGGTCCACGGGTCCTGCCAGCGCTGCCGGAGCGGATCAGCGTGCCGGTGCACAAGACCCTGGAAAAACTCGGGGTGAAAGTGATGACCAACGCGGCGGTCAGCGAAGTCTCCGCCGACAGCCTGAAGACCGCCAACGGCGACGTCATCGAAGCCGGCCTGAAGGTCTGGGCCGCGGGTATTCGGGCGCCAGCGTTCCTCAAGGACATCGACGGGCTGGAAACCAACAGAATCAACCAGCTGGTGGTACGTCCTACACTGCAGACCACGCTGGACGACAATATTTTCGCCTTCGGTGACTGCGCTGCCTGCCCGCAACCGGGCAGCGACCGCAACGTGCCACCACGGGCCCAGGCCGCGCACCAGCAGGCTTCGCTGCTGGCGAAGAGCCTCAAGGCACGTCTGGAAGGCAAGCCACTGGAGAGCTACGTCTACCGTGACTACGGCTCGCTGGTTTCGCTGTCGCGCTTCTCGGCGGTGGGCAACCTGATGGGCAACCTGACCGGCAGTGTCATGCTCGAGGGCTGGATGGCGCGGATGTTCTATGTGTCGCTGTACCGCATGCACCAGATGGCACTGTATGGCACCTTCCGCACCCTGATGCTGATGATCGGCAGCCGCATCGGCCGCGGCACCGAACCACGCCTGAAACTGCATTGATCTGAACCAGTCGGGGGCGCTTTGCGSCCCCGACTGGTTCAGATCAATGGTGGGCGTCACCCGCCTTGCCATCCAGCGAAATCCGCACGTTCTGCATCATGCCCTGGTCCTCGTGGTCGAGGATGTGGCAGTGCAGCACGAACTCGCCGATGTAGCGCTGGTAACGGGTCTTCACGTAGACGGTGTAGTACTTGTTGCTGTCCTTGTTCAGCGGCTTGACGAACAAGGTGTCCTTCCACACGCCCTGGAGACCGGCGTACTGCGTATCGCCATCCACAGGGTCCTTGGCACCCGGCGCACTGAGATCGGTACCGTCCGGCCCGATGATCTTCTCGATCTGGAACGGGTTGACGTGGATATGGAACGGATGCCCGGCCACCGCCGATTGCAGTACCCAACGCTGCGTATCACCCAGCTTCAGCTCGCGCTTGACCTGTGCCGGGTCGTAAGGCGCGGCATCGTCGGCAGTGGTGCCAACAGCGAACTGGGTCTGGCCATCCTTCTTGAAGATGTTGAACACCAGACGCTGTTCTTCCCCGACCAACTCGCTGTCCTCGATGGTGCGATGGGGGACGAAGCTGGCCAGCGACATGTCTTTCTGCAGATCAGCAACCACTTTGTCGCGAACAGTACCTTCCGGCATGTTCACCTTCGCAGCGGCGACCAGCGTATCGCGGATGTAGTTGTCGCGATTGGTCACCGGCTGTCCGCCTTCGGCATCGACGAAACCGAGCAACTGGTGATCGTTGCTGAGCTGGGTCACGCCACCCGTGGCCGGTTCGGCCAGGTCGAGCACGCAATAGCGGCCTTTTTCCGGGAACGCCACCAGCAGATCGTTGCGATACCCCGGTTGCAGGGTCAGCTGATCCTTGTGCTGCGCCTTGGCGTAGGTCAGCCCGTCGGCAGCGATCACGTCGTAGGGCAGCGCAGTGCCGCTGCAGTTCTCGGCGATGAAGTCCGCCGCCTTGGCCGCCGCCACGCCCTTGATGCTCTGCTCGACAGCACTGTCCTTGAGTTTGACGAAGCGCAGATTGACGGTATCGCGGACCCCGGCGTGCACGACGCGCCAGCGCTGGACCTCGCCAGTGCGAGCTTCGAAGGTCGGCTGCACCTGGCCGTTGACGCTGGTGTAACGGCCGGAGGTCTCCCAGTCACCCGGTCCGAACTGGTCGTAGGACTCCACTACACCCACCTCGCCCTTGTTGCAGCTCCAGTCGACGACGTCCTCGCCCTTGTCGTTCTTTTTCTTCTTGATCGGACCATGACCGGCGGCTCCGACGCAGGCATAGGGGATCTGTTGCAGAACCAGCAGGCGCTCGACGAAGTCCTGACCGGCAATCGGCTTGAGCAACGTATCGATGTCGCCGTTGGACGCTGCCGTCGGCAGGCGATCGCCACGAATGATCAGGGCGCCAGCCATGCCGCTACCCACCTGCAGTGCGGTGGAGCCATGCAGGTGCGGGTGGTACCAGAACGTACCGGCCGGGTGATCGGAGGGAATGTTGTATTCGTACTGGAATTTCTGCTGCGGCTTGATCTTCAGCAGCACGTTGTCGCTGTTACCCGTCGGGCTGACCCACAAACCATGGGAATGCAGGTTGGTGCCGTTGAAACAATGCGGGGTGTTGACCGGCAGGCCACTGACCTGGCAGCTCGGGTCTGTCGGCAGGCGGTTATCGAGATTGATCCGCACGGTATCGCCCGGCGTGACCTCGATGGTCGGTGCGACGAAGGGTGTGCGCGGATCGACGTCAGTACCGTGGTAACTGCGCAGATACACCGGCACCTGCTGCTGGGTGGCCGGGTCGTAGATGAAGTTGTTGGTGTATTCGATGGTCAGGTCCAGCAGCCGCTCATGGCCTGCGTGCGGATTGAGCACGGCATTGGCCGGCGCCGTCGATTTCATCAACAGGGTGCCCCGGGCTTCCTTGAGGGTCGGCGCGAGTTGCTGAATGGACGGCGGGTTGCTGAAGGTCCGTGCCTGCTCTTGTGCCTGGACCGTTGCCCCGGCGCACATCAGCGCCAGCGCACTGAGGCCGAATGGCCAGTTTCGGTGAAGTCCTGTCATGCCAATTGCTCCTGCAGCGTTTCGTCGGAAACGAAAATGAGGCGGGCATGGGCCAGACTCCCCGTCTGTCATGACCGCCATTGGCGCAGGGGAAAGCGCGGGTCATCGACCCGGGTCGGAAAAGGTTGTGGCTAAGTGCTATCCCTGCGCCGCCAACCCTAGTGAAAACAGGGGCCAGAGCGCAACAGAAAAAGATCGAGGCACAAACGAAAAAGGGCACCCTTGTGAGGTGCCCTTCTTCTGAAGATGGTCGGGGTAAGGGGATTCGAACTCCTGACATCCTGCTCCCAAAGCAGGCGCGCTACCGGACTGCGCTATACCCCGGTAAAAAAAAGGCACCCAGAAGGCGCCTTTTTCATTGGCTGGGCGCTAATGGCGTTCCAGCCTTTTAAGATTCGAACCCAGCGAACCGGACTCGAAAATGGTGGGTCGTGTAGGATTCGAACCTACGACCAATTGGTTAAAAGCCAACTGCTCTACCAACTGAGCTAACGACCCAAAAATGGTCGGGGTAAGGGGATTCGAACTCCTGACATCCTGCTCCCAAAGCAGGCGCGCTACCGGACTGCGCTATACCCCGGCTTGAAATTTGGCTCCGCGACCTGGACTCGAACCAGGGACCCAATGATTAACAGTCATTTGCTCTACCGACTGAGCTATCGCGGAACTATCAATTTCAGTACTGCAATTTCGAACGCTGTATCACTACCGCTTCGAACCCTTCGACCTTGTGCATCGCTGCGTTCATGTCTCTGAGGCGCGTCATTCTACAACCTTCAAAACCTTTGTCAACCCCCAATTTGCATTCAACTTACTGATTTGCAACTTGTTTTCAGATTTCCCAAAACGGCTGGAAAACCGGGATGACTTACAGCGGGGCGCACTTTACAAGCACTCGAAAGAAAATGCAAAGAAAAAAGGCCTCGAATTTCGAGGCCTTGTCTGCAGAGCGCGAAAACTCAGGCGAAGACGATCTCCTCGCCCTCCACTTTCGCCGTGATCGGGGTGCCAGGCAGGAAGCGGCCTGCCAGGATCAACTGCGCCAGCGGGTTCTCGATCCAGCGCTGGATCGCCCGTTTCAGCGGCCGTGCACCGTAGACCGGGTCGTAGCCGACAGCGATCAGCTTGTCGAGCGCCTCCGGACTCAGCTCCAGGCTCAGCTCGCGCTCGGCCAGACGGCTGCGCAGGCGGCCGAGCTGGATCTGCGTGATGCCGGCGATCTGCTCCCGGCCCAGCGGCTCGAACACCACCACTTCGTCGATCCGGTTGATGAACTCCGGCCGGAAGTGCGCACCCACCGCGTCCATCACCGCGGCACGCTGCGCCTCACGGTCGCCCACCAGGTCCTGGATCTGCGCCGAACCGAGGTTGGAGGTCATGACGATCACGGTATTGCGGAAATCCACCGTGCGTCCGTGACTGTCGGTCAGGCGGCCGTCCTCCAGCACCTGCAGCAGCACGTTGAACACATCCGGGTGAGCCTTCTCCACCTCGTCCAGCAGCACCACCGAGTACGGCTTGCGACGCACGGCCTCGGTCAGGTAGCCACCTTCCTCATAACCGACATAGCCCGGTGGCGCACCGATCAGACGAGCCACGGAGTGCTTCTCCATGAACTCGGACATATCGATGCGCACCATCGCTTCCTCGGTGTCGAACAGGAACTCCGCCAGCGCCTTGCACAGCTCGGTCTTGCCGACACCGGTCGGGCCGAGGAAGAGGAACGAGCCGCTGGGGCGGTTCGGATCGGACAGTCCGGCACGGGAACGCCGTACCGCGTTGGCCACGGCCACTACCGCCTCGTCCTGGCCGATCACCCGCTCGTGCAGCAGGTTTTCCATCTTCAGCAGTTTTTCCCGCTCGCCCTCGAGCATCTTCGCCACCGGAATACCGGTCCACTTCGACACCACCTCGGCGATTTCTTCCTCGGTGACCTTGTTGCGCAGCAACTGGTTTTCGGACTTGCCGTGCTGGTCGACCATCTGCAGGCTGCGCTCCAGGTCCGGGATCACCCCGTACTGCAGCTCGGCCATGCGGCTCAGATCACCCTTGCGACGGGCAGACTCCAGTTCCTGGCGCGCCTGCTCGATCTTCTGCTGAATCTGCGCCGAGCCCTGGACTTCGGCTTTCTCGGACGTCCAGACCTCTTCCAGGTCGGCATACTCGCGCTCCAGCCGGGCGATTTCCTCGGTGAGCTTCTCCAGGCGCTTGATCGCCGCCTCGTCGTCCTCTTTCTTCAAGGCCTGGGATTCGACCTTGAGCTGAATCAGCCGGCGCTCGAGACGATCCAGCACTTCAGGCTTGGAATCGATCTCCATGCGGATGCGGCTGGCGGCTTCGTCGATCAGGTCGATGGCCTTGTCCGGCAGTTGCCGATCGGTGATATAGCGATGGCTGAGCTTGGCCGCGGCGATGATCGCGCCGTCGGTGATGGCCACCTTGTGGTGCACTTCATAGCGTTCTTTCAGGCCGCGGAGGATGGCGATGGTGTCTTCCTCGCTCGGCTCTTCCACCAGCACCTTCTGGAAACGCCGCTCCAGGGCCGCGTCCTTTTCGATGTACTGGCGGTATTCGTTCAGCGTGGTGGCCCCGACGCAATGCAGCTCACCGCGGGCCAGGGCCGGCTTGAGCATGTTGCCGGCATCCATCGAGCCCTCGCCCTTGCCGGCGCCGACCATGGTGTGCAGTTCGTCGATGAACAGGATGATCTGGCCTTCCTGCTTCGACAGTTCGTTGAGCAGCGCCTTGAGCCGCTCCTCGAATTCGCCGCGGAACTTGGCGCCGGCGATCAAGGCGCCCATGTCCAGGGACAGCAGGCGCTTGCCTTTCAGGCCGTCCGGCACTTCACCATTGATGATGCGCTGGGCCAGGCCTTCGGCGATGGCGGTCTTGCCGACGCCAGGCTCGCCGATCAGTACCGGGTTGTTCTTGGTGCGGCGCTGCAGGACCTGCACGGTACGGCGGATCTCGTCGTCACGGCCGATCACCGGATCGAGCTTGCCTTCCTCGGCACGCTTGGTCAGGTCGATGGTGTACTTGTCCAGGGCCTGGCGCGATTCCTCGGCGTTGGGGTCGTTCACCGCCTCACCGCCGCGCAGGTTGGCGATGGCGTTTTCCAGGGCCTTCTTGCTCACGCCCTGTCCGAGCAGGAGCTTGCCCAGCTTGCTGTTCTCGTCCATGGCGGCGAGCAGTACCAGTTCGCTGGAAATGAACTGGTCGCCCTTCTGCTGGGCCAGGCGATCGGCCTGGTTGAGCAGGCGCGCGAGGTCCTGCGACATGTTGACGTCGCCGGTGGGGTTCTGGATTTTCGGCAGTTGGTCGAGCTCTTTGCTCAGGGCCGCGCGCAGGCTGGGGATGTCGAAACCGACCTGCATCAGCAGCGGCTTGATCGAACCGCCCTGCTGGTCAATCAGCGCCTGCAACAGGTGCGCGGGCTCGATGGCCGGATGATCCATGCCCACGGCCAGGGATTGGGAATCGGAGAGCGCCAGCTGAAGTTTGCTGGTCAAACGGTCTATACGCATGGGTTACCTTCCTTTAATGGGCAGGCCGGAGCGATGGACACACCTGATGAAGAAAAGCCTGCCTGAGATACCACAATAGATGTGGATCATTCTGGAAGATTCAAGCGTAGACGGGTTGATTCAGGTCAGCGGGTGGCAAGCCAGATCAGCGAGGCGAAGCGGCCGGTGGTGGCGGCCCGACGATAGGAGAAGAAGCGCGGGTCGGTAACGGTGCAGTAACCGCCACCGTAAACGGCGTTGACGCCACGGGCAGCGAGACGGATACGGGCCAGGGCATAGATGTCGGCGATGAACTTGCCCGGCTGCGCGCCCGGCACGAAGGCAGCATCGGCCTGCGGGTGAACCGCGATGAACGCCTCGCGCACCTCGGCCCCGACTTCGAACGCCTGCGGGCCGATGGCCGGGCCGAGCCAGACCAGTACGTCGGCCGGATCCAGCGCCAGGGTATCCAGGGTCGCCTCCAGCACGCCGCCAACCAGTCCGCGCCAGCCAGCGTGAGCCGCGGCAACGCGGGTACCGGCACGGTCGCAGAACAGCGCCGGCAGGCAATCGGCGGTCATCACCGTGCAGGCGATGCCCGGGGTGTCGGTCCAGCTGGCATCCGCTTCGGCAATCACCTGGGGATCGGCGTATGCCACTGCCAGGCCATGTACCTGCTTGAGCCAGGCCGGGCGCGCGGCGCATTCGGCGGTCAGGCGCCGACGGTTCTCGGCGACTGCGTCCGGCGCATCGCCGACATGGTCACCGAGGTTGAACGTTTCGTAGGGAGACTGGCTGACCCCGCCCGCCCGCGTGGTCACGCAGGCACGCACTCCGGCCGGCGCTGGCCAGTCCGGAATCAGCAGGCTGGGGCTCAGGTCGCTCATCCGATGAAGGCCTCGCGGTCCTGCTTGAGCAGGGACAGCAGCCAGACGAAGTCATCCGGCAGCGGCGATTGCCATTTCATGCGTTCCCCGGTCACCGGGTGCTCCAGTTCCAGGAACCGCGCATGCAGGGCCTGGCGCGGGAAGGTCTTGACCGCCTCGACCATGGTCGGGCTGGCCGCCGGCGGAATGCGAAAACGCCCGCCATAGACGGGATCGCCGACCAACGGGAAGTTGACGTGAGCCATGTGCACGCGAATCTGGTGGGTACGCCCGGTTTCCAGCTTGACCCGCACATGGGTATGGGAACGGAAGCGCTCCAGCACGCGGTAGTGGCTGACCGCCGGCTTGCCGCCCTCGGTCACCGCCATGCGCTGGCGCTGGCCGCCGTGACGACCGATGGGCGCATCGATCTTGCCGCCCGCGGTCACCACACCGACCACGATGCATTCATAGATGCGGCTGACGCTGCGGCTCTGCAACTGGGCGACCAGGCTGGTCTGCGCCTGCAGGGTCTTGGCCACCACCATCAGACCGGTGGTGTCCTTGTCGAGACGGTGGACGATGCCGGCGCGCGGCACGTTGACGATGTCCGGCACGTGGTGCAGCAGCGCGTTGAGCAGCGTGCCGTCGGCATGCCCCGCCGCCGGGTGGACCACCAGACCGGCGGGCTTGTTGATCACCAGGATCTGGTCGTCTTCGTAGACGATGTCCAGCTCGATCGCCTGCGCGACCCACTCGCCCTGGGCCTCCTGCTCGGCCTGCAGGGCCAGCACGGAACCGTTGTGGACGATGTCACGCGGCCGCATGACGTTGCCGTCGACGGTCAGCAGGCCTTCTTTGATCCAGGCGGAAAGGCGCGAGCGCGAATGCTCGGCGAACAATTGGGCGGCGACCTGGTCGAGGCGTTGACCGCCCAATTCGGACGGCACCTCTGCGCTAAGTTGAATGATCTCGGACATGCTCTGACAAGGCGACGGCACAGCCTTTGGTTTCGGCTGCGCGCTTGTGGTTAAATACGGCGTCTTTTACCCCGGGTGTGCTCCGCGGGGTGCTCATCATAACAGGACGGCCGTGCCCAAGACAGCGGCCGTCATAGGGACGCAAGCCGCCATGCAAGTGAAACACCTGCTGCTGATCGCCATCCTCGGACTCACCGCTGCTTGTTCTTCGAAGGAAGTCGTCGACGAAAACCTGAGCGAAGCCGAGCTGTACCAGCAGGCGCAGGCCGACCTGGACAACAACAGCTACACCAGCGCCACGGCCAAGCTGAAGGCCCTGGAGTCGCGCTATCCGTTCGGCCGCTACGCCGACCAGGCGCAGCTGGAGCTGATCTACGCGAACTACAAGAATGCCGAGCCGGAGGCCGCCAAGTCCGCCGCCGAGCGTTTCATTCGCCTGCATCCCCAGCACCCGAACGTCGATTACGCCTACTACCTGAAAGGCCTGACTTCGTTCGACCAGGACCGCGGTCTGCTGGCCCGTTTCCTGCCGCTGGACATGACCAAGCGCGACCCGGGTGCCGCCCGCGACTCCTACAACGAGTTCGCCCAGCTGACCAGCCGTTTCCCGAACAGCCGCTACGCGCCTGATGCCAAGCAGCGCATGATCTACCTGCGCAACCTGCTGGCTTCCTACGAAATCCACGTCGCCGACTACTACCTGACCCGCCAGGCCTATGTCGCCGCCGCCAACCGTGGCCGCTACGTGGTCGAGAACTTCCAGGAAACCCCATCCGTCGGCGACGGCCTGGCGGTGATGGTCGAGGCCTATCAGCGCCTGCACCTGGACGAACTGGCTGCCACCAGCCTGGAAACCCTGAAGCTGAACTACCCCGATCACCCGAGCCTGGTCGACGGCCAGTTCGTACCGCGCCAGGAAGAAGCCGACAACCGCGGCTGGCTGTCCCGCGCCACCCTGGGCCTGATCAACACCGCGACGCCGCTGCCACCGGGCGAAACCCGCGCCAACCAGGACGTGATCAAGCAGTACGAAGACGCCAAGGAAGCCATCCCGGAAGAACTGCTGCCGAAAGATGGCGACGCCGTGCAGGAAGAGAACCACGAAGCCGAAGGCAACAACGATGACCGCTCCTGGTTCAGCTACATGACCTTTGGCGTGTTTGACTGACCGCGCCGAAAACGAAAAAAGGGAAGCTTGGGCTTCCCTTTTTTATTGGCCGCGGATCAGCGCTCTTCTACACTGGCGCATCTTCGTCGAAATAAGCTGGACACCATGGTTCGTCTACTTTTCTGGATTGCCCTGATCGCCGCCGCCTTCTGGCTGTGGCGCAAGTTCAAGGCCGGCAACGCCGCCTCCTCCACCCCGTCGCAGGACACCACACTGAAGATGGTGCGCTGCGCCCATTGCGGCGTGCACCTGCCGAACGACCGCGCCCTGCATCGCGGCAACGAGTGGTATTGCAGTACCGCCCATCTGGAACAGGGCCCCAGCGACAAGCACTGAGGCCTCCGGCGTCGCTCAGCGTGCCTGCAGGCGACCCGCGGGTGCGTAGGGCGCCGGGTCGATGATCGGTTCACGACCAACGAGCAGATCGCTGAACAACTGGCAGGACGCTGGCGCCAGCACCAGACCGTTACGGTAATGCCCGCAGTTCAGCCACAGCCCCTCGCAACCCGGCACGCGGCCGATGTACGGAATCCCCTCCGGCGAACCGGGACGCAGCCCGGCCCAGTGCCCCACCGGCTCGGCATCGGCCAGCGCGGGCAACAGCTCGATCGCGGAGGCGCGCAGGCTCTCCAGCGCTTCGGCGGTCGGCGTCTTGTCGTAGCCGGCATGTTCCAGGGTGCTGCCCACCAGGATGTGGCCATCACGCCGCGGAATCGCATAACGGCCTTTGGCCAGGACCATGCTCGGCAGAAAATCCTCGGCGCACTTGAACAGGATCATCTGGCCCTTGACTGGCTCCACCGGCAAGTCGAAGCCCAGCGAGCGCAGCAGATCACCGCTCCAGGCACCGGCGGTCAGCACCACTTCATCAGCCTCGATGGTGCCCTCGACGGTCTGCACACCGCTAATCCGCTCGCCTTCGCGGACGAATGCGGTGATCGCGCAATGCTCCTTGAGGGTGACATTGGGCAGCGCCTGCAGCGCTGCCTTCAGCGATTTGAGCAGGCGCGGATTACGCACGTTGGCAACGCCAGCCATGTACACCGCGCTCTCGAAACCCGGACCGAGCACAGGCACCGCGGCATAGGCCTCGGCGACCGCCACCTTGCTCAACGGCCGCCCTTCCCGCTGCGCCCAGGCAAGGGCGTCGGCCTCGTCATCCAGATCTAGCCAGTACAGGCCGGTGACATGCACCTGCGGATCGATCCCGGTGCTGGCATGCAGCCGCTCGCCAAGCTGTGGATAGAAGTCCTGCGACCAGTGTGCCAGGGCCGTCACCGCCGGACTGTAGCGCCATGGGTAGAGCGGCGAGACGATACCGCCGCCGGCCCAGGACGATTCGCCGCCCAGGTCGCCCTTGTCACAGACGATCACCCGATCGACCTCCGCGGCCAGATTGAATGCCGTCAGCAGACCGATCACACCGCCACCCACAATCACTACTTGCTTGGTCATCTGTAGATCCAGTACCCGAATGAATGACTTCAGCCGCCCCAGCAGTCCCTCTCGGCTGCCGCGCCGCGTCCTGGATTGGCGCGCACGCCACGGTGATCGAGTTCGAAATCGCCACAGGCATCGAAGGCCATCGCGCCACCAGGGCGCCGGGTGGCACTCAGCAGGTAGCTGTCGGCTTCGCGCCGGGCATGCAGGCTGTAATGGACGTTGCCGTCCGGCAGCGGGACCGTGGCCGCGTCGCTGTCGAGGTAGCGACCGGTCCGGGAATGGTGCCGCTCCAGGTGCTGCGCGCTTTCGTACAGGATCCCGGCTATTTCCGTGCGCGCGGCCTTGCGGACCATTTCGCTGTAGCTGGGGTAGGCAATGCCCGCCAGCATGCCGACCAGGGCCACGACAATCAACATTTCAATCAGGCTCAGGCCAATCTGCGTGCGCTGCATCAAGACTCCCGGGAAATCTCGCGCCAGGCGATCCGCCGGGCAGGCCCATCATTCGGTGGCAACGGCAAGGCCACGACACTTTCCAGTACCACCCGCGCCTGACGCTCCTCGGCTACCGCAGTGACGCGAAACAGGGTGACCGGCAGCCCGTCCGCCATGCCCCGGGCACGCTCGGTCCGGCCCAGGTTCTGGATCAGGTAGCGTCCGGAACCCTGGTGCTGCCAGGGGAGCGCCGCGCCGGGGGTCGTCACATCGAAAGGTGGCAGGCAAAAGCCGCATGGCTCAGGGGCAGCGCCAGGCAAACGGGCCTCGCCAGCGCGCAGGAGGCTTTCGGCGGTTTCCAGTGCCTGCAGCGATGCCAGCAGGTTACCGACCATGCGGGTCTGCTGCGTACTCGCCTGCAGCGCCAGCAGGCCAAGCAAGCCCAACAGTGCGACGAGCATGACGCTCAGCGCGAGCACCGCGCCGCGCTGCCTGTTCATGCCGCTCATGGACGCGGGTTGCGCAAGGCAACCACCAGTTCGTAGGTCTGGGCCCGCACCCGCTGTCCGGGATCGCCCAGGGTCAGGCCGAGCTTGATCCGGTCATCGTCCCGGCGGACCTCGAACCGCTGCACATTGTCGACCAGTACCGCGTTGGCACCACCACTGCGCAACTGCAACTGACCCGCGTCGAGCCGGTAGCGCTGCTGGCGTACGGGAATCGCGAACATGCCCGGACCCGGGCTGGCAGTCCCCGCGACGACCTGCGCCCGGGCCAGGCAGTCGGTAAGCAGGGTCCAATCATGCCGCCCACCCAACTCGCCCGCCTGCGCGCTGACCAGGGTCAGGCTGCGCAGATTGCCATCGCTTGCCACTTCGAGCCCGACCGGCTGGGCGAACACCCTGGCCATGGCCACATCGGCGAAGGTCATCGCGTCCTCTCGCAGGCAGCCAAAACTACCTGCCATGCGGATATCCCGGGCCAGCCGATGCAAGACCAGGTACGCATCCTCCTGCAAGCGTGCGGCCGCCTGCTGCGCCTGCCAACCGTGCAACGCGCCGATGAAGATCCGGCTGCCGCCCAACAGAAGCAGCAATCCGAGGCTCATGGCGAGCAACACTTCGAGCAGACTGAATCCCGCCATTGCCCTCACCATGGCACCCCCAGCTCGATGAGCCGTGAACCGCCCCCCGCCCGCTCATCGCTCCAGCCCACCGTCACCTGACGCCCACCCTGACGGAGTTCGCCCCGCCCGGCAGCGCCGGCGAAGGCCTCGATCTGCCGCTGGAACTCGAGCTGGTCGGCGCCATCGACACCGCGTGTCGAACGCGCCCGCTCCAGCATGCCGTGGGCAATCCAGGCCGCCTGGCTGGCCATGCGGGCGCTATCCGTCCCTTGCAGCGAACGCATCTGCAGCCCCGCCGCGCCTATCAGTCCCACCGCTATCAACACCTGTGCCACCAGCACTTCGAGCAGACTCAGGCCCTGTTGCCCCTTCCTTGTCATCCCCATCTCCCGCGAATTTTCCTCGACCTGCTGCCAACCCGGCCGACTCGACGCCGGTCAGGCCATGCAGGAACCTAAGCGAAGCACTTCCAGGGAGGAATGCACGATGAAGCAACAGGGAGTAACACTGATCCAGATGCTCTTCGCCGTAGGGCTGTTGGCCTTACTGACATCGCTCGGAACATCGACCTACAGCCGAATGAGCCACGACCTTCAGCAACAGGCCATCGCGGAGAGCCTCGCCCAGGCCCTGCGCGCCACACGCAGCGAGGCCTTGCTGCGTAACCAGGTGGTCATGCTGCGAGCGATCGAGGGTGACTGGAGCAAGGGTTGGCAAATACTGCTGGAGCGCAGCGACATGCCGTTGTTACGAGAGTATTCGACGAGGGGAAACATCAGGGTGGTGGGCAATCAACCGGTCGCGCAGCGAGTGCGCTTCTCGGGGCTGGGGGTGCCCCTGCGTGAAAGTGGCGCTTTCCTGTCCGGGACGCTGCAAGTGTGCGCGGCGCCCGGTCAGGACAGGCTGTATCAGGTCGTGCTGTCACCCAGCGGGCGAGTCCGCGTGCGTCATGCGCCCACGAACAAGCCCCTGTGCGAACGCCTCAACTGACGTTACGGACCCGCAGTTCCTTGGGCATGGAGAACGTCACATTCTCTTCACGCCCATCCAGCTCTTGCGCGCCACTGGCACCCCAGTCGCGCAATTGCTGGATCACACCACGTACCAGTACCTCCGGTGCCGAGGCACCGGCGGTGATGCCGATCCGCTCGACCCCATCGAACCAGGCGCGCTGCAGATCCTCGGCACCATCGATGAGGTAGGCCGGGGTGGACATACGCTCCGCCAGCTCACGCAGGCGGTTGGAGTTGGAGCTGTTCGGGCTGCCGACCACCAGTACCACATCACACTCGTCAGCCAGTTGCTTGACCGCGTCCTGGCGGTTCTGGGTGGCATAGCAGATATCGTCCTTGCGCGGCCCGCCAATGCTCGGGAAGCGCGCGCGCAGGGCGTCGATGACGCGGCTGGTGTCGTCCATCGACAGGGTGGTCTGGGTGACGAACGCCAGCCTCTCGGGGTTCCGTACCTGCAATTGGGCGACATCTTCCTCGTCTTCGACCAGGTAGATGGAACCGCCATTGCTGGCATCGTACTGCCCCATGGTGCCCTCGACCTCCGGATGCCCGGCATGGCCGATGAGGATGCACTCCTTGCCGTCACGGCTGTAGCGCGCGACCTCGATATGCACCTTGGTCACCAGCGGGCAGGTGGCGTCGAACACCTTGAGGCCACGACCGGCCGCTTCCTGGCGCACGGCCTGGGAAACGCCGTGGGCGCTGAAAATGACGATGACATCGTCCGGCACCTGGTCCAACTCCTCGACGAAGATGGCGCCGCGGGCGCGCAGGTCTTCGACGACGAACTTGTTGTGCACGACCTCGTGGCGGACGTAGATCGGTGGCCCGAAGACCTCCAGCGCACGATTGACGATTTCGATCGCCCGGTCCACGCCAGCGCAGAAGCCACGGGGGTTGGCGAGTTTGATCTGCATGAGGAACTCCCGGCTCAGATGGCCTTCACCTCGAGGATCTCCACCTCGAAGCTCAGGGTCTTGCCAGCCAGCGGATGGTTGAAATCGACGGTCACCTGGGCGTCGTCGAAGGCCTTCACCACACCCGGCAGCTCGGCGTTCGCGGCATCGTTGAAGATGACCAGCAGGCCTTCGGACAGCTCCATGTCCTGGAACTGCGAGCGTGGCATGACCTGCACGTTCTGCGGGTTGGGCTGACCGAAGGCATTCTCCGGGGCAACGGTGACATTGCGTTTGTCACCGGCCTTGAAGCCGAAGATCGCCGCTTCGAAGCCCGGCAGCAGGTTGCCGTCGCCGACCTTGAACACCGCCGGAGCCTTGTCGAAGGTGCTGTCGACGGTATCGCCGTTTTCCAGATGCAGCGCGAAGTGCAGGGTGACTTCGGTGTTCTGGCCGATACGGGTGTCACTCATGGACAGGTTCTCCGGACTTTTTGCTCTTGAACATATCCAGCGCGAGCATCACCGCACCGACGGTGATGGCGCTGTCGGCCAGGTTGAAGGCCGGGAAGTACCAGCGGTTCTGCCAGTGAACGAGGATGAAGTCGATCACGTGGCCGAGCACGATACGGTCGTACAGGTTGCCCAGGGCGCCGCCGAGGACCAGGGCCAGCGCAACGGCCAGCCAGGTTTCGTTGCGGCCCAGGCGCTTGAGCCAGACCACCAGCACCGCGCTGACCACCAGGGCGATCAGGGCGAACAGCCAGCGCTGCCAGCCGGAGCTGTCAGCCAGGAAGCTGAAAGCGGCGCCGGTGTTGTAGGCCAGGGTCCAGCTGAAGTAGTCGGGAATGACCACGATCTGCTGGTACAGGCTCAGCGAACCCTCGAAGTAGAACTTGCTGGCCTGGTCGAGGACCAGGACCAGCAGGCTCAGCCACAGCCAGGCAAGGCGTCCGAAACGCCCCGCAGCCACATTAGGCATAGTGACGCACCTCGCCGCTGCCACTGATGTTGTCGACACAGCGTTCGCAGATTTCCGGATGCTCCGGGTTGGCCCCGACATCGGCGCGGAAGTGCCAGCAACGGCCGCACTTGGCGTGACCGGACTTGACCACCTTCAGCTTGAGGCCAGCCACTTCGGTGACCACGGCATCGGCCGGCGCTTCGACGAACGGTGCGACGCTGGCGGCCGAGGTGATCAGCACGAAGCGCAGCTCGTTGCCCAGCTTGCCCAGGTCGTTGCCCAGGGCCTCGTCGGCGAACAGGGTCACTTCGGCCTGCAGGTTGCCACCGATGGCCTTGGCCGAACGCTGGTTCTCCAGTTCCTTGTTGACCGCCGCCTTCACCGCCATCACCCGATCCCAGTAGGCCCGATCCAGCTCGGTACCTTCCGGCAGTTCGCTCAGGCCCTGGTACCAGGTATTGAGCATCACCGACTCGTTGCGCTCGCCCGGCAGGTACTGCCACAGCTCGTCGGCGGTGAAGGCCAGGATCGGCGCGATCCAGCGCACCAGCGCCTCGGCGATGTGGTACAGCGCGGTCTGGCAGGAACGCCGGGCGACGCTGTTGGCGCCGGTGGTGTACTGACGGTCCTTGATGATGTCCAGGTAGAAGCCGCCCAGCTCCTGCACGCAGAAGTTGTGGATCTTCGAGTAGACGTTCCAGAAACGGTATTCGCCGTAGTGCTCTTCCAGTTCGCGCTGCAGCAGCAGGGTACGGTCGACAGCCCAGCGGTCCAGGGCCAGCATGTCGTCGGCCGGCAGCAGGTCGCGGGCCGGGTCGAAGCCGGACAGGTTGGACAGCAGGAAGCGCGCGGTATTGCGGATGCGGCGATAGGCATCGGCGCTGCGCTGAAGGATCTGCTCGGACACCGCCATCTCGCCGGAGTAGTCGGTAGCGGAAACCCACAGGCGCAGGATGTCGGCGCCCAGGGTGTCGTTGACCTTCTGCGGCTCGATGGTATTGCCCAGCGACTTGGACATCTTGCGGCCGTTTTCGTCGACGGTGAAACCGTGGGTCAGCAGCTCGCGATACGGCGCGTGGTTGTCGATGGCGCAACCGGTCAGCAGCGACGAGTGGAACCAGCCGCGGTGCTGGTCGGAACCTTCCAGGTACAGGTCGGCGCGCGGACCGGTCTCGTGGCCGATGCTGTGCGAGCCACGCAGTACGTGCCAGTGGGTGGTGCCGGAGTCGAACCAGACGTCGAGGGTGTCGGCGATCTTGTCGTACTGCGCGGCCTCGTCACCGAGCAGCTCGGCGGCGTCCATCCTGAACCAGGCTTCGATGCCTTCCTGTTCGACGCGCTTGGCCACTGCTTCCATCAGCTCGACGGTGCGCGGGTGCAGCTCGCCGGTCTGCTTGTTGAGGAAGAACGGAATCGGCACGCCCCAGTTGCGCTGACGCGAAATGCACCAGTCGGGACGGTTGGCGATCATCGAGTGCAGACGCGCCTGGCCCCAGGCCGGCACGAACTTGGTCTCTTCGATGGCTTTCAGTGCGCGTTCGCGCAGGGTATCGCCGTTGTCCGGCTGCTTGTCCATACCGACGAACCACTGCGCGGTGGCGCGGTAGATCAGCGGGGTCTTGTGGCGCCAGCAGTGCATGTAGCTGTGGCTGATGGTCTCGGTGAACATCAGCGCGCCCACTTCGGTCAGCTTCTCGACGATATGCGGGTTGGCTTTCCAGATGAACTGGCCACCGAAGAACTCCAGCGAATCGACATAGACACCGTTGCTCTGCACCGGGGTCAGGATGTCGTCGTTGACCATGCCATAGCGCTTGCAGGTGACGAAGTCGTCCTCGCCATAGGCAGGCGCGGAGTGAACCACACCGGTACCGGCGCCCAGTTCGACGTAGTCGGCCAGGTAGACCGGCGACAGGCGGTCGTACAGTGGATGGCGGAAGTTGATCAGCTCCAGGGCCGAACCCGGCGCGGTGGCGATCACCGAACCTTCCAGCGAGAAGCGTTTCAGGCAGGACTCGACCAGTTCCTCGGCGAGGATCAGCAGTTTGTCACCGACGTCGACCAGGGCGTAGGCGAACTCCGGATGGATGTTCAGCGCCTGGTTGGCCGGAATGGTCCACGGGGTGGTGGTCCAGATCACGATGGACGCCGGCTTGGCCAGCGCCGACAGGCCGAACGCGGCAGCCAGCCTGGCTTCGTCGACGGCCTTGAAGGCCACGTCGATGGCCTGGGATTTCTTGTCGGCGTATTCGACCTCGGCCTCGGCCAGCGCCGAACCGCAATCGAAACACCAGTTGACCGGTTTCAGCCCCTTGAACACGAAGCCGTGCTTGACCATCTCGGCCAGGGCACGGATCTCGCCGGCCTCGTTGGCGAAGCTCATGGTCTTGTACGGGTTGTCCCAGTCACCCAGCACGCCCAGGCGGATGAACTCGGCCTTCTGCCCTTCGATCTGCTCGGCGGCGTAGGCACGGCACAGTTCGCGGGTCTTGTCCGCGGTCAGGTGCTTGCCGTGGGTGACCTCGACCTTGTGCTCGATCGGCAGGCCGTGGCAGTCCCAGCCCGGGACGTACGGGGCGTCGAAGCCGGACAGGGTCTTGGAGCGGACGATCATGTCCTTGAGAATCTTGTTGAGCGCGTGACCGATATGAATCTTGCCGTTGGCATAGGGCGGGCCGTCGTGCAGGACGAACTTCGGACGATCCTGGCCAATTTCGCGCAGCTTCTGGTACAGGCCAATACTGTCCCAGCGCTGCAGGATCTGCGGTTCGCGCTGTGGCAGGCCGGCCTTCATCGGGAAGGCGGTGTCCGGAAGGTTTAGCGTGGCTTTATAGTCGGTCATTTCAGGCTCTTCGTTAGCGGTTGAGCGTGCCAATGGGCACGTGCGGCGGCGATATCCGCATCGATCGCCGACTTGAGCGCCTCCAGGGAGGCGAAGCGCTGCTCGTCGCGCAGCTTGTGGTGGAATTCCACCGTCAGGCGCCGGCCATAGAGATCACCGGCGAAATCCAGCAAATGCACTTCCAGGTGAGCGCTGCCGTCGCCGGCAACGGTCGGGCGCACGCCGATGTTGGCGACACCCGGCCACACCTTGCCATCGACCTGCGCACTGACCAGGTACACCCCGCTCAGCGGCACGCGGCGACGCTTGAGTTGTACGTTGGCAGTCGGCGTACCCAACTGCCGGGCCAGCTTCTGGCCGTGCAGGACCCGCCCGCGGATGCGGAACGGCCGCCCCAGCAGACGCTCGGCCAGGGCGAAATCCGCGGCGGCCAGGGCATCACGGACCTGGGTGCTGCTGACCCGCAGGCCATCCAGCTCGACGGTCTGCGCCGCCTCCACGGTGAAGCCGTGGCGCTGGCCGGCGTTCTGCAGGAAGACGAAATCACCCAGACGGTCGCAGCCGAAACGGAAGTCGTCACCCACTTCGAGATGCTTCACGCCGAGGCCGTCGACCAGGATGGTCTCGACGAACTCGTCGGCGCTGAGCTTGCTCAAACGCTGGTTGAAGGCCAGGCACAGGACCCGGTCGACGCCTTCGGCGGCGAGCAGGGCGACCTTGTCCCGCAGTCGTGCAAGTCGCGCCGGAGCGCTTTGCGGGGCGAAATACTCGCGCGGCTGTGGCTCGAAAATCACCACGCAGCTGGGCACGCCCAGCTCCGCCGCTCGCTCACGCAGGCGCGCCAGGATGGCCTGGTGACCGCGGTGAACTCCGTCGAAGTTGCCGATAGTAGCAACGCAGCCCCGGTGCCGGGGGCGAAGGTTTTGAAGGCCTCGAACCAGCTGCATAACGCGCTTCTTGCTCATAAAGTGGTCGATTATAACCACACCCGGGCGCTGACGACAGGCAGCAGCGCGATGCCGGGACGCCGATTGTGCAAAACCGACGCCCGGCCCGCGCCGTCCGTCAGTGCAGCGCCTTGCGGGCGAAGTCCCGGGGGCGGAAGCCGAACAGGAACAGGCTGCCGAAATAGGTCACGATGCCAGCGCCGATCAATGCGCCGAGGCGCAGGAAGCGCATCAGCATCTGCCCGTCCGCCCAGAGCGGCATGAAATGCATGCCGACCAGCAGCACGGCGGACATCAGCAGTACGGCGACCACCAGCTTGACCAGGAAGCCGGTCCAGCCCGGCTGTGGCTCGAACAGGCGCTGCTGGCGCAGTTTCCAGAACAACAGCCCGGCATTCAGGCAGGCACCGACACTGATCGCCAGGGCCAGGCCGGCATGCTGCAGGGGGCCGATGAAAACCAGGTTGAGCAATTGCGTGGACACCAGGGTGAAAATGGCGATCTTCACCGGCGTACGGATGTTCTGCTGGGCATAGAAGCCGGGCGCCAGGACCTTGACCATGATGATGCCGAGCAGACCCACCGAGTAGGCGATCAGCGCGCGCTGGGTCATCTGCGCGTCGAAGGCACTGAACTTGCCGTACTGGAACAGCGCCACGGTCAGCGGTTCGGAGAGGATCGCCAGGGCCAGGGAACACGGCAGCACCAGGAGAAAGCACAGGCGCAGGCCCCAATCGAGAATCTGCGAATACTGCTGGCGATCCTTGTTGGCGTAGGTCTTGGCCAGGGTCGGCAGGAGGATGGTGCCCAGTGCCACACCGAGTACCCCGGATGGCAGCTCCATCAGGCGGTCGGCGTAATACATCCAGGACACCGAACCGGCCACCAGGAACGACGCGAAGATGGTGTTGATGATCAACGAGATCTGACTGACCGATACCCCGAGAATCGCCGGCAGCATCTGTTTCAAGACTCGCCAGACCCCGGTGTCGCGCAGGTTCACCCGCGGCAGTACGAGCATGCCGATCTTCTTCAGGTGCGGCAGTTGATACAGCAACTGCAGCAGGCCGCCCGCCAGCACGGCCCAGCCCAGGGCCATCACGGGCGGATCGAAGTACGGGGTCAGGAACAGCGCGAAGAAGATCATCGCAACGTTGAGCAGGGTCGGCACGAAGGCCGGGACCGAGAAGCGGTTCCAGGTATTGAGGATCGCGCCGGCCAGGGACGACAGCGAAATCAGCAATATATAAGGAAAGGTCACCCGCAGCAGGTCGGTGGTCAGCTGGAATTTCTCCTCGCTGTCGACGAAACCCGGCGCCGTGGCCCAGACGATCCAGGGCGCAGCCAGCACGCCCAGGGCGGTGACCAGCGCCAGGACCAGGGTCAACAGGCCGGAAACGTAGGCGATGAACGTCCGCGTGGCCTCCTCGCCTTGCTGGGTCTTGTATTCGGCGAGGATTGGCACGAACGCCTGGGAAAACGCACCTTCGGCGAAGATCCGGCGCAGCAGGTTGGGCAGCTTGAAGGCGATGAAGAAGGCGTCGGTGGCGACTCCGGCGCCGAAAATCCGCGCCAGGATGGTGTCACGGACAAAACCCAACACCCGCGACACCATGGTGATGGAGCTGACCGCAGCCAGGGATTTGAGGAGATTCATCGAAAGTTTTTCACGCCGTTTGATGAAGTGCAGGCCGAATGTCATCCGGATATGCAATAATGCGCGCCGCGCAAAACAGGCAGCGCAAAAGCTCCCGAGTTTACAGGTCGTGCACCAGAAGGGAATCATCCCGATGGAGAGATTGACCACTGGGCGGAACCCCGTCCATGGCCTTGACAACCGGTCAACTCATCGGCATGATTCGCGGCCTATTTTGTTTGCTATTTACCAAGTCTTTCGAGGAGCTCGACGGTGGCCAACTCACCTTCCGCCAAAAAACGTGCAAAACAGGCTGAGAAGCGTCGCAGCCACAACGCCAGCCTGCGTTCCATGGTCCGCACCTACATCAAGAATGTAGTCAAGGCCATCGACGCAAAAGACGCCGAAAAAGCGCAAGCTGCTTACATCCTGGCTGTACCTGTAATCGACCGTATGGCCGACAAGGGTATCATCCACAAGAACAAGGCTGCTCGCCATAAAGGCCGTCTGAATGGCCACATCAAGGCGCTGAAAGCTGCTGCCTAAGCGACAAGCTTGTTGTTGAAAAACCGACCTTAGGGTCGGTTTTTTATTGACCGCGATTCGTTGCTGCAGCACCAAAGAAAAAGGCCCGGGTGATCACTCACCCGGGCCTTTTTTCTATTTACCGAGAGGTATCTTCGGCGCCCATTGCAGCCACTCCTCCTCCGCCTTGTCGAACAGGGCGAAGGTCTGTTGCGGCAGCGCCGGCTTGCCCATCTGCTCGCCATCCGGCGTGGCAAAGGCGATACCGCCCTGGATCAGGGTTTCAAGGGACTCAGTGCGGATCGTCGCGCCCTTGATCAGACCGAACTCGAAGCCGAAGCCACTACTGTTCCAGAAGCGGCTACCACCACGCACCAGAGACGCATAGCGTGGCTCGATCAGGACATGGATCAGCACCCGGTCGGCGGTCTGGCCCAGTTCGAAGCCGGTAACCTTGCCAACGGGAATCTCGCGATAGGTAACCGGCACCCCCGCCTTGATCGAACCACGCCGCGCCGCGCTCAACGTCAAGGCCAGGCCTTCGGGCGGACCAATGACCTCGGGCGCCTCGGGCAAGGCGGTGAAATCACGTTGCGGCCCTTTGTTGACCGCCGCCGGTTGCACCTCCAGGTACTGACCGGTGACCAGTGTCGCCAGGTTCTCGGTCTTGACGATGCCCAGCGCCGGCTTGACCACCCAGAACTGCGTACCAACCCGGGCGATGCGCTCCGGCACCTCCGTGATACGCGCCTTGAGCAGCACGGATTGCAGATCGGCACTCAGGTCGACGCCTTCCACCTTGCCAATATCCAGCCCCTTGAAGCGAATCGGCGTTCCCACTTTCAAGCCATCGGCATCTGCCACCCTGATGGTGATCGGGATACCCGAGAGGTTCGCCGCTTCCTGATTTTCGTGCAGACGGAAAGTCGGAATACGCCGTTTGAGCGCAACGTTCGGCGTTGGCGTATCGAAGGAGATGCCGCCCGCCATCAGGCTCTGCAACGATTCACTCTTGATCTGGATACCCGACAAACTTCCCGTCAGGGTGATGCCACTGGCATTCCAGAAGCGTGTGGAACCGTTGACCAGACCAGCGTACTCCGGCTCGATGTGTACACCGATCAGCAGGCGCTTCTGGTGTTTGCGCGAGAACTGGTAGCTCTGCACGGTACCGACCTTCACCTGGCGATAGAGAATCGGACTGCCGACCTCCAGCGAACCGAGGTTGTCACTGAACAGCACCAGGTGCAGGCCCGGCGCTTTCAGATCGAGGGGTGGCGCCTTGGCCCTGGCTTCGAACTCACGCTGTGGTGCCGCGCCCTTGTCGCCAGGACGCACGGCAATGTAGTTGCCTTTGACCAGGGCCTCCAGGCCAGTGATACCGGCCAGGGAAATCGATGGCTTGACCACCCAGAACTGGGTGCCCTGGACCAGGTAGTCTTCCGCCAATGGATCGAGGGTCAGCTCGGCCATGGCGCTGTTCAGATCGGATTCGACCTTCAGCGCCTTCAATGTGCCAACCTGAATCCCCTTGTACATCACCGGCGTACGACCCGCCTGCAGGCCTTCGAAATCGCTCAGTTTGACCTTCACCCGGATACCGGCCTGGGCCGCGTCGAAGTCCTCGAACAGACGGAACGGCAGGCTCGGATCAGTGGGCGGGCTGTCCTTGCGATGCTCCGGGGTAGCGAACGCGATACCACCGGCGACGATACTGGCCAGCGACTCGCTGTGGATCTTCACCCCGGACAGGCTGGCATCGACACTGACACCGCTGGCATTCCAGAAGCGCGTATGTTTACGCACCAGGGATGCATAGGCCGGTTCGATGAAGACCTTGATCTCCACGGTGCCCTGATCTTCAGCGAGGCGATAGCTCTTCACCCGGCCGACCTGGATCTGCTTGTAGAACACCGGGCTATCACGGTTCAGTGAGCCCAGTCGATCGGCCTTGAGGGTCACGTGGAGGCCCGGCTCGCTATCGGACAGCGGCGGCGCCTCCGGCAAGGCGACGAAGCGTTTGGTCGGCTCGCCATCGCCGGGACTGACCGCAATGTAGTTGCCGGAAACCAGAGTCTCCAGACCGGTGATACCGGCCAGGCTCACACTGGGCTTGACCAGCCAGAAGCGGGTGTTGGTCAACAGGTGCGGCTCCGCCGCGGGATTCATCTCGATGGTGGCGATCACCCCGGTATTGCTGCCCTCGGCATCCAGCACCAGGTGCTTGACCTTGCCCACCGGCATGCCCTTGTAGACCACTTCGGTCTTGTTGGCGACGATACCCTCGCCGCTCTGGAAGCGGACCTCGATGTTCACGCCGGAATCCCGGTAGGCTTGCCAGCCAAGCCAGCCACCGATCACCAGCGCGATCAGGGGCAAAATCCAGATAGCCGACCAGTTCGAGGCTGGGCGGGTTCTCGCCGTAGGCAAATCATCACTCATGGTCGTCGTCCGACTCCGTGTTATCCCAGATCAGTCGGGGATCGAAAGTTACTGCTGCGAGCATCGTCAGTATCACCACACTGGCAAAGGCAACCGCCCCCAGATTGGCCTCGACACTGGCGATGCGCCCGAAATTCACCACTGCCACGAGAATGGCGATGACGAAGATGTCCAGCATCGACCAGCGCCCGATGAACTCGATGAAACGATACATCAGGATACGTTGGCGAGCAGACAAGGGTTGATGACGCTGCACTGAATAGAGCAGCAAAGCGATGCCGACCAGCTTGAAGGTCGGCACCAGGATACTGGCGATGAACACCACCGCGGCAATCGGCAGCATGCCGTGCTTCAACAGGGTGATGACACCGGACATGATGGTGTCAGGGCTACCCTGGCCCAAGGCACTGACGGTCATGATCGGCAGCACGTTCGCGGGAATGTAGAGAATCGCCGCGGTGATCAGCAGCGCCCAGGTCCGGACGAGACTGTTCGGCCGACGCGCATGCACGATGGCACCGCACCGTGTACAGGTTTGCGCCGTGGCGCCAGGCTCTTGCCGGTTGAGCTCATGACACTCGCAGCAAATCAGGATTCCGGCATCAATCGCCCGCATGTGGATCTTCTCCTGACAATGCCACCCAGATCTGGTGTGGCGACATCACCACCTCCAACCACACCTGGACCAGCAACAGACTGATAAAACACAACAGACCCAGGCCAAGGCTAAGCTCCGCCAGGTCCACCAACTTGACGATCGCAACCAGCACCCCCATGAAGTAGACCTCGAGCATGCCCCAGTCGCGAAGGTGGTGATAAATACGATAGAGCAGCAATCCATAGCTCCTGCCGATATTCCAGCGAATGCTCAAGAGCACCGCAAACTGGCACAGCAGTTTGAGCAACGGGATAGCCATGCTGCAGAGGAACACCACCACCGCAACGCCACGCATGCCGGAGTCATACAGACCCAGCACACCGCTCCATACCGTGTCGTTGGCGCTTTGCCCCAGCAAATGGAGCTGCATGATGGGCAAGAAGTTCGCCGGGACGTAGAGCATCAGAGCAGCCAGCACCAGGGCCAGACTGCGATGCACTACGTTGTGTCGGTGGGCATACAGCTCATAGCCACAACGCGGGCAATGAGCCTTCTCATCCCGCTTGAGCACCGGCTTGCGCATCAGCAGGTCGCACTCGTGACACGCCACCAACTCATCCAGCGGCAGGTTCGCGAGGGGCCGGGAATCAACAGGGTCGGACATAGGAAAATTCTGAGTAACGGCGTCGGGCTCTATTCTAGTGCTCTTGCTCTGATTTGTGGGAACGCCACGAGAGCCGGCACCGAAAAGGAAGTGATATCACGCAAAGACAAAACCCCTACCTGCATCAGCAGATAGGGGTTTCGGAATTGAATCTTGACGATGACCTACTCTCACATGGAGAAGCTCCACACTACCATCGGCGATGCGTCGTTTCACTGCTGAGTTCGGGATGGGATCAGGTGGTTCC